>NZ_JAQEHY010000002.1:0-364881 GCF_027665985.1 Butyricicoccus sp. AM78-15b2TA
ATGGGCGGCAAGGGCACCATGGTTGGTACCATGCTCGGCGCGCTGATCATCGCTGTTCTGCGTAACGGCTTCTCCCTGCTGTCCGTTTCTTCGGCAGTACAGAACCTCGTACTCGGCCTGGTTATCATCGGCGCCGTACTGCTCGACGTTACCCGTGAGCGCATGGCTGCTAAGGCTCGCCGTCTGGCTGCTAAGTAATCAGTCCACGCATATCAAACAAAAAAAGAGTCGCTGTAAAGCGGCTCTTTTTTGTTGTGTAAATCGTTATCTGATTACTAAAGTATTGGGAATGGAAGCCAACCTTTGACTGGGGGGGCCAAAAGGATAGACACCTAAGGTTTCTATCCTCTTGGGACTCCATCTTCCTTTATTTCTTGGGTTGGCGCAGATCAGAGACCGGCGACCGCTTCGATATGGGGAACGGCAGTCGGGTTACCATTGCGTGTCTTTCGCAAACTATTCGCAGTTCACAGATAGCGTACTGCTACACATGCGGGTTATTCTTCACAAGCGCGACATAACAGTGTCGCGCAACTCGTTGGCTTGGATATTTTGCACGACACCTACGAATTGCACTCGTTATACCGTAGGGTGTGACGACTCGGCGCACCGCTTGTATCCGACCTGCACAATCTATCCCGTAGGGAGGCCATTGGCCACCCACACAACGGTAAACCGTCACGTCAATTTTCCATTCTCCATTATCAATTCTCAATTACTGCAAATCGCTAAATGCAATCTCTCGCTACAACATCTCCTGCGTGATCAACCGCAGATCGGTATAATACAGCTCACGCTTCGGCTTCACGCCGCGCAGCAGCATTTGATACATCGCCAGCACGGCGTGGAACGACTCCTGCGAGAATGACTGACCGATCACGAAATCCACCGTGCCGTCCCGCAGATACCGCTTCGCGGTGGGCGTGAGGTCGTTGCAGACGATATGCGGCCGGGTGGTGCGCCGCGCTTTTCGGATGCCCGCGATGCAGCCGGAGAGCGGCTGGCAGGCCATATAGACGGCGTGCAGGCGACTGTCGGCCTGAAGCGCCTGCGCGACGAGTTCGCCGGTGAGTTCAGGCATTTCGTTGGTTTCAATCACGCGGTAGGCATCTTCGGAGAAGCCTAGCTCGAGCAGACGGCGGCAAAAGCCGTCCACGCGGCCTTTGTGGGCCTCCATACGCAGATTTCCGGTGACAATGAGAACGTGCTCGGGCGGCCGGATGAGCCGCGCCATGACACCGGCGGCGATAGCGCCCGCGCGGACAAGATCCTGTCCGGCGTGGCACAGACGGCCGCTGTGCGGCACATCGGCATCATAGGTAATGACGGTCACGCCCTGCTGCACCGCCTGCTCGATGGCGGCGCGGACCTCGGGCGTATTTTCGGCGCGGATGATGAGCCCGTCCACGCCGGAACGAATCTGTTCGTCCATTGCGCGGAGCAGCTCCTGCATGGTCATAGTGCGCAGCGGCTGCTCGGTCAGTATAAACGCTGGATCAGCGATATAGCGCAGTGCCTTGCGAATGCCGCTGACGATTTGCCGATTGAAATGCCCATCCGTCCATTGCGGAATGAGAATAGCCGCTTGCCTGCAATCTGCCGATTTCGGCGGCACTGGAGGCTGGTAGCCGAGTTTTTCTGCGGCACGGACAACTTTTTCGCGTATCATCGGATTGACGTTGGGGCGTCCGTGCAGCACACGGTCCACCGTGCCGCGCGACACACCGGACAGCTCTGCGATTTTTTGTATGGTAACTGCCATTGACACATTCTCCTTTTCTACTTCAAAGTATAGGGGAGAGCAGCGCTGACGTCAAGTATAACTACGCACAGTGCACAATCAAAAATGCACTGTCATCTGCTTTTGAGCCTTCATTTTGCCATAAATTTGCGGTGCTTTTTTAGGCAGGCTACCAATGTTTTGGTGGGACGGTTGACCGTGACGGCGGGATTGCGGTACAATGTATGCAATGAAGAAAAAAAGTGTGAAAAAACGCGGGAATCCGCGAGTATTAACGAGATTTTAAGTGATTATTCTTGCTGTTAAAAGGAGAGGATCAGCATGCTGAATATTGGTGTTATTGGCTGCGGCGCAATTGGCCGCGATCACATTCGACGCCTGACGGACATTGTTCCGGGCTGTCAGGTTGTTGCCTGTGCAGACTATTTTGAAGAAGCTGCGATTAAGGTTGCAGCGCAGTATGAAGGCATGAAGGCATACAAGACCGGCGAGGAGCTGATCGCAGCACCGGAGGTGCAGGCGGTCGTTATCACCTCGTCCGACCCGAGCCACGCAGGCTATGTGCTCGAGGCTCTCAAAGCGGGCAAGCAGGTGTTCTGCGAGAAGCCGCTAGCGCAGAACGCAGAGGACTGCGAGAAGATCATCGCCGCAGAAACCGCGCACGGCAAACGTCTGTTGCAGGTGGGCTTTATGCGCCATTATGACCGCGGCTATGCCGAGATGAAGCGCATCATCGACTCCGGCGAGCTGGGTGCACCGCTGATGATTCACGCGTGCCACCGCAACGTGTCTCAGCCGGACGGCTTCCAGACAGAGATGGGCGTTTCCAACGTTGCAATCCACGAGCTGGACATCTGCCGCTGGCTGCTCGGTGACGAGTATAAGAGCGGTCAGGTGCTCAAGGTGCGCCAGTCCGTGTGCTCTACCAAGGGTTATGACAACCCGCAGATCGTGCTGCTGGAAACCCAGTCCGGTGCGCGTATTGACGTAGAGGTTCAGGTTGCGGACGCTTACGGTTATGACATCCAGTGTCAGGTCGTCTGCGAGAAGGGCACAGTCAACCTGCCTGATCCGTATGCGGTTGTCAAGCGCTCGAACGCAACCCGTTCGTTCCCGATCCTGACCGACTGGAAGGACCGCTTTATTGAAGCCTATGACATTGAGCTGACCCATTGGGTCAAGACCCTCGAGGAGAAGGGGGAGCCGGATGGTCCGTCCGCATGGGACGGCTACGCTGCCTGCGTTGCAGCAGACACGCTCAACCGTTCCCGCGGCACGAATCAGTTCCTGCCGATCGAGATGATGGATAAACCTGCTCTCTACAAATAATCTCTCATATAAAAGAAAAAGGACCGCTTAGGCGGTCTTTTTTCGCGTTTGCAGAAGTATTTGATATCTTATGGGCGACATGATCTCGTGCCGCAGTTATGCAATCTCGCTCTTGCGAGCGGCGCGGACGAACAGTCCGAGCACGATCAGGCAGAAACACTTAGAAAAGAGCGAAATCGAGGTTTTGAGCGCGCTGTCCAGCAGGACGGCGGCAATATCGCAGATCAGCGGCACGAAAAAGCACAGTCGGATCAGGCGGGACGGATAATCATAGCCGCGTTCCGCGCGAAGCGCCTCCAATCCGGTATACAGAAAGAACTGGGAAACGTACAGGCAAATCACGCCCGCCATGACTACCAGACTCATCACCGTGATGACCGCGGCAGAGTTATAGGGCGGTCGGTCGGTCAGCGCTATCAGAAGCGAGATCAGTCCGACAACGGCTGCGCAGACGCTGATAATGTTGACAGTGAAGGCGCGGTGCAGACGGTCGGACAGCTTGCCGAGTTGATAGAACGGATAAAACTGTGCGACTGCGGCAGCGAGTGCGAGAATATTAGATAACGTGATTTGACCGGCTTCACCGCTGAACAATACGACCGGCAGGTCGATCACGCTGAACAGCACATTCAGAGCATTGAACAGCCAGAACAGCAGCAGCCAGCGGTACGCGGGAGCATTGGGGTTAGCATTCGTCATAGACTCTACCTCCTTGCCATTATCATAGCAGAGAAGATGAAAATATGCAAGAAAAAGCAGAGTCTTTCGGCTCTGCTTTTGTGCGATTTTACAATATATTAATACTGTACCTGAACCGGCTTGCCGGAGTGGAACGAATCCGTAATCGCGTAGGTAACGAGGGTTGCCTTGGTGCCGTCGTAAACGGTCAGCTCGGGCTTGCGGTCCTTCTGGATGCAGTCGATGAAGTCCACCATTTCGAGCAGGTAAGCCTCTGCGAAACGCTGCGGGAAGTTCTCGACGATCTCCTGACGGGCACCGTACTGATCGTAAACCATTACACGGTCCTTCCACGGTACACCGGCTACGCGGATATGCGCTTCGGTGCCGACGATCTCGGTCTCGGTGTGGTAGCCGTGCGGCGCAGTACGGCCAACGTGCAGGAAAGCGACCGTGCCATTGTCAAACTTGAGCATTGCCATGCCGGTCTCGGTGTCACCGTTCTCGGCAAACTCGGGGTGCTTGAAGTTGGTGCCTGCGGCGTAAACCTCGGTAACCTCACCGCCGAGGAACCAGCGCATCAGGTCAATGTCGTGCGAAGCCGCGTCAATGAAGATGCCGCCCGAGGTCTTGGAGAACTTGATGCAGCTCTCGACCAGTGCTTCCGGGTCCAGGCCGGTAGCCTTTACCAGATACGGCTTGCCGATGCGGCCTGCGTTGATCTGTGCCTTTGCATCCGCGTAGGACGGATCGTAGCGGCGCATAAAGCCAAGGAAGAAGATCTTGTCCGGGTGACGTTCAACGGCAGCCTCAGCGCGCTTGCACTCCTCAAGCGAGCAGCCGAGCGGCTTGTCGGTGAAGACGTGCTTGCCTGCATCGAGCGCGTACTCGATCATCCAGCAGTGCTCCGGAGAGGAGGAGACGATAACGACAGCTTCGATGTCTGCCTCATCAACCATTTTCTTGTAGTCCGTGGTGGTGTACTCTACCTTGAGGTAGTCCTTTGCCCAGTCCAGCTCCTTCTGCACGAGCGAGCAGGCAGCGACCAGCTTGCAGCCGGGAATCTTGAACGCGAGATTCTGCGCGTGTACCGAACCGAGACGGCCCAAACCAACGATGCCAACTTTGATTTCCTTCATGTTTGTTCTCCTTTTTATAGAGCGGATTTTCTCTCTACGGCAATCGAACGATTGCCTGTCTCTCTCATAATAATTTTATCACTGTGTGAACGCGAACGCAAGGAAAAACGACCAAATCAGAGCATTTTTCATACGGTGAAAATTGGCATTTCAGCACTCGGCAGACGAGTGTGATAAAATTCCGACCATCATTTCATAAATTGATAACAAATAGTACACTTTGAGGAGTGGATAGAGTTCGCAAAATGATGTCATTCGAGCGGAATGCATGATTAAAACTACTGAAATGTTATCAATATGAAAAATCAGTACATCACAAGTACAACATTTGACCCGAAAAGCCCCGAAATGACACCGAAAACCCAATCACCCAACGGAAAAACAAAGGAGAAAATCATGGAATTTGAAAGACTAACATTCCCGACGCTGGAAAGCCTGCTGGTTCATTTGAACAGAGGGTATTTCACCAGTATGCAGATGAACTTTCCCTCGAAAGATGCGGCCAGTCGAGTAGATATATCTCTTGTAGTAGGGCCTTTTGAAATTATCGAGGACGGCGTTGCTTTTATCATTGACCCGTTCTGGGAGAGTAAGATTGTGGTAAAAGGCGAATTTGCATGGGCAAGCGGGCGTTTCTTTCCAGAGGAACGGATTGAGTATATCACTGTGAAGTTCGCAGATCAGAAACCTTTTCAGCTGACTATCTTTCTGGCTGATGATGATGAAGATCTTTAATTAAAAAATAACTGCGACTGATGTGCGATTTTTCACGCATATCAGCCGCTTTTTGCTGCCTATATAATGACTTTGGTTGCAGATTGTGAATAATGCACAATAAATGAATTAAAAAATATGTATAATTTGGCGTCTCTCTGAGCCCGATTTTGTATAGTAGGTAGTGTGAGGCAATCACAGGAACGCTAAAGCGCCGCACAATCGTCTTTGAGGTGGCTGTGCGTATTCTTTGACGAGTGACCATCAGAAACGATTCTGGGGCATTCTGAGCCAATTTAGAAAGAGGGTGAAAATATGATTCGGTTATTCAAAATAAAAATACCATCAAGTATGTGATAAGTCAAGTGGTTTGATTCGTGCGCTCGAGAGAAATTCAAGAAAACCTAAATTTTTTATCGAGAAGCACGTTTTTCGAAACTTCGGAGAGTTGCAAAAAGCTGTTTTCCGAAAAAATCGGGACGAGCCAGAAGGGGTAATAGAGGTTTTGGAAACTTTTTATCAATTTTAAGGGAGACTTTTAATGAAAAAAGCGGAAATCAAAAAATTATACGGCGGAAAGCATTCGTGCGGCCTGCATACGTTGCAGGTGCAAGCGAAATATCTCCCGCTCGACTATGCGGATTATAGCATTTTCTGGGGACACAAGCAAGGTGCAGCGCGGCAGACAAACGAGGTGCAGCCACAGTTCACGGAGAAATTCTATCGCTATCAGCTTAACCCCTCTATTCGTGCAGCGGGCACACGTTATACTCTGTTGTCTGGGCGTGACTTGGCAACTACAATCGCCGATATGACAGAGAGAAATCCGTACTATGTTGAACGGGCTGACTTTGCCTTTGACAGCTTTACACACTCATATGATGAACTGCGCCGTCTGAATAAAGCGGTTCGCTGGCTGGTGATTGATAGATTCAGCCTCGATAACAACGGTATTACCATGGACGAGGACGGTTCTGTCAAAAGTATGTTCGCAAAAAGTCAGTCACCGTCCATCACTGGCAAGCCCAAACGCCCTTTTGAGAATGAGTGCTACGACAAAACCAAACAATATCCGAACTGCGGCATATATGCCCGCTTGGAACTTCGGTGTCTGGATGCTGGCGGCACGATTGAAGAAGCGGCGCGGCGAACTATTTCCATGCTGGGTGAACTGCTGACGGAGGATAGCTACAACCGGTTGATCGAATATCACAGCAACATACTGCGTGACCAGTGGCATAAGGGCGTGAAACGCTCTGAATGGCGTACATGGTTTTGTGAACACCAATGGTATATTTTCTCTCTGGAACAGTTTCGCGCGATTGTGGGCGAATTGACAGGTAATAACGGGGAATATGCGGTAAAGCGGTATAACGACAGCTGTACGGGTATGCCGTGGAAGAAACTCACCAGTGTTACGCTGATTAGTCGGGATAAGCTGAGTGCGTATATTGAACGGCTGCAAGCCTGTCTGCGTGCTTGGCTGGCTGATTATCTGCGTGGGCTGTCTGATGTGCAACGAGCGGGCGAGGATGAACCGGATAACGCCTTTGATGCAATGAGCGACACAGAGATTGACTATCTGGCTGCACTGGCGGCAGAGCGTGAGGAACGGCAGAGGGAGAGCCAACAAGCCTTTCTGGAATACATGGAAGAATTGAACGAGGAAGACCCTGCATTTACCTGCTGGCTGTATGAACAGGAATGGTTCAAGGAAATTGTGGAATCTATTGACGGCGGGAAGTATCTCGGAGAGGAACAACTAAATCGCCCTCAGTGTATATGCTCGTTTGGTTTTGGAAATCCTGAAACGCTCGAGGAAATGTGCAACTTCGATGCGGAGATAGATAGCTTGATGGATTGAGAACACAGGGAACAATGCACTTTTTACTGCTTTCTGCATTTTCGGGTGAGAGCGTTCCCCCTAATATAGTGTTTCCTCTTATCTCTCCCACTGTCTTTTGATTATTTGATTGATGAAAAATCAGTCTTTTTCCAGTGCCGCGCAAGCGGTACTGATAAGCCAGATGCAATGCTGTACCTATCGCGATACTGTAACGTTTCGTTACGGTATTCTGGGTGAAACTAACACGAGCACAGGGCGTTCCGGAGCAAAGGAGAGGGCGTTAGCCCTCTCCCTCTGTCAGTTCTCGTTTGTATTTGTAATAGCTGTTGCGGCTGATACCAGCCAGCTTGATAACCTCTGGGTCGGACAAACTGCCGCCGAACTCTTTAGCGTGCTGCTTGATAATCTGCTTGGCTGCGATGCTCTTTTTGGTAGTCAGCTTCGCGCCCTTGGGCTGGCCTATCTGCTTGCCGTTCAGCTTGGCGGTCTTGATGCCCTCACTCGTGCGCTGATGCAGGTCTTTGACCTCTTTCTCTGACTGGTCGAACGCAAGCTGTATCTGCTCTTTAGCGAGTGCAAGCATGAACTGTTCAACTGCATCCAGCAGTATATCGACCTTGGTATCTGTCTTGGGGAGCGATACGCTCATAGCCGCGCGATAGGTGTCTGTGTTGATGTGCGGCTCTTTGAGGAACACCAGCGTTACACCTCGGCTGTACAAGTCCTCGTAGGCGGCATAACCATCGACAGCATCACGGCTCATGCGGGATACGCTGTCAAAAACGATGGTATCACCCTTGACCACTCTGGCCAGCAGCCGTGACCACTTGGGGCGCTCAATCTTGGTGCCGGTGTAGGCTTCACTGACCAGAACCGCATCAGGATAGGCGGCTTTGATGTTGCGTTCCTGCCGCTCGATATTCTGTTGGGGCGTTGATATGCGGCAATAGCCGTAAATACTCATGCTCTGTTACCTCCTGTATCATAAGTGACGTTCGTTAGATTTGGCATTATCTACACTCTCAATATAACACGGACTTTAAGCAGTGTCAACAGGAATTTGGTACAAATTACGATGACCTCACTTTTGGTATAACGGTAACGGGCACGATTTGCACTTTTCACACCTGCCGCCTGCACACGAGCGGGCGAGTAGATGTATCTCACTCAACCAATTAAAAAGGAGAAGATTCACAATATGACGAATAAGAAAAACATTACACCGATTTGGGAAAGTCCTTTGCTAAATGTAGAGGAGGCTTCGGACTATTTTCGCATTGGGATGAACAAGATTCGAGAATTGACCGATGGAAAGAATAACCCCTATGTGCTGTGGATTGGCACAAAACGCATGATTAAGCGGGCAAAGCTGGAGGAGTATTTGATGGAGTGTTATTCGGCGTAAAAATTCGTGCAATCCAGCCCCAACTATGTTATACTGTTGCTGTCATATTTGGGGCTTTTCAGCAGGAAAGGAGATAAAACTATTGGCTGGAAAGCGAAAAGACAAAAACGGCAAAGTCCTCGAAAAGAATGAGAGTCAACGACCGAATGGACTTTATCAGTATAGCTATACTGACCCGTATTCCAAAGAACGCAAGTATCTGTATGCAAAGACACTTGAAAAGCTGCGCGAGAAAGAAAAAGAGCTGTGGAAGAAACTTAACAGCGGCGTTGATTATAACTCTGCGAATATTACGGTGTATGAACTGGTTGAACAATATATCGACCATCTGGAAAGCAGACGAGATACCACAATCAAGAATTACAAAGCACGCTTGAAAATGGTCGAGCAAGAGCCTGTCATTCACCAGAAAATTATGGACGTTAAAGTTTCGAGCGTGAAAAATCTGATTGGCAAAATGCACAAGGACGGCAGAGCCTATAAGACTATCACAAGTGTTATTGCAGTGTTAAAAGCGGCTTATAATATGGCGATTGAAGATGAGGTTATCGTGCGTAATCCGTTTGGAATCCGAATGAACAAAGTGCTTGAAAACGATACAGAGGAACGCACACCGTTGACAGCAGAGGAACAGCGGAACTGGCTGACTTTCCTGTGGAACGATGAAACGTATTCTAAGTATTTTGATATGTTCGCGCTGCTGTTGTTCACAGGCGTTCGTGTAAGTGAACTGTGCGGACTGACGGTATCTGATTTGGATTTTGAAAATCGGAGAATCTTTATCAACAAGCAGTTGAAAAAGCGCGAGGGAAAATACTTTATTGACCTGCCAAAGACCAAAGCGGGCAATCGCAGTATTGGAATGAATGACAACGCCTATTATTGTTTCAAACATCTGCTGGAAAACCGTAATGCACCGATGGAAGAACCTGTGGTAGGTGGATATAGCGGTTTTTTGTTCTTTACACAGGATGGAAAACCGATGGTAGGCGAGAACATTTCTTCTAAAATGGCGTGGGCTGAGAAGAAGTATAACAAGCAACACCCTGATAATCAAATCACGCACGTTTTCCCGCACCGATTCCGACACACGTTCTGCACGGAATATTTGGACAAGATGAGCCTGAAAGAACTGCAAGCAGTAATGGGGCATGGAACACCCACTCAGATTTTGAACGTATATGGACACGCAAATAAGGAGCTGGCTGCTGAAAAGATGGCAAAATCGCAAAATATCATTGATATTAGCACTCTCCGTGCCACAGCGCAAAAGAAAATGCGAGGATAAGCACACTGCACAGTACATCACAAGTACAACATTTTCGCGTGAAAGTGCGTGAAGATATGTGAAGAGTGCTAAAAACTGGATTTTCAAAAGTGGCTGAAAACCCTGCTTTATGCCGTGAACAGCCTTGTTTTAGTGCGAAAGGTACGAGGAAAGGAATTAAAATTTTCATAAATTGTTCACAAACAGCACTTGACTTTGTCCGTATGTGGTGGTAAATTAAGTTTAGCACTCGGGGAGATGGAGTGCTAACAACCGAAAGAAAGGAGTCTGCTTCGGTGGAGCTTTCGGAACGTAAAAAGCAAATACTCAAAGCCATTATCGGCGATTACATCCGCACGGCTGAGCCGGTCGGCTCCAAGGCATTGACCGAGGGACACGAGCTGCCGTTCTCGTCCGCCACCATCCGCAATGAGATGAGTGAGCTGGAGGACATGGGCTACCTCGAAAAGCCGCACACCTCTGCGGGACGAATCCCCTCACCGCAGGGCTATCGACTGTATGTGGATGAACTGATGGAGCGTCCGACCGACAATGCGGAGGACGGAAACGCACTGCAGAACAGCGTGCTTACCAAGGTACGGGAGCTTGACCACCTCATTCAGGAGGCCGGCAAGCTGCTCACCAGTCTGACAAATTACGCGTCGGTTGCTATCACACCGGCCATGACACAGATCGCCATCCGGCAGTTTGAGATCATCGCAGTCGATAAGATGAATTTCGTAATCGTAGTAGTTACGGATTCGGGTACGGTTAAGAACAAAATGGTCCGCACGGTGGCTGAGGTCTCCAAGGATGAGGCCGAGCTGCTCACCTATGTACTCAACCAGACGCTGACCGGACTGCCGCTCTCTAGCATCACCGCCGAGCGATTCGACATTGTGCGCCGCGCCGCGGGATTGACCGCGCTGCTCGCTCCGGTGGCCGAGTACATCGCAGAGCTGATCACCGAGCTGAGCGACCAGAAGGTTTACCTCGACGGTGCCAGCAAGCTGCTTCGTTTTCCGGAGTACCGCGATACGAAAAAAGCACAGACGCTGCTCGATTACATGGAGGACGACCGCAAGCACCTGCTGCCGGCCACCCGCAAGATCGACGGCATCCAGTTCTTCATCGGACCGGAAAACGGTGAAAACCCGCTGAGTGAAACCTCGGCGATCTACGCAAAATACGATATCGGCAAGATCGGTCAGGGTGCGATCGGCATCGTGGGTCCGACCCGCATGGATTACGCCAAGCTGTCCGCACAGCTCAGCCGCTTCGCAAAAGGGCTGAACAAGCTGATTGCCGAGACATTTTTAGATGAAAAAGACGGAAATCATTGATTTCCTGCAAACGGAGGCACAAAACGACATGAGCAAAAAGACAAAGCCGGAGGCGGAAGAGCAGGAGCAGGTAAAGACCGAGGCTCCCGCAGAGGAGACCGCCAAGGCTGAAGCAAAGCCCGCGACGGACTGGGAAGCCAAGTATAACGACCTGAACGACCGTTATCTCCGCATGGCGGCGGAGTACGATAACTTCCGCAAGCGCAGCCAGCGCGAGCGTGAGCAGGCGTACACCGATGCCGTCAGCCGCGCCGTAACCGCACTGCTGCCGACCTATGATAACCTCGAGCGGGCGCTCAAGGCAGAGACCGCCGACACCGAATATAAAAAGGGTGTCGAGCTGACCATGACGCAGCTGACCGAAAGCCTCAAGGGCATTAACGTCACCGTCATCGACGCTGCCGCAGGCACCGCATTCGATCCGAACTTCCACAACGCGGTTATGCACGTTGAGGATGAAAGCCTCGGTGAAAATGTCATCGCGGAAACCTTCCAGCAGGGCTTCCAGATCGGCGATAAGGTTATTCGCCATGCGATGGTGAAGGTTGCAAACTGATTACTAACTACTAATTAAAGTAAACTAAATCCTAACTATTAAGGAGTGTATTTATTATGGGTAAGATCATTGGTATTGACCTTGGTACGACGAACTCTTGTGTATCTGTTATGGAGGGCGGCGAAGCCGTAGTCATCCCTAACGCTGAGGGTGCGCGCACCACTCCGTCTGTTGTTGCATTTTCTAAGGACGGCGAGCGTATGATCGGTCAGGTCGCTAAGCGCCAGGCTGTAACCAACGCAGACCGCACCATTATTTCCATCAAGCGCCACATGGGCACCGACTACCGCGTAAACATCGACGGCAAGCCGTACTCTCCGCAGGAGATTTCCGCTATGATCCTGCAGAAGCTGAAGGCTGACGCAGAAGCATACCTCGGCCAGCCGGTAAATCAGGCGGTCATCACCGTTCCGGCTTACTTCTCCGACTCGCAGCGTCAGGCTACCAAGGATGCCGGCAAGATCGCAGGTCTGGAAGTTCTGCGTATCATCAACGAGCCGACCGCTGCTGCGCTGGCTTACGGCGTAGATAAGGAATCCGAGCAGAAGATCATGGTATACGACCTCGGCGGCGGTACGTTCGATGTATCCATCCTGGATATCGGCGAGGGCGTTCTGGAGGTTCTGTCCACCGCAGGTGATACCCACCTCGGCGGCGATGACTTCGACCAGCGCATCATCGACTGGATGGTTGACGAGTTCAAGAAGTCCAACGGCATTGACCTGTCGAACGACCGCATGGCTATGCAGCGCCTGAAGGAAGCTGCTGAGAAGGCAAAGATCGAGCTGTCCGGCATGAGCCAGACCTCCATCAACCAGCCGTATATCACCGCAGACGCAACCGGTCCGAAGCACCTCGAGCTGACCTTGACCCGTGCAAAGTTCAATGAGCTGACCGCAGACCTCGTTGAGCGCACCATGGGCCCGGTTCGTCAGGCTATGAGCGACGCTGGTCTGTCCGCTTCCGATCTGTCCAAGGTTCTGCTGGTTGGCGGTTCCACCCGTATCCCGGCTGTACAGGAGGCTGTTAAGGGCATCACCGGCAAGGAAGGCTTCAAGGGCATCAACCCGGACGAGTGCGTAGCCATCGGCGCATCCATCCAGGGCGGCGTACTTGGCGGCGAGGTCAAGGACGTGCTGCTGCTCGACGTAACTCCGCTGTCCCTCGGCATTGAGACCCTCGGCGGCGTATGCACCAAGCTGATCGACCGCAACACCACCATCCCGACCAAGAAGAGCCAGATCTTCTCCACCGCAGCTGACAACCAGCCGTCCGTTGAGATTCACGTTCTGCAGGGCGAGCGCGAGATGGCTGCAGGCAACAAGACCCTCGGCCGCTTCACCCTCGACGGCATCGCTCCGGCACCGCGCGGCATTCCTCAGATCGAAGTTACCTTCGATATCGACGCAAACGGCATCGTAAACGTATCCGCTAAGGACCTCGGCACCGGCAAGGAGCAGAAGATCACCATCACTGCATCCACCAATCTGTCTCAGGACGAGATCGACAAGGCAATGCACGAGGCTGAGCAGTACGCTGAGCAGGATAAGAAGAACAAGGAAGCAGTTGAGGTTCGCAACAACGCTGAGCAGCTGGTATTCCAGTCCGAGAAGGCACTGACCGATCTGGGCGACAAGCTGTCCGCAGATGAGAAGGCAGGCGTTCAGGCTGAGATCGAAAAGGTTAAGGAAGCGCTCAAGGGCACCGATACCGATATGATCAAGGCTGCAACCGAGGGCCTGTCTAAGAAGTTCTCCGATCTGGCCGGCAAGATCTATCAGCAGCAGGCACCGCAGGGCGACCCGAACATGGGCGGCGCTCAGGGTGCAGGCGCACAGGGCGGCCAGCAGGGCGACTTTGTAGACGCTGACTTCACCGAGGTTAAGGACGACGACAATAAGTAATAAGCAAGAGTGAAGATAGAAGAGTGGAGAGTGGAGAGAAAAACTCCTCACTCTTCACTCTCCACACTCCACTCTAATGGAGAGGCGCGCTTCGGTGCGCCTATCCCTGTGTATAGGATGATTTTTTATGGCTGATAAAAGAGATTATTATGAAGTGCTCGGCGTACAGAAGGGCGCAAGTGATGATGAGCTGAAAAAGGCATACCGCAAGCTGGCGCGCAAGTACCACCCGGACCTCAACAAAGATAATCCGGAGGCTGCGGATAAGTTCAAGGAAGCAAACGAAGCGTACGAAGTGCTGTCCGACAAGGAGAAGCGCGCTAAGTACGATCAGTTCGGCTTTGCCGGCGTTGACCCGAGCTACGGCGGCGGTGCCGGTGCCGGCGGCTTCGGCGGCGGCTTTGATATGGGCGATCTGGGCGACCTGTTCGGTTCGTTCTTCGGCGGCGGCTTTGGCGGCGGACGGTCGTCCCGCCGTAATGCACCGCAGCGCGGCGAATCCATCCGTCAGACGGTGATCCTGTCCTTCGAGGAAGCCGCATTTGGCTGTGAGAAGGAGATCACGGTCGAGCGCATCGAATCCTGTGATGACTGCGGCGGCACGGGTGCCGCAAAGGGCACCACGGCAGAGACCTGTCCGAACTGCCGTGGCACCGGCGTTGTTACGCAGACCCAGCGCACGCCGCTCGGCATGTTCCAGACGCAGGGCGCCTGCCCGAACTGCCGCGGCACCGGCAAGATCATCAAGAAGCCGTGTCCGAAGTGCGGCGGTCAGGGTCGTGTCCGCAAGACCCGCAAGTTCAAGGTCAACATTCCGGCCGGTATCGACGATGGTCAGTCCATCCAGCAGCGCGGTCAGGGCAATGCAGGCGTGAACGGCGGTCCCGCAGGCGATCTGTTCGTAACGGTTGCCATCCGTCCGCATCCGATCTTTACCCGCAACGGCTCGGATGTACATGTCGATATTCCGATTTCGTTCGCACAGGCCGCACTCGGCGATACGCTGCAGGTGCCGACCATCGACGGCCGCATCGAGTACAAGATTCCGGAAGGCACGCAGACCGGCACGACGTTCCGCATGCGCGGCAAGGGCATTCAGAATGTCAACGGCCGTGGTCGCGGCGACCAGTATGTCCGCGTAAACATCGAGGTGCCGAAGAACCTGTCCGAAAAGCAGAAAAAGCTGCTGCGTGAGTTCGAGGAAACGTCCACAGACGAGAATCAGGTAAAGCGCAAGAGCTTCTGGGATAAGGTAAAGGACGCACTCAAGGATAAATAATTAAAGAAGCATTGCTTTTTGAACAAATTCGGTAAACTGGAGCTTGTGCGCTGACCGGGAGGTCGGCTGTACAGGAATCCGTAAACCACCTCCCCAAAGGACGAAAAATATCGACTTTTCAGGAGGAATTCCCATGAATCGGGAGAATAAACGCAAGCAATATCAAAAGGGTTATTACAAAACGCATGCCTGCGACGACAGCTTCACCTGCAGGGTGTGCGGCCGTCCGGTCGTACCCGCAGGCGCGGTGTACTGCCTCTAACCGCGCAGCGGCGGACGATAACCCGATGAAGCTGATGTCCATCGCCATGAAGCCGGTGGCGTTCCCACCGTTCCCACTGGAGCGGATTGAGGAGCTGACCGCGCTCATGGGCGGAGAAGGCTCGGTAGAATAAAGAAAACCACCCGGGATTTTTCACGGGTGGTTTTTCGTCTGCAGGAGGAAAATGGAGAATTGAGGATGGTAAATAAAAATGCTCTCTGAATCATCAGAGAGCATTTTTCTGCACAATTTTAGAGCTGCGGCAGCAGGTTTGCCAGCTCGAGAGCGGCAATCGCTGCATCGGCGCCCTTGTTGCCGGCCTTGGTGCCTGCGCGCTCGATGGCCTGCTCGATGTTCTCAGTGGTAATCACACCGAACGTTACCGGTACGCCGGTCTGCAGATTGACCTGTGCGATGCCCTTGGCAGCCTCGTTGCACACGAGGTCGTAGTGGCTGGTCGAGCCGCGGATAACCGCGCCGAGGCAGATAACTGCATCATACTTGCCGCTCTGCGCCAGCTTCTGTGCCGCAAGAGGAATCTCAAATGCACCCGGAACCCATACGAGCGTGATGTCATCCGTGTCCACACCGTGACGTACCAGCGTGTCCTCCGCGCCAGAGATCAGCTTGGAAACGATAAATTCGTTGAAACGTGCACCAACGATTGCAAACTTGCCCTTGGTTGCTACTAACTTGCCTTCGAGTACCTTCATCTTAAAATCTTCCTTTCAATATGGTGAACAGATATATTGCAGGGCGAGGTGAGGTCATCCCGCCCTGCGGGATAGATTGATTACAATGTTTCACTAAAGAGGTGACCCATCTTAATTTTCTTGGTTCTGAGGTAGAACGCGTCGTCCTTCTGCGGTGCAATCTCGATCGGCACGCGCTCAGTGATCTCTACACCAAAACCGTCCAGACCGTAAATCTTCTCCGGATTATTGGTCAGCAGGCGCAGCTCCTTCGCGCCGAGATCCTGCAGGATCTGAGCGCCGATCCAGTATTCACGCAGGTCGGGCGCAAAGCCGAGCTTTACGTTTGCCTCGACTGTATCGAAGCCCTTTTCCTGCAGCTCATACGCCTTCAGCTTGTTGATCAGACCGATTCCGCGGCCTTCCTGGCGCATATAGAGCAGCACGCCGCGTCCTTCCTTGTCAATCTGCTGCATGGCTGCCGCCAGCTGCTGACCGCAGTCGCACCGGCGGGAACCGAACACGTCGCCGGTCAGACACTCGGAGTGTACGCGGCAGAGCAGGTTCTTACCGTCGCCAATTTCGCCCTTGACGAGCGCAACGTGGTGCTCGCCGGTCAGGTCGTTGACGTAGCCGTAGATGCGGAACTCACCGAAACGGGTGGGCATTTTCGCACAGGCTTCGCGGACAACGTGCTTATCATGACGACGGCAGTAGTCCTGCAGGTCCTTGATGGTGATGATCTTGAGACCCCATTCCTTGGCCTTCTCCATCAGCTCGGGCGTGCGCATCATCGTGCCGTCATCGCGCATGATCTCACAGCACAAACCGCACTGCTCGAGTCCGGCCAGGCGGCACAGATCGACAGTCGCCTCGGTGTGGCCGTTGCGGGTCAGCACACCGCCGCGGCGTGCAACAAGCGGGAAAACGTGTCCCGGACGGCGGAGCTCCTCCGGCTTGGTGTGGATATCCGCACATTTGCGGCAGGTAAAGCCGCGTTCCTCGGCGGAAATGCCGGTCGTGGTGTCCACATGGTCGATGGAGACCGTGAACGCGGTGTGGTGGTTGTCGGTGTTGACCTTTACCATCTGCTCCAGACCGAGACGGAGCGCAACCTGCTCACTCATCGGTGTGCAGATCAGGCCCTTGGCATGGGTCGCCATGAAGTTGACGTTTTCGGTCGTGGCGAACTGTGCGGCGCAGATGAGGTCGCCCTCGTTCTCGCGGTCCGGGTCGTCGATGGTGAGGATGAGGTGTCCGGCGCGAAGCTCTTCGAGCGCTTCTTCAACTGTATTGAACTGATATTCCATAAAAGAAAACCTCCGTTAAAATCCGTGTTGTGCAAGAAAATCCATCGTAATACCGCTGGATTTGTGCGGCGTGAGCATTTTTTCAACGTATTTGCCGATCACATCGCATTCGAGGTTGACCGGCTCGCCCGGCTTTTTGCCGAGCAGAATGGTCTGTGCGCCGGTGTGCGGGATGATAGAGACCGAAAAGTCGGTGTCCGTCACAGCCGCCACGGTAAGGCTGACGCCATCAATGGCGATCGAGCCTTTTTCGACGATGTACCGGAGCAGGGGAGCCGGTGTTTTGATCGTCACCCATACGGCGTTGTCCTCGCGCCGCTGCGAGAGAACCGAGCCGGTGCCGTCGATATGGCCGGATACGATATGACCGCCGAACCGTCCGTCGGCAGGCATCGCGCGCTCCAGATTGACCGGCGAGCCGCTCTGCAGACTGCCGAGCGCGGAACGCCGCAGGCTTTCCGCCATCACGTCGGCGCTGAAGCTGTCGTCCGTCAGCGCGACCACGGTCAGACACACGCCGTTCGTGGCAATGCTGTCGCCGATTTTTGTATTTTCGAGCACAGTATCTGCCGCAATCGTCAGCCGAGCGCCCTTTGCGCCGCGCTCGATGCGCCGCACCGTACCGATTTCTTCGATAAGTCCAGTAAACATTACAATCTCCCTTCAAGCAGGAAATCTTCGCCCATCGGCGTGCAGGTCACGTCCTTCAGCGGAAGCGCCTGCACCATCTTGTCAAATCCCAGACCTCCGACCGGACTTTTCGCGCCTGCACCGCCGATGATTTTCGGGGCAATGTACGCCTGCACGCGGTGTACCACACCGGCCTCCAGCGCGGAGAACGCAAGTGCCGAGCCGCCTTCAAGCAATATGCCGTCGATGCCGAGTGCGCCGAGCTGGCGCATCAGGTCGGCAAGGTCTACGCGCTCGTTTTTCGTTTTGCATTCGAGAATGTGTACACCGTGCCGTTCCAGTTCAGCGGTGCGCTCATTTCGACCGACAACCGCGATATAGGTCGGGATTTTGTTCGCCGTCTGTACGATTCTGCTGTCGATCGGCGTTCTTGCGCGGCTGTCGCAGATTACGCGGATCGGATCGCGCCCGCCGTCAATGCGGCAGGTGAGCAGCGGATCGTCCTCAAGCACGGTGCCGATGCCGACCATGATGGCGGGCAGCCGGTTGCGCGTTTCGTGCACATGACGGCGGGCGGTCTCGCCGGTAACCCAGCGGCTGTCGCCGGTGTGCGCGGCGATTTTGCCGTCCAGCGTCATCGCGTACTTGAGCGTCACAAACGGCGTTTTGTGCGTGATGTAGTGAAAGAAAACTTCATTCACGCGGCGGCATTCGTCCTCGCACACGCCGGTCTCGACTTCGATGCCTGCGTCGCGCAGGATCTGTGCGCCTTTGCCGGCTACCAGCGGATTGGGGTCCAGACAGCCGACGAACACGCGGCCGATCTTGTGCTCGATGACTGCATCTGTGCACGGCGGCGTGCGTCCCCAGTGGCAGCACGGCTCAAGCGTGACGTAAAGGTCTGCGCCGGTGCAGTCCTCGGTGCAGTGCGCGAACGCATTGCGCTCAGCATGCAGGCCGCCGATGTGCTCGTGCCAGCCTTCACCGATGATTTTTCCGTCCTTGACGATGACGCAGCCGACCATCGGATTCGGATTGACGTGACCGGCTCCGCGCTGGGCCAGCGCCAACGCCTGACGCATATATTCCTGTTTTTGCTCCTGCATAGAATCACCTGATATAATAATTCTGTAGAAAATTTCACGATAGTTTGGCGACAGCCAAAAAAACGTCCCAAAGACAGAATCTTCGGGACGCTGAAAAAAGCATTGTGAAAATAAAAAGTCCGAAACACCGAATCGGCATTTCAGAACAGCAAACAAACGGAAAATCTTTCCGCGCATTCTTCTTTTATCCAGACTATACTGTCGGCCTCGGAATTTCACCGAATCATGCTTCCGCCGAATGGCATCCGCTCGCGGGCTGTACCGCCGGTAGGGAATTGCACCCTGCCCTGAAGAATCAAATATTTGGTTTTGCGGGGCAGAGCCTTTATTGTTCTGCCTGAGGAAAGTATAGTCCCAAGCGGAGAAAAATGCAAGAGTTTTTTGAAAAAATAATTTTACAGAATATGTGAATGCAAACAAAGCACCGTAAAAGTTCGAAAAAGACTGGAAAATACGCTGATAACGCACAAAAAATATAAAATGACCATACGGTTGTTATTGATAGTTTTCCGTTTTCCATTACCAATTTTCAATTTGCTCCGGTTGTGCTATAATCAAATAGCTATGAAATGAAAGGAGAGTGTGCCATGCGGATCTGGACCGGACGAGCGGGGAGCGGCAAGACAACGGCCATCCTGCGGGAGATCGCGGCGCTGAGTGAAAAGGGAGAGGGACGGCAGATTCTGCTCGTGCCCGAGCTGAACTCGCACCTGATGGAGCGACGGCTTGCTGCAGCCACGCACAACCACGGCGCACGCACGGCCGAGGTGCTGACGTTCTCACGATTGGCTGACCGTGTGTTCTCTGAGGTCGGCGGACTGGCACAGCAGATGCTGACGCCGGCAGGTCAGCTTTTGACCTTGCAGGAGGCGGCACGCCGTGTGCAGGGGGGGCTGAGTGCATGGAAGGGTCTGGCAGACAAGCCGGAGCTGCTGCAGGAGGCGCTGCGGCTGATCGACGAGTGCAAAACCTGTGCAGTCGCACCGGAGACGCTGTTTGCGGCTGCCGAGGAGAGTGAGGACGCGGTACTTGCAGAAAAATTGTCCGATCTTGCACAGATTTTAACAGCCTACGAGCGTCTGTGCGAGGAGTCTCTGCCTGACCCGAGAGACCGGCTGACACACCTGCGCGACCGTCTGGCAGAAAGTCACACGCTGGACGGTGCAGCGGTCTATCTGGATGGATTTCTCGGCTTTACCGTGCAGGAAAGTGCAGTGGTTGATGCCATGCTGGCAGCGGGTGTGCCGCTCTCTGCGGCGGTAACCTGTGATACGGATTACCCGGAGATTTTCCTTACCGGCTGTAAAACAGTGCAGAAATTAACCCGAATGGCAAAGCATCATAACCAGACGGTCGAGCGCATCGAACTGGGCGGAAGCAAGGTGGCCCGACCGGCGGGACTGGCTGCGCTCGAGCGCGAAAGCCTGCTGCCGGTGCGTACCCCGCAGGAGAGCGCGGCCGGCGTTCGTTTGTACGAGGCGGCTTCACCGTTTGACGAGTGCGAGCACGCGGCGGCTTACATTCGGCGCAAGGTGCGGGACGAAGGCGCGCGCTGCCGCGATTTTGTGGTTGCGGCACGCGATATCGAGCCGTACAGTGCGTTTCTCGCAATGGCGATGGCGCGGTACGACATTCCGGTGTTCCTCGCAGAAAAGCCGGATCTGCTGTCCCGTCCGCCGATGGCGCTGGTCACGAATGCGCTCGAGGCGGTGCGAAATCACTTCCGATATGAAGATCTGTTCTCCTGTCTCAAGACCGGACTCGCGGGCTTGGATTGGGACGAAATTGACAAATTAGAGAACTATGTGCTCACCTGGAACATCCGCGGCGGAGCATGGGAACGCGAGTGGACCGAGCATCCGGACGGCTACGGTCTGTCCATCGACGAGAACGCGAAGGCACAGCTTGTCGAGCTGAACACACTCCGCAAACGGGCAATCGCGCCGTTCTCCGCACTGCGCGAGGCACTTGCAGGTGAGCAGCCTGCAGGCGACTGCGTGCGTGCGCTCTATGCATTTCTTCTTGCGGTGGATGCGCCGCAGCGCATGACTGACCGCGCCGCCGGACACGAGCAGGCGGGCCGTCTGCAGCTGGCCGACGAGTACCGCCAGCTGTGGGAAATCCTGGTCTCTGCGATGGAGCAGTTTGCATGGGTGTGCGGTGATATGCCGCTGACGCTCGACCGTTTCGCGCAGCTGTTCCGGCTGGTGCTCGGCGAGTACGATGTGGGTACGATTCCGGTTTCGCTCGACCGCGTGACCTGCGGCAACATCGAGCGTGCGTGTACGGAAAATGCGAAATATGTCATCCTGCTGGGCGTCAACGACGGCCTGATACCGAAAACCCCGTCCTCGACTTCGCTGCTGAGTGACATGGACCGCGACAAAATGGATGCGCTCGGCGTGGAACTCAAAGCCTACGGCGAGGAACGCCTGCTGATGGAGCAGGAAACGCTCTATCGGGCACTCGCGTGCCCGACAGACGAGCTGCTGCTGACGTATCACACCATCGACGCAGGCGGGGGTGAAACGCGGCTGTCCTACTTCGTGAACACAGTGCGGGAGCTGCTGCCGGATGTGCCGTTTTCCACCCACCGGACGGAGACCGTGCGCGACCGCCTGCAGGCGGAACGACCGGCGGTCGAACTCGCGTGCGCGTATCTTTCGGGCGACCGGACAGCCGCCGTGCGGGCTGCCTATGCCTACTATAAGGATGATGAGCGAGTCAAAAACGCACAGACGCAGCGGCGCGGCAGAGGACCGCTGAGCAGTCCGCACACGATTGACGGATTGTACGGAAAAAGCCTCAATCTGACCGCTTCGCGTGTGGATACGTTCTATTCTTGCCGGTTTGCATTCTTTATGCAGTATGGTTTGAAGGCCAAGCCGCGCCGCGTGGCGAAGTTTGATGCGCTCTCGACCGGCACGTTCATCCACTATGTGCTCGAGCATGCGCTGGATGCTCTTGGAAAGTGCGAGGGCGGCGCCGCCCATGCCGATCAGCCGACCGTGCGGAAAGCCTGCCGTGAAGCGGTACGGCAGTATGTCGCGGAGGAGCTTGGCGGCTTGGAGAATAAAACCGCGCGCTTCCAATACCTGTTCCGCCGACTGGTGCGCGCCGTGGAGCAGATCCTCGACAACGTGATCGAAGAACTGCGCGTATCCGACTTTGCGCCGATCGACTATGAGCTGGACTTCTCGCGCAGCGGCGACCTGCCGCCCGTGCAGTGCGAGGACGGCGATGTGTCGGTTTCACTCTCCGGCAAGGTGGACCGCGTGGACGGCTACATCAAAAACGGTCGCCTCTATCTGCGCGTTATGGACTATAAAAGCGGCAAAAAGTCATTTTCGCTGTCCGATATCTGGTACGGACTCAACATGCAGCTTATCATCTATCTGTACGCGCTGCAGCAGGAGGGCCTGGACCGCTATCGTGCCCGCCTGACCGCCGAGCTGAACGAAATCGTACCGGCAGGCGTGCTGTATGTTCCGGTGCGCGATGAGCTGCCGGACGCGGCGCGCGACACGGACGAGGAAGGGCTGCGCATCCTGCGCGACAAGGCGCTGCGGCGTTCGGGTCTGCTGAGCGACGATATGTCGCTGCTCGAGGCGATGGAGCACGGTCTGGAAGGTGACGGACGGTTTATTCCGGTCTCTATCAAGACCAGAAAGGGCGAGGACGAGCTGACGCTTGCCGCCAAGTCTGCGGTAGCTGATCTGGCGAAATTCGGCAGACTGGCACGCTATACGCAGAAAAAGCTGCTCGAAATGGGACAGGCTCTGCGAAACGGCAGCATTGAAGCCGATCCGCGCAAGACCGACCGCAGCTATTGCGAATGGTGCGATTTCCGGGCAGCCTGCCGGTTCGACGAGACCGCCGGAGATAAGGTACGCTGGCTGAAAAACATCAAGGACAAGGAATTCTGGGAGCAGTTAGGAGGGAACGACAATGCCGAAGTGGACACCTGATCAGCAGACCGCGATCGACGACCGCGGCGGCGCACTGCTGGTTTCGGCGGCAGCCGGCTCGGGCAAGACCGCCGTACTGACCGAGCGCGTACTCCGTCGGCTGACGGACGAGAAGGATCCGGTCGATATCGACCGCCTGCTGCTGGTTACGTTTACCAACGCGGCGGCAGCCGAAATGCGTGAGCGAATCGGTGCGGCACTCGGTGCGGCTGTAGCCGCAAACCCGCGGGATACCCGTCTGCGGCGGCAGCTGTTCCTCGTGCACCGCGCGAAAATCACGACCGTGCACGCGCTGTGTCTGTCGCTCGCACGCGAGCAGGCGGCGGTGCTCGGTATTGCACCCGACTTCCGCCTGATGGACGAAAACGAGGGCAAGCTGCTTCGCGCCGAGGTGCTCGAAGAAGTGCTCGATACGGCCTATGAGCAGGCAGACGAGAAGTTTTTTGCGCTCTGTGATCTGCTGACGGCGGGGCGCGATGACCAAAAGCTGGGCGAGGTCATTCTCGGCACCTACGAGAAGATTCAGGCGCATCCTGATCCGCGGGCGTTCCTCGAGGATGTGCGCGCCGGATTGTACACGCGCGGCATGGACACGCCGCACGGCCGTGTTCTGCGCGAGCAGGCGAAGTCGGCGGCACAGCACGGTGCGGCATTTCTGCACATGGCTGTGGATGAATTGACCGGCATTGATGAGCTGGCGGACAACTATCTGCCCGCGCTGACAAGCGACTTAAATCAGGCCGAGCGTCTGCTCGATGCGCTGTATAACGGCAGCTGGGACGACTGCGTGAAGGCTGCCCGGTCGATCTCGTTTGACCGACTGAAGGCCGCGAGAAAATTTGAGGACAAGGCGTTCCTCGAGCAGATCAAGGCCATGCGCGAGGAGTGGAAGGGCGTTGCCAATAACATTCGGGAGAAATGGCTGACCGTCACCGCAGAAGAAGCGGAGTACGACCGAGGCCTGACAGCCCCCGCGCTGTTCGCGCTCATTGACATGGTAAACGCCTTTGATGATGCCTTTACGGCAGCGAAACGTGCGAGAAATGCTGCGGATTTCAACGATTTGGAGCACTTTGCCGTGCGTCTGCTGTATACAGACGGCAAGCCGTCCGCACTGGCGAAAACCATGTCCGAGCAGTTCACCGAAATTGCGGTGGACGAGTATCAGGACACCAACGCCGTGCAGGATGCCATCTTCCGTGCACTCTCCAGAAACGAGACCAACCTGTTCATGGTCGGTGACGTCAAGCAGAGCATTTACGGCTTTCGACTGGCTGACCCGTCCATTTTCCTTGAGAAATACCGCAGCTTCGGTGAGGTGGCAGACGCCGCTGACGGGCAGCCGCGCCGTGTCGTGCTCGGGCAGAATTTCCGTTCACGAGCGGCCGTGCTGGATGCGTGCAACTATCTGTTTGCCGCCGTCATGGGCGAGACCGTGGGCGATCTCGTGTACACGGACAAGGAGGCGCTGCACCTCGGCGCGGACTACTATCCGGAGTCCGGAAATGCGCGGTACAAGACCGAAGTCCTGCTCGTGGACGCGGACGGACTCGGCGAGGACGATGATGCGCCGGATAAGACCGAACTCGAAGCACGGCTTGCCGCGAAGCGGATTCGTGCGCTGCTCGACGAAGGCTTTCCGGTGACGGATAAGCAGACCGGGAAGCTGCGTCCGGTCACGCCGGGCGACATCGTAATCCTGCTGCGCTCGCCCAGAAACAAGGCGCCGACCTACATTGCGGAGCTGGAGCGCATCGGCGTAACAGCCAGCGCCGAGCAGCGCGGCGGCCTGCTGGAGACTGCCGAGGTCGGCACGATGGTGTCGCTGCTCAGCGTCATTGACAACCCGCGGCAGGATGTTGACCTTATCGGCGTGATGCGTTCGCCGCTGTTCGGATTCACCGAGCAGGAACTGGCGGATATTCGCCTTGTGGACCGCAAGATCAGCTATTATGACGCGCTGCTGCAGGCGAGAACAGATTTTCCCAAGGTGGAAACCTTCCTGCAGCGGCTGGACTTTCTGCGCACCTTTGCGTGCGATCAGCCGGTGTACCGCCTGCTGTGGGAGATTTACGACCAGACCGGCGCGCTCGGTCTGTACGGCGCTCTGCCGAACGGCGCACAGCGCCAGAGCAACCTGCTGACGTTCTTCGAGCGGGCGCGCTCGTTTGAGGGACAGGGCTTCCGCGGCCTGTTTGACTTTGTGCGCCTGCTGCGCGGCATGCTCGAACAGGGCGAGGATTTCCAGACGGTCGGTGCCGAGGCCACCGGCGGTGCGGTCCGCATTCTGTCCATCCACAAGTCTAAGGGACTGGAATTTCCGGTCGTTATCGTGGCAGACTGCGCCAAGCAGTTCAACGACAGCGACCTCAAGGAGCCGGTGCTCGTGCACCAGAACCTCGGCTTCGGCAGTAAGTGCCGCGACCGTGACCGCGGTGTGCAGTACGACACCGCCGAGCGCATTGCGGTCTCGGTGCAGATGCGCCGCGAGATGATATCCGAAGAGCTGCGCGTATTATATGTAGCGATGACGCGCGCCAAGGAAAAACTGATTCTGACGGCAGCAACCGGCAGTCTGCGGAATTCGCTGAAAAAATGGTCGCTGCTGGCGTCGCTCGATGAGCTGCCGCAGTACGCCATGGGTGCGGCACGCACGCCGCTTGCGTGGATTCTGACACCGCTGCTGCGGCATCCATGCGCGCGTGCCTTCCGCGAGGAGTATGCGCCCGAGGTGCCCGAGCACGGCACGGACAATGATGCGTTTATGCTCAAGGTGTATTATCCGAGCGACCTGCAGCCGCAGGAAACTGAAATCTTGCGTTTCGAGGACAGGGAGACCGGCGACTGCACCGTGCAGCCGCACTTCGACTACCCGCATGCTTACCTCGCGGAGCTGCCGAGCAAGCTGACCGCCACCGGTGTAGGCCGCGGCTACCGTGCAGACGAGGCCGCCGAGCAGACACCGCCGCCGCGGAAAGAAGTGCAGCTGCGCGCACCGCTGTTCGAGCAGGGAGAAAAGAAGCTGACGCCTGCCGAGATCGGTACAGCGCACCACCTGTTCATGCAGTTCTGCGACTTTGACGCCGCCTGTGTACCGAACGGCGTGGAAAACGAGCTGAACCGTCTGGCGGAAAAGAAGATTTTGTCCACAGAACAGGCGTATGCTGTGGATAAACGCAAGATCGAACGGTTTTTCGCCTCCGACCTGTACAAAACCTTTATGGCGGAAAATAAGGTGCGGCGTGAGTTCAAGTTCTCCGTGCTCGTTCCGGCGCAAGCGTATTTTCCGGTTGCGGCGGATGCACCCGAGGAAAACGTGCTCCTGCAGGGCGTTATCGACTGCCTGATCGAAACCGGGGACGGCTTTGTTATCCTTGATTTCAAGACCGACCGCATCAAGAAGGGTGGTGCGGTCGAGAGAGCCGAGCAGTACCGTCCGCAGCTGGCCGCCTACGCGCGTGCCGTGCATGAGATTTACGGCAGACCGGTCCGCGCGTGTGTGCTGTACTTTTTCCACACCGGCGATACCGAATGGGTGTCGCTCGACGAGACCTGACGGCATTCGACCGCACAGCAGTTAAGAGCGTGTTAAGATTCATTTGCACGCATTGACATTGCGGCCGCACGATGGTAAATTGAGTACAACAAAAGCAAAGGGGCACCGGAAAAATACCGGACGGCTCCGCAGAACCTCAATATGCCACCATCATTCATTCCTCATTTCCAAATGAAAAATCCGCAGACGGGAACGTCTGCGGATTTTTCTATCTGTCAGAGGCTGGTTTCGCGACAGCCGTTTGCACGGATTGCATAACACGCATGCGGCAAAAATCGTGAAAAACCGTCATATGCCCGCTTTACTTTACAGGGCAAAAAGGATATAATAAGCTTAACTATCAAAAACGACCTATTTGGAGAAAAGGAGAACGACGAAATGGCGTATTATTTCAGTGAACCTTCGCATACCTTTAACGAATATCTGCTGGTACCGGGGTATTCCTCTGCGGAGTGCATGCCGGCGAACGTAAGCCTGCGCACACCAATCGTTAAGTACAAAAAGGGCGAGGAATCCGCGCTGTATGCCAACATTCCGATGGTTTCCGCAATCATGCAGGCGGTATCGGATGATCGTATGGCGATCGCACTGGCGCAGGAGGGCGGTATCTCCTTTATCTTCGGTTCGCAGTCGATCGAGAGTGAGGCTGCCATGGTTTCCCGCGTAAAGAGCTACAAGGCAGGCTTCATCGTATCCGACTCCAACGTAAAGCCGGACACCACCCTTGAGGAAGTCCTCAAGCTGAAGGAGCGCACCGGTCACTCCACCATGGCTGTTACCGATGACGGCACCGCGAACGGCAAGCTGCTCGGTATTGTCACCAGCCGCGACTACCGTGTTTCCCGCATGGAGCGCAGCGTTAAGGTTGAGGAGTTCATGACGCCGTTTGACAAGCTGATCACCGCTCCGGCAGATACCAGCCTTAAGATCGCAAACGACATCATCTGGGACAACAAGCTGAACTCTCTGCCGCTGGTAGACGACAAGCAGCACCTTGTTTATATGGTATTCCGCAAGGACTACGACAGCCACAAGGCAAACTCTCTTGAGCTGCTCGATGAGCACAAGCGTTATGTAGTCGGCGCAGGCATCAACACCCGCGACTACGCAGAGCGTGTTCCGGCACTGGTTGAGGCTGGCGCAGATGTTCTCTGCATCGACTCCTCCGAGGGTTTCTCCGAGTGGCAGAGCCGCACTCTGTCCTGGGTACGCGCAAAGTACGGAGACAGTGTAAAGGTCGGCGCGGGCAACGTTGTTGACCGCGAGGGTTTCCGCTTCCTTGCTGAGGCCGGCGCGGACTTCATCAAGGTCGGCATCGGCGGCGGCTCCATCTGCATCACCCGTGAGCAGAAGGGCATCGGCCGCGGTCAGGCTACCGCTCTGATCGAGGTTGCAGCCGCTCGTGACGAGTATTTCGAGGAGACCGGCATCTACATTCCGATTTGCTCGGACGGCGGTATCGTTCACGATTATCACTGCACGCTGGCGCTGGCTATGGGCGCTGACTTCCTCATGCTCGGCCGTTACTTCTCTCGTTTTGACGAGTCCCCGACGAACAAGGTCAACATCAACGGCAGCTACATGAAGGAGTACTGGGGCGAGGGTTCTGCCCGTGCCCGCAACTGGCAGCGCTACGACATGGGCGGCGACAAGAAGCTGTCCTTCGAGGAAGGCGTTGACTCCTACGTTCCGTACGCAGGCTCGCTGAAGGACAACCTCGGTCTGACCCTGAGCAAGGTCCGTTCCACCATGTGCAACTGCGGCTCTCTGTCCATTCCGGAGTTCCAGAAGAAGGCAAAGATCACGCTGGTATCCGCAACCTCGATCGTCGAGGGCGGCGCACACGATGTTGTGCTCAAGGAAACCGCATCTACGAGCAAATAAGCATAGTTTACTCACAAATTGCCCCACAGGTTATCTCTGCGGGGCAATTCTTATCGGAAATGAGATTGCATGAAGGGGAGGGGCGCTATGCCTCAGAATAATAAGCCGGGACGCCGTCTGCTGCGGCGGCTGTACGGTTCGTGGTACCGCGTGCGGCGCAATATCAGCGCGTTTGCGCGGTGGTGCCTGTTTGCAGTCATTATCGGCGTGGTGGTGGGCGCAGTCGGCGCGGCGTTTGAGCACGCCCTCGAATGGGCGACCGAAACCCGTCAGGAATACAGATGGACGCTGTATTTTCTGCCGCTGGTCGGTCTGTTTATCGCGTTCTGGTACAGTAAAATGGATATGCCGCTTGAACGCGGCACCAACTTCATCCTGACCTCGGTGCGGCAGGATCATCCGGTGCGGCTGCGGCTTGCTCCGAGCATCTTCATCACCTCGGTGCTGACCCACCTGTGCGGCGGCTCTGCCGGACGAGAAGGTGCGGCGCTGCAGCTCGGCGGTGCGATTTCGGGCAATATCGGACATCTGATGCACCTGGATGATAAGGATTCCCGCACGATCACCATGTGCGGCATGGCAGCGTGCTTTTCGGCGCTGTTCGGCACACCGCTTGCGGCGAGCGTGTTCGCAATGGAGGTTATCAGCGTGGGCGTGATGTACTACGCGGCGCTGTTTCCGTCCATCCTTGCGAGCGTGATCGCGCATCAGGTAGCGCTGCAGCTTGGCGGCGGCACGACCGCGTTTACGCTCTCCGGTGTGCCGGAAAATACGGATGTGCTACTCATTGTAAAGCTGGTGGCGTTCGGCGTGGTCTGCGCCGGACTGAGTGCGCTCGTGTGCATCATCTTCCATAAAATCGGTCATCTGTTCAAGCATTTTCTGCCGAACCAGTACGCCTGCATTGCGGTTGGCGGCGCGGTCGTGGTGCTCATCAGCCTGCTGCTCGGCACGCGCGACTACAACGGTGCAGGCATGCAGGTCATTGAACGCGCGATTGCCGGTCACGCGGCATACGAGGCGTTTTTCCTCAAGCTGGTGCTGACGGCGATTACCATCGGCGTCGGCTATAAAGGCGGTGAGATCGTGCCTGTGCTGTTCATCGGTGCGACCTTCGGCGCCGCCTACGGCGGATTTTTCGGTCTGGCGCCGTCCTTTGCGGCCGGTCTCGGTATGACGGCCGTGTTCTGCGGCGTGACAAATTCGCCGCTTACATCCATCCTGCTGGCGTATGAGCTGTTCGGCGGTCAGAGCCTTGCGCTGTTTGCGCTGGTCATCGCCATCGCGTACATGCTCTCCGGCTACTATGGCCTGTACAGTGAGCAGAAAATCATCTATTCCAAGCTCCAGCCGAGATATATCGACCGAAAAACCAAATAACCAACCATCCGTAGGGCGCGACGACTCGGCGCACCGTGTAAATCATGTGCAGTTGCTGAAAAGGCGGCGTGCCGAGGTCGTCACGCCCTACGATATACGTTCTCGAAAGGAACAAAGCCAATGCAGAATTTCAAAGGTGCAATTTTCGACATGGACGGCACGCTTTTGGACTCCATGCCGGTCTGGAAACGACTGACACAGCGCTACCTTGCGCAGTTCAACGTTCACATCACGGACGCGGACTACGCGGTATGCGAGGGCTTTTCTCAGCCGCAGGTTGCGGAGTATTTTCTGAAACGCTATCCGAATCTGCCGCTGACCCAGCAGCAGATGCTCGACGGCATGGACGAGATGATCACCTCGCGGTACGAGACGATTGCAAAGCCCAAGGACGGCGTACTCGACTTTCTCGAAGGTCTGCGCGCACGCGGCGTCAAAATGGCCATCGCTACGCTGACGGCACGCCGCCACGCGGAGAAGGCGCTCATCGACCGCGACATGATGAAATATTTCGAGTTCATGCTCACCATCGAGGATGTGGGCGTGCCTAAGTACGAGCCGGACATTTATCTCGAAGCAGCAAAGCGCCTCGGTCTGACAGCAGGCGAGTGCATGGTGTTTGAGGACGCGCCGTATGCGGGCGTAACGGCGAAAAAAGCCGGTTTTGCGCTCTGCGGCATGGCCGAACCCGCCTACGCGGAGGGCGAAGACACGCTCCGGCAGGTCAGCGATATGTTCGTCGAGCATTCCTTTGCCGAACTTGCCGGAAAACTGTAAAAAACACTTGCAATATAACGCATCATATCCTATTATATATAGGAAAGAGAGTATGGAGCTGCGTTAGGAATCCTAACGCGGCTTCCTTTTACGTTGGGAGGCTGGAATTTTTGGAACAACAGAATAAAATGGGCACCGCGAAAATGGGTCCGCTGATCTTTTCGATGGCACTGCCGGCGATGATCTCCATGATCATCAACGCGCTGTACAACATCGTAGACAGTATCTTCGTGGCCAAGTATTCGCAGGATGCGTTGGCGGCGGTTTCGCTCGTATATCCGCTGCAGATGCTGGTCGTGGCGATCGGTGTCGGCACCGGTGTCGGCGTAAACTCACTGATCGCACGCCGTCTGGGCGAGAGACGCCAGAAGCACGCGGACTCGGCGGCAGAGCACGGTGTAGCACTGGCGGTTGTCGGCGGCATCGCGTTCTTCATCCTCGGATGGGGACTGTCCGGTGTATTTGTCGGCGCATTCGGCGCAAGTGAGTCGGTTTCGGCTTACGCTATCCAGTATTCGCACCTTGCGGTCGGCATGAGTATTTTTGTTATGATCTCGATGATGTGCGAGAAGATCCAGCAGTCCGGCGGCAACATGATCATCCCGATGTGTCAGGGTTTGACCGGTGCGATCATCAACATCATCCTTGACCCGCTGATGATCTTCGGTATCGGTCCGTTCCCGGAGATGGGTATTCGCGGTGCGGCGCTCGCGACCGTTATCGGCCAGATCTTCGGCATGGCGCTTGGTCTGTGGGGCGTGTTCCGTCAACAGAAGGTGCTGAATGTCAACATGCGCGAGTTCAAGTGGCGCGGACAGACGATCAAGGACATTTACCGTGTCGGCCTGCCGGGTATTGTCATGCAGAGCGTGGTCTCGGTTATGACGGCCGGTATGAACGGTATTTTGATTGCCTTCTCGCAGACGGCGGTCAACGTACTCGGTGTGTATTTCAAGCTGCAGACCTTCGTCTTTATGCCGGTATTCGGACTCAATCAGGGTGCGCTGCCGGTTATGGGCTACAACTACGGTGCACGCAACCGCAAGCGTCTGATGGGGGCATACAAGATCACGCTGACGGCGGCTGTCGTCATTATGGCGCTTGGTCTGGTGCTGTTCCAGCTGCTGCCCGAGCAGATGCTTATGCTGTTTGTGGACAAGTCCGATGCAGCGGCAGCACAGGAGATGATTGAGGTCGGCGTTCCGGCGCTCAAGACCATCAGCCTGTCCTTCCTCGGTGCAGCGTTCGGTATCATTAATTCCACAATGTTTCAGGCAACCGCACGCGGCATGAACAGCCTGATCGTGTCTGTCTGCCGTCAGCTGGTCGTTATCCTGCCGGCGGCATGGCTGCTGGGTCAGCAGTTTGGCCTGAATGCGGTATGGTATGCATTCCCGATTGCAGAAATCGCAGCATTCTTTATCTCGTATATTCTGCTCTGGCGCGAATACCGCTCGGAACTGCGGTTCCTTGATGTAGAAAAGGAGGCAAAGGCATGAAACGAATTGCCAGCTTTGAAGTAAACCATGATAAACTGAAGCCGGGTATGTATACCTCGCGTATCGACGGCGACATCACCACCTATGATATCAGAATGGTGTACCCGAATGCGGGTACTTACATCCAGCCTGCGGCGGGTCACACGTTTGAACACCTGTTTGCAACGTATGCGCGCAACTCGAAGTTTGCCGATCAGATCATCTACTGCGGTCCGATGGGCTGTCAGACCGGCTTCTACTTCCTGGTGCGCGATATGAAGCCGTCGGACGCGATTGCGCTCGTGCAGGAGAGCATGGCGTTTATCGCCGCTTACGAGGGCGAGATTCCGGGTGCGAGCCGCATTGAGTGTGGCAATTATCTGCTGCACGATCTGGCAGGCGCAAAGCAGCTTGCCGCTTCCATGATTCCCGTGCTTGAGGGCTGGAAAGAAGAAAATCTGATTTATGAAAAATAATGCTTGCATTTTCGGAAAACATGTGGTAAGATAATTTTACGACTGTTGGAGATATGTAAACATATCCGTGGAAAGAGGTGAAACAACATGAAACAGGGCATCCATCCCGACTACAAGCAGACCACGATCCGCTGTGCCTGCGGCAATGTCATTGAGACCGGCTCCACCAAGGAGAACATCGTCGTTGACGTTTGCTCCAAGTGCCACCCCTTCTTCACGGGTAAGCAGAAGCTGGTAGACACCGGCGGACGTGTTGATCGCTTCAAGAAGCGTTTCAATCTGGACAAGTAATGTGAAAAGCCATCGAAACGTGTTTTCGGTGGCTTTTTCGTTATCTGTTTTCAGATTGCGGAAGGGTGTTTGCGGCACAGGCGGTCTGGTGCGCTTGAACCGCGCAGGCGGTTCATCCTGTCCGGGCGGAAAGTTTTTCGCTGAACCTCAGCGGAGAGTTGCCGTCTGCGGACGGCAGGAGAGTCGCCGTACCCACGGCGGCGGGCAAGAGGGTAGACACCTGCGGTTTCTACCCTCTTAACTCCCGTTTCCCTTTGTTTCTTAGCTTGGCGCAGACCAGAGACCGGCGACCGCTCCGAAATAGGGGAACGGCAGAGGATTTTTCTACCGTAGGGGGAGCACAGTGTGCTCCCATGTCTCGACCGATTCGCAGTACCGGATACCATACTACTACACAGACGGTTTACTCTGCGCAGGCGCGGCATATCTGTGCCGCGCAACTCGTTGGTCTGGTGCCTATGGACGGCGCCTGCGGGTTTTATTTGATAACAAATGTTACCGCAGGGTGCACTGACTTACAACGATAGGGCATTTTCTATATAACAAAAATCCGCCACGACTGGTCGTGACGGGAAAATATTCACTTTTCTGCCCTTATATTACCACAAAACAGACGGAAAATCGAGTCTTGTACGGTTTTGCGTTTGGGTGTAATAAATATAGAGGACAATTTAACAGCAAGGAGGAATTTTCCATGCCGTTTACCAATCAAACAGAAGAAAAGCAGATCGAACGGGCGGTTCTGGTCGGTCTGTCGTGTCCGAGCTTCAACGCCGATCAGGATGCGGACGAGCGCACGGTGGACGAGCTGCGTGCGCTGGCGGAGACTGCCGGTGCGGAAGCCGTTGCGATGACGCTGCAGCGCCGTCCGGCACCGGATGCCCGCACGTTTATCGGTGAGGGCAAGGCGGAAGAGGTCAAGCAGCTTGCCGAGATGAACGACGCAAGTCTGATCTTGTTCGACAACGAGCTGTCGCCGTCGCAGATGAGCAATCTGGAGGAACTGACCGGCCGCACGGTACTCGACCGCTCGGCGCTCATCCTCGATATTTTCGCGCAGCGTGCGCGCACCGGCGAGGGAAAGCTGCAGGTCGAACTGGCGCAGTACCAGTATATTCTGCCGCGTCTGGCGGGTATGGGCAAGGCGATGAGCCGTCTCGGCGGCGGCATCGGCACGCGCGGACCCGGTGAGAGCAAGCTGGAGAGCGACCGTCGTCACATCCGCAGTCGCATCGACAAGCTGCGCCGTGATCTGGAGCAGGTGCGTCAGGTGCGCTCCGTGCAGCGCCGCCAGCGCAAAAAGGCCGAGCTGCCGCTGGTTGCTATTGTCGGCTACACGAACGCGGGCAAGTCCACGCTGCTGAACACCCTGACCGGTGCGGGCATCGAGGCGAACGACCGTTTGTTCGATACGCTCGACCCGACCACGCGTAAAAAACGCATTTCGGATACGCAGGAAATCCTTCTGTCCGATACCGTAGGCTTCATCCGCAAGCTGCCGCATCATCTCGTATCGGCGTTTAAGGCAACGCTCGAGGAGCTGGCGTATGCCGATCTGCTGCTGCACGTTGTGGACGTTTCGGATGAAAACTGGCAGATTCATGCACAGACTGTGGATAAGGTTGTGGCACAGCTCGGCGCACAGGATATTCCGCGCGTAATGGTGTACAACAAGGCGGATAAGTGCGACCCGGACGTCATTCCGTTCATTCGGCCGGATGAGGGCGTGAAGATTTCCGCAAAGAGCGGCGAGGGCGTTGACGACCTGCTGACTGCCATCGAAAAGGCGCTCGGCAAGGGCAAGCATAAGGTGAAGCTGTGCATTCCGTACAGCGATGGTGCCGTGCTCGATATGCTGCACCGTGAAGCGCAGATCGACTCGACCGACTATGCCGCAGAAGGCACGATTGTCGAGGCGGTTGTGGATGATAAGACCTACGGCAGAGTTTCGACATACATTATGGGTAATGAGTAATTACTAATTCCTAATTATTTAAGGATTTGCTGATGGAAAAAGATTACTTTGTGCCTTTCGCCAGCTACGGCGAGGACAAATTTGAAGAAAAACGCTCCAAGTTCACCGGACGGCTGTGGCATGTTGAAACCGCCGAGGAGGCGGTAGCGAAGATAAAGGAAATGCGCGAGACCTACTGGGACGCGACACACAACTGCTACGCCTACATTCTCCGTGAAGGCAATGTGATGCGCTACTCGGATGACGGAGAACCGCAGGGCACGGCAGGCATGCCAATCCTCGAGGTTCTGCGCCACGAGAACCTGACCGACTGCGTTTGCGTTGTCACGCGCTATTTCGGCGGCATTCTGCTCGGCACCGGTGGACTGGTCCGCGCGTACACGCAGGGCGCGCAGGTGGCTGTCGCGGCGGCCGGTGTGCAGAGAATGAGCCTGTACACGGTGGCGCTCATCGCGTGCCCGTACAATCTGTATGAGATTATTCTGCACCTGCTGCCGGACCACGACTGCGCGGTCGAGGAGACCGACTACGGTGCGGATGTAACGCTGACCGTGACGCTGCCCGCCGGTCGGGAGGACGAGCTCAATCGGGCGCTTGCCGAAGCCACGGCAGGGCAGGTTTATGCCGAGGTCATGGAGACCCGATTCATGGGTCGGCGTGTCAAGTAAATACCGGCTTGCAAGGCTCACAAAATTCTGAAAAAATTTTTGTGAAAAAAAGAGGATTTTCAGATTTCATTTCGTATAACTATTATGTGACGGATTCTCCGAGGCTGAGGAGGCGGTACATATGACCATTCGAGAGCAGAACGAACAGCGCGAGCACGCGGTGCTTGAGCCGTGGGCGACCTTTGCGGACAGCTCCGCAGGCAGGCTGCGCCCGATGGAACCGTGTCCGTACCGCACCTGCTTTCAGCGCGACCGGGACCGCATTATCCATTCAAAGGCGTTCCGGCGGCTGGGCAACAAGACGCAGGTATTTATCTCGCCGGAGGGCGACCACTACCGTGCTCGGCTGACGCACACGCTCGAGGTCGCGCAGATTGCGCGGACAATCGCGCGGGCGCTCGGACTCAACGAGGATTTGACCGAAGCGATTGCGCTCGGACATGATCTCGGGCACACGCCGTTCGGCCATGCCGGAGAGGCGTCACTCGATGAGGTTTGTCCGTTCGGGTTTCGGCACAACGAGCAGAGTCTGCGCGTGGTGGATGTGCTCGAGGATTTGAATCTCACGCGTGAGGTGCGCAACGGCATTGTCTGCCATACCGGCAGGCGCAAGGCGAGTACGCCGGAAGGCCGCATTATCCACTTTGCCGACCGCATTGCCTATATCAACCACGATATTGACGACGCGGTACGCGCGGGCATTATCCGCGAGAGCGATATTCCGCAGCATTTGAGAAAACGCCTGGGTGGGACGCACGGCAAGCGCATTGATACGCTGGTGACGGCGATGATCGAGTACGGTCAGCGGTATCTGGAGATCGGCATGGACGAGCAGATGCGCGCGGACATGATGGAGCTGCGGCAGTTCATGTTCGATCATGTGTACCACGGCACGGCCGCACAGCGTGAGGAAAAACGCGCAAAATCCATGCTGCGCAGTTTGTACGAATATTTTATCGAGCATCCTGACGAGCTGCCGGACGATTACTTCGTGCTGCAGGCCCGAGGGGAGGCGCTCGAGCGGATTGCGTGCGACTATGTTGCAGGCATGACCGACCGCTACTCGATAGCGGTCTATAAGAATTTGTTTATTCCGAAAAGCTGGAATAAGATTGAGGATTAACGAAAATGGGTATCATATATTCGTTTTCGTTCGATAAATAGGGAAGGAGGGACACGAAATGCCGTTTGACCGTATATTTCTGGACGAGCTGTCCGCGCGGAACGACATTGTAGAGATCGTTTCGCAATATGTGCAGCTGAAAAAGAGCGGCGCGAATTATTTCGGTCTGTGCCCCTTCCACAACGAGAAAACCGGTTCGTTTTCGGTCTCTCCGGACAAGCAGATCTTTCACTGCTTCGGCTGCGGCGCAGGCGGCGGTGTCATCACCTTTATTATGAAGGCGGAAGGTCTGACCTTCCCGGATGCGGTACGCTATCTCGCCGAGCGGGCGGGCATGCAGATACCCGAACAGGGTGAAGCCGAGCGCAAAGCGGCGCGCCACAGAGAGCGTCTGTACGCGCTCTGCAGGGATGCCGGACGCTATTATTATGACACACTCTGGCGGCCTGAAAACCGAACCGCACAGCAGTATTTTATCAACCGAGGTCTGTCCCGAAGGACGATGAACCGCTTCGGACTGGGCTATGCACCGGATTCCTTCCACGCGCTCATCGACGCGATGACGGCCAAAGGCTACACGCGCGAGGAACTCATGGACGCCGGTCTGGTCAGCCGCAGCGAAAAGGGACATATTTACGACCGGTTCCGCAACCGTGTCATGTTCCCGATCATCGACGTGCGCGGCCATGTGATCGCATTCGGCGGCCGTGTGCTGGATGATTCCAAGCCGAAGTACCTGAACTCGCCGGAAACGCCGATCTTCCACAAGAGCCGCAATCTGTTTGCGCTAAACCTGTCAAAAAGCACGAAGAACGATTATTTTATCTTAGCCGAGGGCTATATGGATGTCATCGCGCTGCATCAGGCGGGATTTGATTCCGCGGTTGCATCGCTCGGCACCTCGCTGACCGAGGAGCAGGCGCGCATTATCGCGCGGCACACCGACCGCATTGTCATCTCGTATGATGCGGACGGAGCCGGTCAGGCGGCGGCACAGCGCGCGATTGACATCCTGAAAAAATGCGACCTGCAGGTCAAGGTGCTGCGCATTCCGGGAGCCAAGGACCCGGATGAATTCATCAAGGCGCGCGGCGCGGATGCGTTCCGCAATCTGATTGAACGCAGTGAGGATCACAACGCGTTCCGCATTGAGCAGATCGCCGCAAAGTACGACCTTGAGGACGATGAAGCACGCGTGCTGTTCCTCAGAGATGCAGCGCGCATGCTCGCCGGCATCGAGAGTACCATTGAGCGCGAGGTCTACGCCGGACGTGCCGCCAAGATGGCAGGCGTGACCGCCGAAGCCATGAACGTTGAGGTTCGGCGCGAACTCGGCATTCAGCGCAAGCGGCGAAAGGCCGCCGAACGGCGTGAGATACGCTCTCCGGTCGGACTGGCGCAGCCGAAAGACAGGTCGCTGGCGTATACCGACATGAAATCCGCAAAGGCTGAGGAGAACGTGCTTAGACTTCTGTTCTCGGACCAGAAATTGATTACCGTTGCCGAAAAAGACTTGCAGCCGGCGTGGTTTTCCGCACCGGTGCTGCGTAAGATATACGAGCGCGTGCTGGAGCTGAACCGAAACGACCAGATGGTCGATGTGCTGTCCTTTGAGGGATGGCTGGAGCCTAACGAAATGAGCCTGCTGTCCGCGATACTCGAACCCAGCATTCCGGCCGGAGAGCATCGAGGGGAACTGCAGGAATACATAAACACCATACGAATGCAGCGCGTCAAGGATGGAACCATTACACAGGCGGGAGAGGACCCGCTGCTTACATTCGGACGCATCAAAAAACAAAACGCGGGAGGACAAACGATATGACGAAAGCAAACGCAAATGCAGCCGCAAACGCACAGGAGCAGCAGGCAGCACAGCAGCAGATCCTGCGCGACCTGCTCGCGCTTGGCAAGAAGAACGGCCGCCTGACGCTCAAGGAGATTTCGGATGCACTGAGCCATCTGGAGCTGTCGAGTGAGGACATCGACAAGGTGTACGAGACGCTCGAGACCATGGGCATCGAGGTCGAGACGAATGGTGTGCTGGAGAAGGTCATCGGTGACGATGACGACTCCTTTGAGCCGGAGGAAGTGGAAGAGGTTCCGGAGGAAGAACTGGTCGATACCTCTGCCATGGCTGAGACGTTCGCCATTGATGATCCGGTCCGCATGTATCTGAAGGAAATCGGCAAGGTCGATCTGCTGTCTCCTGAGGAGGAGGTAACGCTCGCAGAGCGTATGCAGAAGGGCAACGAGGCCACAGAACGCATCGCAAACGAAGGCGATGCCATTCCGGCGGAGGAGCGCGCACAGCTTGAGAAGGATATCAAGCTCGGCGACCGTGCCAAGAAGCGTCTGGCTGAGGCGAATCTGCGACTGGTTGTCTCCATCGCAAAGCGCTATGTCGGCCGCGGCATGCTGTTCCTCGATCTGATCCAGGAGGGCAACCTCGGTCTGATCAAGGCAGTTGAGAAGTTCGACAGCACCAAGGGTTTTAAGTTCTCTACCTACGCAACGTGGTGGATTCGTCAGGCGATCACCCGTGCGATTGCAGATCAGGCACGTACGATCCGTATTCCGGTACACATGGTTGAGACTATCAACAAGGTTATCCGCGTTTCCCGCCAACTGCTGCAGGAGCTGGGCCACGATCCCAGCCCGGAGGAGATCGCCAAGGAGATGAACATGCCGGTTGACCGTGTGCGTGACATCCTGAAGATCGCGCAGGAGCCGGTATCGCTCGAGACGCCGATCGGCGAGGAGGAGGATTCTCACCTCGGCGACTTCATCCCGGACGACGACGCGCCGGAACCGGCAGAGGCGGCCTCCTTCATGCTGCTCAAGGAGCAGCTCGTTGAGGTGCTTAAGACTCTGACGCCGCGTGAGGAAAAGGTTCTGCGCCTGCGCTTCGGCATCGAGGACGGCCATACCCGCACCCTTGAGGAAGTCGGCAAGGAATTCAACGTAACTCGTGAGCGTATCCGCCAGATCGAGGCAAAGGCGCTGCGCAAGCTGCGCCATCCGTCGCGCTCCAAGAAGCTGAAGGATTTTCTGAACTAAGCAAGATATCAAAAGCCGCTTACCAATGGTAAGCGGCTTTTTTATGGAAAATGGAGAATGAAACCGTTGCGTTAATTCTCCATTCTCAATTACTGCGATATTCGAGATACCGCATAAAATGCTTGACCGGCGGCAAAGGTTTCTATCGTGTTGTAAAACTGCGGCAGAATTTGCCTGAGATCGGCAGAACGGACAGCTGTGCAAAATGCCGTCACAGGCTTCCCTTTGTCAGATTATGCGAAGGCGTTTTTTCTTCCTTTGTGAAGTAGCACTAAAATTATATCATTTTATTTGTAAGAAGTAAACAAAAGTGAGCGATTTTGCTGAAAATCTTCCGGAAATGCAAAAAACAAAGGAAAATTCGGATTTTTTATCAGAATGTGTGCGAAACGTACACTAAGTGGCCGCCGCTGTTATTCGACGGCGTTGTGAAAAATGCTACATGAAAATTGCACAAAAAACAGCTTGCATATCTGGCTTGTGTGGTGTATAATAACGAAGAAGGGAAACGATCCCGCAAAGAGAGGATCGCTCCCGCGAAACAAAGCGCCCAGGAGTATAACGTGCCGGCAGGGCACGATAACAGGTTAGGGCAGGGGAGTGTAATATAAACTATGGCGAATTATCCGGTTAACAAGATCCGTAATGTATGTCTGATGGGTCACGGCGGCGACGGCAAGACCTCGCTGGTCGAGAGCCTGCTCAATATCGCCGGTGTAACCGACCGCGTTGGCAAGATCGCGGACGGCAACACGGTTTGTGACTTTGATCCCGAAGAGATCAAGCGCAAGTTTTCCATTTCCACGGCTGTAGCGCCGGTAGAGTGGAACGGCTGCAAGATCAATCTGCTCGATACCCCGGGTTTCTTTGATTTTGAAAGTGAAGTGCAGTGCGCACTGCGCGTTGCGGAGTCCGCGCTGATCGTCGCAACCGGCAAGTCCGGTCCGGGCGTCGGCACCGAAAAGGCTTGGGCTCACTGTGAGGAGCACGCAATGCCGCGTATGTTCTACATCTCCAAGATCGACGAGGAAAACTCGGATTACTATAACTCTCTGCACAAGCTGCAGAAGCAGTTCGGCGTATCGGTAGCGCCGATCGTTGTCCCGATTTTTGAAGGCAACCGCGATACCGTTGGTATTGTGGACTGCGTTATCCGCAAGGCGTACCGCATGGAAGGCAACAAGCGTGTCGAGATCCCGATCCCGGACAACATGAAGGACCGTGTCGACCAGCACCGTGCAGCACTGTGCGAGAACATCGCCGAGCTGTCTGAGGACCTGATGGAGCGTTACTTCGCAGGTGAGGAGTTCTCGGATGAAGAACTGATCGCCGGCATCCGTCAGGGTGTGAAGGATCTGGTTCTCGCGCCGGTATTCTGCGGCACCGCTGCAACCGGTATCGGCTCCTACGCACTGCTCAAGGGCATTGCGGACTACATGCCGTCTCCCGATGAAAAGCCGGTCGAGATCTGCGAGGACGAAAAGGGCGAGCTGATTGAGATCAACTGCACCCCGAACGGCTCTACCTGTGCATTTGTATTTAAGACGGTCGCTGACCAGTACGGTCGCTTCTCCTACTTTAAGGTTATGTCCGGCGAGGTTAAGCAGGATATGACGCTGGTCAACAAGCGTGCCGATGCAAACGAGAAGATGGGCCACATCTTCACCGTATGCGGCAAAAAGACGACCGAGGTTCCGGTTATCGGCTGCGGTGACATCGGTGCCGTTTCCAAGCTGGTTACCACCAAGACCGGCGATACGCTTTCGATGAGCGTTCGCAAGGTTGAGCTTGAGTCGATCGAGATTGCGCCGCCGTGCTACACGCAGGCAATCGCGCCTAAGGTAAAGGGCGTTGAGGAGAAGATCTCCACCGGTCTTGCTCGTCTGCGTGACGAGGATCCGTCCTTCGATACCGAGTTTAACCCGGAAACCAAGCAGCATCTGATCTCCGGTGCCGGCGATATTCATCTGGACGTTCTGTGCTCCAAGCTGAAGGATAAGTTTGGCGTAGAGGTTACGCTGACCGATCCGATCGTTCCGTACCGCGAGAAGATTCGCAAGGCTGTTACGGTAGAAGGCAAGCATAAGAAGCAGTCCGGCGGTCATGGTCAGTACGGCCACGTTAAGATGGAATTTGCACCGTATGCCGAGGGTGATTATCTGTTCCAGGAGAAGATTTTCGGCGGTTCCGTGCCGAAGAACTTCCATCCGGCAGTTGACAAGGGCATCCGCGAGGCAATGGAGCATGGCGTTCTGGCCGGCTACCCGATGGTTGGCCTGCGTGCAACCCTGCTCGATGGCTCCTACCACGATGTAGACTCCAACGAGCTGTCCTTCAAGATGGCAGCACGTCTGGCATACAAGGCCGGTATCCCGGAGGCAAATCCGGTACTGCTCGAGCCGGTATGCTCGCTCAAGGTCGTTATCCCGGATTCCTACATGGGCGATGTTATCGGCGATCTGAACAAGCGCCGCGGCCGCATCATGGGCATGAATCCGCTCGACGGCGGCAAGCAGGAGATCGTGGCCGAGTGCCCGATGGCAGAGCTTGGCGATTACGCGATCAAGCTGCGCTCCATGACGCAGGGCAGAGGCTCGTTTGTTTCCCAGTTCGAGCGCTACGATGAGGCACCGGTTCCGGTACAGGAAAAGGTTATCGCAGCGAATAAGGCTCGTCTGGAGGCGCTGAACAAGGAATAACATTCCCTGCATTTTGTGAAATTGAAACCGGCTGCGTGAGCGGCCGGTTTTTCTTTGCTTAACCGGTTAGAAATGGGTGTTTGACGCTTGCGAAGCGAACGAAACTTGCCTACCCGGCAGGGGCACAAGAGGGTAGACACCTGCGTTTTCCACCCTCTGATTTTCACCCCTTTCCCTTAGAGGGCATAGCGAAAATCAGAGAGTGGCAACCGCTTCGAAATAGGGGAACGTCAGAGGATTTTTTCTATCGTAGGGGAGCACAGTGTGCTCCCATTTCTTTACCTCTACGCAGTGCCGGAACTTTGCTGCTGCACAGGCGGTTTCATTCTCACTCCTATCTTGCAGAAACTGAAGATTTCTCCTATAATGAGATTTGAAGGGGGAGCTGCCCATGAAAAACAAACGAATGCGCTATATCTCGATAACGGCGGCTATCCTGCTGGTTTTTGTGCTGCTGATGCTGCTGTTTTCCAACCGATCGGGAAATTTCAGCGCAATGGAAGCGCAGGACGGCGTACTGGATGCAACATCAGCGGACTTTTCGTCGGCGGTATATGAGATAGACGGTGAATGGGCGTTCTATCCTGAGATACTCGGCAGCGGTGCAGAGCTGAACACTGCCCAACCGGGAGAACGCAATGAATCCATTCCATGCGGCTCATACCGGCTGAAAATACACGCGCAGCCGAAACAATACCTGACACTCGGCGGCTACTCATTCGATTACAGCACGCGCGTGCTGGTAAACGGCAGTGAAGTGCTCGAAATCGGCAAGGTTGGGGCGTCTGCGGCGGAGTCTGAGCCGCGCATCGACTACATGCTCATACCGATTTACACCGGCGAGGACGGCACGGTCGAGGTGGTCTGTCAGTATGCGAATTTCGTGCACCGCGAAGGCGGCGGTCTGACGCAGATGCACCTGTCCACTGCGGAGAACATCGACCGTATGCGCCGAAGCCGGAATCTGTATTCACTGGTGCTTGGCGGTTCGCTGTGCCTGTTCGGCATGTATTTTCTGCTGTTTGCGGTCTTTCAGGGCGAGATCAAGTATGTTTTCCTCGCGGTCATCTGTGTGCTGCTCGGTCTGCGCGACCAGAATTTCTATGTGCTGCATCTGCTGCCTGCAAACTACAACTGGGCAGTCGCATATCGGTTTCTGGTGCTGATGATTACGCTGCAGCCGTGTTTTCTGCTGCTTTTGCTGCAAAGCCTGTACGAAAAACTGGCGAAGCCAATCGTTGTGCGGTGCTATGCGGTGCTGTATGCCGTGCTGGCGGCGGCGCATTTTATCCTGCCGACGCAGGATATCGCACCGCTGAGTAAAATCGGGTACTATCTCTCGATGCCGTTTTTCCTGTATCTGGTTGTACAGCTGATTCGGCGGTTCTGGCGTATCCGGCGGTTTGAACGGGACGATGTGCTTGTTCTGCTCGGCTATCTGCTGCTGTTCGGCTCGAACGTGTACGAGGCGGTATTTGGCCGCATCGTGACGACCATCACGCGCCACGGAGCAGCGCCGCCGTATCTGCTGGTGTTCGTGTTCCTGATTGCGGGAGCCATCAGCCTGAAGATCAACCGCCGGGAACAGGAGCTGTCCGAGAGCCGCCGTCAGCGCGAGGTGCTGACCCAGCTCAACCGGCTGAAAAGCGAATTTCTGCACCAGATGGCGCATGAACTGAAAACACCGCTCACGGTTATGAGCGGCTACGCGCAGCTGACCGACTGGCAGCTTGGCACCGGAGAGGTCAGCGCGGACGCGCATGAACACATGCAGACCATTTCGTCCGAAGCGCAGCGGCTTTCTGCGCTCGTATCGCGGCTGATCGATCTCGCCAACGGCGGTTCACCCGATATTGAGATGGGCGTCATTGACGCGGCGCAGCTGCTGTCCGGTGCGGCGGATGTATGCCGTCCCATGCTGGAAAAAAAGCACAACCGGCTGGAAAGCGACAGCGGAGACGGTATTGCGCTCTGGGGCAATCCGGAAATGCTGCTGCAGGTGCTCATCAACCTGACGGTCAATGCCAACCGTCATACGGAGAACGGCGTGATCGCCTACCGCATTACGGACGAGGGCGAGCGGGTGTGCCTGCGTGTGAGCGACACCGGCAGCGGCATTGCGCCCGACCTGCTGCCGCATATCTTTGAGAAGGGCTGCAGCGGCGACGGCGGCAGCGGTATCGGTCTGACGATATGCGCGGACGCGATGAAGATTCACCACGGCTCGCTCGAGGTGGAGCATACCGATGCAGACGGCACGGTGTTCCGGCTCGAACTGCTGAAAAAGCCGCTCAAAACACAAGGAGAGAACGATTGTGGAAGATAAACTGATTTTGCTGGTGGAGGACAATCCGCACATCATGGCGATCAACGACGCGGCATTGCACATGCGCGGTTACCGCACCCTGCAGGCAGAAACCGCGCACAAGTGCCGGGAGCTGCTGTGCTTTCACGCGGTGGACTTGATCGTGCTGGATATTCTTCTGCCGGACGGCGACGGCGTGGCGCTGTGCCGTGAGATCAAGCAGGAATATGACGTGCCGATCCTGTTCCTGACCGCTATGGGCGAAAACGAGGATATCGTCAAGGGACTGACCGCAGGCGGAGACGATTATCTGACAAAGCCGTATGATCTGGAGGTGTTCATGGCCCGCGTGGAAGCGCGTCTGCGTGCGGCGCACCCGAAGGAACGCGCAGTACGGCTTGGCCCGCTGCGGATGAATCTGCTGAGCGGACGCGCGTACATCGGAGAGACCGACCTGAATCTGACGCAGAAGGAGTTTGCGGCGCTGCTGTATCTGGCGCGGCACCCGAACCGCAGCGTCAGCGCGCAGGAGCTGTACGAGGCGGTCTGGCAGCAGCCGATGGGAGCCGACCCGCATGCCGATCTCGCGGCTTAAGCAGAAGCTCGGCGGAGAGGATGCGAGGGTCACGGTCAATTCGTACCGCAGCAGCGGCTATCGGCTCGAGGAGCAATAATTGAACAGCGGACGGCGAAGGTAACAAATTTGATACCTTCGCCGTCCGCTGTCTTTTTGCCTTTATACTGAAAGTAGGGTGAAATACCTGTATCCTCGGACGGTGCTCCGCAGTAAAGCAAGGGGAAAGCCGTGGAAACCGTTTATTTCATAAGGCAAGGAGGAAGAAAAATGAAAAAAAGAATTTGCAGTTTGCTGCTGATATGCAGTATGCTGGCAGGTCTGCTGCCGCAGATCGTGCTGCCGCAGGCGGCGGCAGCGGATACTGCAGCAGCAACAGATGGCTTTGGTCTGCCCACGGAAGAAAAAACGGGCATAAAAGACACAGCCACACTTCGTAATAACCCATACGGCACGCTGGGATGGGTTCCGCTGTTCCAGAACCACGAGCTGGTTGTAGCCGGCGTGGACTCGGATGAGTTCCAGACGACATACGAGGGCGAAGTCAAAGGAAAGGGCAATCAGATGTCTACGTTTCGGTGGAGCAACTCGACCGATGTCGGCAATGCCGAGCGTATTGCGACTGTGGCATTTGACCCGAACGGCACCGGCAAAGATGAGTACATCGCTAATCTGGTGTTCGATAAGAACGCAAAGCGGCTCAAGCTGTATGTCACCAACAAGGACCGCAAGGTGTCTGGTGTTAAGGATGTTTGCGGTGGCGACAGTGAATACATCAAGAAACTGAAATTCTACCAGACCCGCGCTATGCTGTGCCTGACCGCCGGCGACTTTGACGGCGACGGCAAGGACACCCTGATGGTCTACACGCCGGGCAACAACAAGAGTACGGATACGGTAGACAGCATTAAGGAGTATACGTTCAGCGGCGACACACTGACTGACAAGGGTCGTGTAATTAACCTCGGTGACGTCATCGACGGCGGCCGAGACGCGCTGAAAGCAATGCTGTACCACGACGGCAACGGCGATAACGAGCTGCGCGCGCATCTGAGCGTTGATATGGAAGTCGGCGACGTGGATATGGACGGTATCGACGAGCTGGCAATGACAGTCAATGTCAACGACCTGAAGGAGAAATCGTATGACGGTCATACCGACTACGAGAAATCCTATCTGACGGTTTACGATTACAACAACAATAAAAGCTGGAAGCAGCTGATGAACAAGAAACTGCTGAACAGCAATGACGGTCCAAGCGGCCGTGCCCGTTTTGCAGGCGTAACCATCGGTTATGTCAGCGATGCGCCGAGCGGCAGTATGCCGCCGGAAGTTGTTGCGGTAGGCTACTACGATAAGAATGGTAATTATCAGGACTGCGACTTTGACAAGAGCAAGCTGCTGGCATACAGCTATCAGTACAGCACGAATGATAATTCGTGGACAGCGAAATGCAAGGCGACCGAAGTTGTCACCAACGGCTTTACCAATACCGGCACCAAGGGTGACGATGTGCAGAATCCGATCGCGGTAGCGGCTGTTGCGGCGGACGGCGTGAACACCCAGGAATATCTGTTCATTTCCGGCAGTATGTATAAAGTCGACCCGGCGAACGGCAAGCAGCTGTCTATCCTGGAAGGCTCGGATAAGGGACATGACCGCTGGCTGGGCGGCCGACTCATTAACAACAGCGGTATTCTGGACTATGCCGTCGGCAATTTTAACGGCAACAAGCAGGGCATGGAACAGGTATACTACGTTGAGTACCGCAAGCAGGAGACCTTCGACAAGCAGTTTTTGAAGATTGGTCAGCTTTACAAAGGATCGACTGGCAGCACGTTCACGCGCTGGGAGGATGATTGGACATACTATGACAAGAGCAACTGCAATCTGGCGCTTACAACGGCAGATGTGAACAACGATGCCATGCTTGCGAAGATCCAAAGCGTCAGCACCGGCTATACCGATCCGAAGGTAATGGCGATTCTGGAGGCGTCGCCGCATTTTGCGGAGGTGAATGACGGCGATATCGGAAACTCGCAGACCGGAATCGGATACAGTAAGGATAATACTGTAGTAGTAACGGCATCCGGTTCGTTTGGTTTTGATATCATGGCGGGCTTTGAATATGTTGCACCGCTGATTGAGACCGGCGGCGGTGTTGAATTTAATACCAGTCATACCTTTACTGTTGGTGCAACAAAATCTACAAGCAAGGAAATAACGGTCGAGTATTCTAATGATACGAACGACAATATGGTGCTCATGTATGCAACACCGATGACCTATTACGAGTATCAGGTGAAGTATCCGGATGACACAATGAAGGGTAATTCGCCGAAGCTGACCAGTTCTATGACGCTGGCGGTTCCGGGTAATCCTTCGATGCGCATGGTTTCGGTAGATACTTATAATAAGGCTGCTTCGGCGTACGAGGGTATGCAGCAGATTGGCAGCAACCTGCATCTGGGCACGTCCGGTCAGCCGAATACGTATCGTTCCAGTCTGCCGAGCGGTTCCCATTCGGAGCAGTCCGGTAAAGTTGGTCATTACAAAGATTCGGGTACACAGCTGCAGAGTTTTACGGTTGCAACCAGCAGCGGCGTAAACTTTGAGTACTCCTATGAGGGTTCGGTGCAGATGTATGGTGTAGTTGGCGGCTTCAAGGCTGGCGGCGGCTATCACTGGGGAGCAAGCGCCGGAACCGAAAGGGTAAACACCAATACGATTACCAAGCTGGGCGCTGTTACCGGCGGCGGCGATTCGCGCTATAACTTTGACTGGAGCTTCGGCACATGGACGGTACCGTTCAACGGCGATGAAGTACCGGTATTGGGCTATGTTGTCAGCAATGTGACGGCACCGCCGTCTCCGGCGCAGGATCTGTCGCTGAGCGAGCAGACCACCAACAGCATGGTGCTGTCGTGGGAATCCGGCGACCGTCCGGCAGAGTATTACAAGATTTACCGCTATCTTGAAGATAATAAGGAAGAACCGTTCGTATTGATTGATACTGTGGATGCGGCTGAATCTTCGAGTGGTCAGTATGAGTACACGCTGAAGGATCTTGCACCTAATACGAAGTATCAGTATGCGATTACCTCGGGATATTACACCAGTCAGGAAGAATCGGTTGAAAGCGAGATTATTGCCGGTACAACTCTGGCAAATGATAAGAGCCGTCCGGACATCAACGGACCGCATAACGCAACCGTTCAGATGAACGGCTCGGCGACCTTCGAGGTACTGGCTTCTGTACCTGCTGAGTACAGCAGCACGAGATACCAGTGGCAGCAGCGTCTGCCGGGCAAAAAGTGGGGCAATATTGCAGGGGCAGCTAAGGACAGCTATACTGTAAAATCGGTAACGAGTGACCTAAACGGTGCGATGTACCGCTGCGTGGTAACATGTTATGACGGTGCAAGAACGCCCATTTCGTTCTACAGCGATGCGGCAACGCTGACGGTTGGTACACCGCAGGCAACCGCCGGTTTGACGGTATCCTGTACTTCTACTTTGGAGGGCAGCGGCACTCAGGATACCCCGTATATCGGTCAGAGTAATTTCAACACGGTTAAAACCACGACAGAATCCGTAAAGACAACCGTTCCGTGCACCGTAGAAGCCGATGGCATGACGCTGAATGTTTACAAGGTAAACGATCAAAAGGAAAAATATGTCGGCATCGGTGAAAAGAGGGAAACAAACGGTTCGATATCGACCGTATACTACGCCGTAACAAAGAATGGCGAGACATATACCGCAGGTGCGGAACTCACCATGAATACCACCTATCAGTGGAAAAACGGTGAGACGGCAGTAACGGTGCCGAGCACAATTACGCCGGAAACTGTGGTGATAGACCAAGACGCAAAAAAAGCAAAAGCGTTTACGCTGGACAGTACAACGTATGTACCGACAGCCGCGGAATACGACGAAAGCAAGTACCGGAACGGCGAGCAGTACCTGATTCACGGTGAGGATAAGGTGACGGAGAACGGAGTTGAAGTTCCGCGCTATATCCTCAGCAAGATGGATAAGTCGACCAGTGGTGCAGACAGTACCGCAGAGGACACCTATACCGTCGAGTATTATCAGATGCTGAAGAAGGCAGAGAACAGCTATGAACTGACCGAGCTGTCCTGCACACCGCAGACGAAGCTGGGCAATTATACGGATCCTTCGTTCACACTGGTAACAAAGGAAACTACGGTTCCAAATAAGGTTACTACCTCTACGCCGGGTTCCGGTACGGCGCTGACCCTGACAACGAAAACGACGGAAAAGGCGGAAAAGAACGACGCTCCACTCGGCAATGTGGAGTACACGCTGACGATTACGAACACGTCGGACGGCACGGTCAGCACGATTGTCGGCAGAACGAACAGCAGCGGCACGGACAGCAAAACGTGGACTGCACCGACAGCCGGTCTGTATGCCATCACGACCACCGCGACTGGCGGCTTGACAAGTGATACGGTATATTATCTGGCAGGCGTGCAGAGCGTAAAGGACGGCGAGACCAACACAACGGAGACCGTTTACACGCTTAAAAGCGCTGTTGGCAACGAAAACAAGATTACGAGCGTATACGGTACGCCGATTGATCTGACCGTGCAGCAGCAGACTGTAACGAAAAACGGAAACGATGTTACCGCAGGCAGCAAAACAGAGGTTACGGGAATCACCTACACCTGGCGTCAGTCCGGTCAGAGCGAGAGTCCGGAAACGGCTATCACCGGCAGCACTTTCCGACCGGAGAAGGCGGGAACCTATATCATTACGGCATATCAGGATGATAGCGATACTTCCAAGCGCACCAAGCTGGCCTCCACGACCATTACAGTAAAGCGCAAGCCGCTGGAGCTGTATGTAACCTGGGATAAGGATAACAGCGAGCACACTTCGACCGAAGCGCCGGACAGCAAGAGCGCATTTGAGGTTAAGTCGGATGCTCTAGAGTCGGGTGACACCCTGCCGTCGGCAATTACAGCCGCATGTGCGCTGTATGATGACAATGGCAACCGAAAGAACGTCAGCGGCCGCTTTGAGGTAACGATTGCCGTCAACGGTGAGAACACGGCTGTGAAGTCGCTGCTCGAGAAGTACGAGCTGAATCTGACCAAGCGCATGTTGGTTGTCCAGCAGGACACCCTGAGCGTAACCTATCACGCCGGTGAAGGCGGCTCACTCAGTGCAAGCTACAAAAGCGGCGACCTCGACCAGAAGTTTGAAAGCGGTAAGAATATCGCTAAGAACACCAAGCTGATGTTTGATGCCAAGAGCAACGACGGTTTCCTTGTAAAGGAATGGAAGGTCAACGGTCAGTCCATTACCGGTAATACAAAGTACAAGGTGACGAAGATTCTGTCGAACGGCAAAAAGGTCGGCGAACGACTGACGGTAGCGGCGCTGACGGAAAAGCTGGACGTAGAGGTAGCCTTCAGCAGTGATTCGCACACGATTACCTTCAGCAGCGGCGAAGGCGGTGAGCTGACCGCAGCACTGAAGGACGGCGGTGCAGTCATGACCGGACAGAAGATTGCGGAAGGCGCAAATGTGACGTTCACGGCTGCGCCGATCACCGGTATGTCGGTAGCACGCTGGATGGTGGACGACAAGCCGTATTACTGGCCGGGTACGACCGATCTGTACCGTGAGAAAACGCTGACGCTGGAGAACATCGAAAAGGATCACACGGTCAGCGTATCGTTCAGCAACGCCAAGACCCATAAGGTGACCTTCACCTACGTGAACGAATCCGGTACGGCGATCGGTGAGCAGCAGACCTCTGCAAAGCTGGCGGACGGAACGGAGGCAGACCTTAATGCCATTCCGGACGGCGCGGCAGTGACCTTTGCGCTGGAAAATCTGAACGATAACTACACGGTCAAGGAGTGGCAGGTAGACGGCAAGGCGGCAGTCGGTTCGGGTGCAAAAACCAGCTTTACGCTGCGCAATATCACGAAGGATCACGAGGTCAAGATCGTGATCAGTGCAGCACAGGCGGCAAAGATCACCTTCAAGGCGGTGGACGCAGACGGCAAGGATATCACGGATACGAATATCGCGTCTGTCACCGCGAAAATCGGCAGCACGGAAATCCACAGCGGCGATACGATTCCGGCGTACACCGAAGTGACCTTCACAGCTGCGGTAGGCGAGGACTACTACGTTTCCGGCTGGAAGAACGCAGCGCAGGACGCACAGGACGCCAACAAGGCGGTTCTGACCGGTTGGAACACCGATACCGCAGTTGAAGTAACGGTGTTGGAGAAGCCGAAGGTGACAGTGGCTGCGCCGGTCAACGGCACAGTCGAAGTTGCTGGCACACGCGGCATCCAGAATGTAACATTGATTGGTGCGGCAGGTGAAAACGGCCATGTGAATATGAACAGCACGGCAGCAATTACAGCAACACCGAGTGCTGGCTACTTCGTTAAGAGCATTATCGTTACAACTGACGGTGCAGCGCAGACGTTCGATTATGACAGTGCAGAGAAGTATCAGCCGGGTGAGGTAACGAAGGATGATATCCAGATTACGAAGGATACCTTGGTTCAGGTAATCTTTGCAGAGAAGCCGACGGTAACCTTTGGCGGTGACACTCACATCACCGTAACGGCAAAGCAGGGTAACAAGACGCTGAGCACCGGCGATCATGTCGAGAAGTACAGCGGCGATATCGTATTTACGGCAACACCGGATGATGGCTACGAGACTGACAACTGGAACGTTACCGGTTGGACGAATGTCAACGGAGCAGAAAATGATAACACCACTTATACCCGGAGTGGCTCTATCGAAAGCAATGTAGACGTTCATGCAACGTCTAAGGCGCTCCCGCAGTACGACTTCACCCTGTCCGTTGATTCGCTCGGTGACGAGGGAGACGGCGGCACGGTTTCCGCAGAAATCACCCGCAAGGGCATGAGCGCATACGAACAGGAGAACCTCGAAGCAGGCACGCACAGCTTCTACCGCGACTCGAATATCACGATCACGGCGGTGCCGAACGCAGGCTACCGCGTACAGGACTGGACCATCAACGGCCAGACCACGGCGGATACCGCAACGCGCAAGACACTGAGCAAACCGCAGGATGAAACGACGGTTCAGGTCCGCTTTGTCAAGCTGGTGACCGGCATCACCTTCGGTCCGACGGACAAAACGAGCGAAGGCGGCTACTTGAGTGAAGCCATTGCGAACGGCGAGTCTATCCTCAAGGATGCGGCTGCCGGTGCGAATATTGCGGCACGTGTGCCGATCCAGTTCACGGCAGAGGTAAAGCCTGGTTACGAAATCGAAGGCTGGTATATCAATAATGTGCGTGACGACAGCGCAGGCACAGGCGAAACCTACACCTATCCGAATACGACCAGTGCAAGCTCGATTTACATTGAACCGAAGTTCCGGCAGGTTGAGTATGACATCACCACAGGCGATAACGTCACCGTAGACGGCGGCGAAACGACCGCGCGCGGCGGCGAGTCGCTCACCTTTACGGCAGTACCGCCGGCAGGTCAGAATGTGATCGGCTGGACGGTAAACGGCGAGGCTGTACAGAGCAGCGGCAATACGCTGACTTGGACGGTCGAGAACGGCTATCTTACGCAGCCGAACGTAACGGTATATCACGTTGCGGCACAGTTCAGCGCAGGCGAGTACGAAGTAACGTACAGCCAGCCGGCAAACGGCACGCTGAGTGCATCGGTTGCAGCTGGCACACGGGTCAACGGCGGCACTAAGGTTGCTTTCACTGCAGAACCCAATGAGGGTTACGAGATTGACGAGTGGACGGTAAACGGTCATTCGGTTGCCAACAGCAGCAGCACCTACACCCTGAACGTAACCGAAAACAGCAGGGTTGCAGTCACCTTCAAGGCAATGGTTCCGGTCAGCGCCGTGCGGAACGGCAGAAACGGCAATATCGCCATCACCGCAAACGGCAAGACGATCACGGACGGCTATGTTTCCTCCGGCTCGGACGTAACCTTCACCGTAACGCCGGAGAACACGGACGATATGGTGCAGGCATGGCAGGTGAACGGCTCGACAGTCGCTGAGATGACCGATACGGCGGATGCACCGCTCAGTTACACCGTGCAGAATGTAACCACAGATACCGAGGTTTCCGCAACGCTGATTGAGCGCCCGACATACACCATTACGGTAACGAGCGAGGGCAGCGGTACGGCGTCGGCAGAACCGGCAAGCGTCAAGCGCGGCGGCAGCACGACTATTACGGCAGTGCCGAGCAGCAATAGCTACTATCTCAAGGAATGGTCGGTTAACGGCGGTGCTGCACAGGCTGCCTCCGGCAATACGCTGGCACTGACGGAAATTCGCAGAAATACCACAGTCAAGGCCGTATTTGACGGCGCGATCAACTACGATGTAACCCTGGATGTTCAGGGTGCAGATACCGGCACAACGGTTGCTGCAGCGGCAAACGGCAAGGCCATTACGCCGCAGAAGAACAGTCCGGCAAGTGTTACCCGCGGCAGCAAGATCATATTCACGGCAACGCCTGCCGTAGAAAACGGACGAAACAAGCAGATGGTCGCACAGTGGACGGTAAACGGTGTAGATCAGAATAACATCTCTAACGAGCTGGTTATCCCGAGCCTGACCGGCAAGACCGATGTGGCTGTCAAGTTCGTTCCCTACGAAGGTTTCGTTATCCCGACCGGCGGCATTGGCTGGAAGGTCTCCGATGTGAAGCGCGTACCGAATGATACGCAGCCGACAAGCGAAATCCGCAAGAACGGCGATCTGACATTCACAGTCGGTCTGGCAGGCGACTACACGGTAATCAGCAAGCTGGTCATCAACGGCTACGACTGCATCAACGGCAAACTTGTCGAAAATGCAACGCTGCACGGCTGTAACGCAGTGGAAGCCAAGAAGAACGCAAACGGCAGTTACACCGTCACGATCAAGAACGTAACGGCAGTGCCGGATATGAGCGTAGAAGCGCATCAGGTAATCATCGGCAGTCTGACCGTTCCGGAGAAATTCAAAAATATTCCGGAACTGGATACGGTCGAAAAGATTCAGGCAAAGCTGACAGCGGAACTGACTGGCAGGAAGGATGGCGTGGCGTTCTACGACATCGCGCTTAAATACTATGACAGCGGCAAGTGGATTCCGGTAAACGAAAACAACTTCCCGGCGGACGGTGTAGACGTTGTTCTGCCGTATCCGAACGGTACGGACAGCAAGGATACCTTCCAGATCGTCCATATGCTGACCAAGACCGGCTCCGAGGGCAAGATCGAGAAGGTTACCCATATCACCAAGGAGAACGATGGTCTGCGGTTCCATGTAACCAGCCTGTCTCCGTTCGGCGTAAGCTGGACGAAGTATACCGCGCCGACTTCGGGCGGCGGCGGCGGTGGCGGCGGCGGAGCCGTTGCCCCGACCACCTACGACATCGTGATCCCGTCCGCACTGGCGAATATCGTCAAGGCGAATAAGACCAAGGCGGCCGCAGGCGACACCGTAACGCTGACTGCTGCCGGAGAAGGTACGCTGACTGTCACGGACGCAAACGGCAAGACGGTTGCCCTGACCGACCTCGGCAGCGGCAAATACACCTTTAAGATGCCGTCGGCTAAGGTCAGCGTGGGCTTCAAGACCACCGCAGATCAGCCGTGTGATGGCGGCAAGGATTGTCCGTCCGCACCGTTTACGGATGTAGATACTGCAAAGTGGTATCATCTGTCCGTTGATTATGTGCTCACGCACAAAATGATGAACGGTGTATCGGGCCGTGCATTTGCACCGAATGCCAACCTGACGCGCGGTATGCTCGTGCAGATCCTGTATAACCTGGAAGGCAAGCCGAAGGGCACAGCGGCGAACTTCTCGGATGTGCAGGCTGACGCATGGTATGCCGAAGCAGTCGGCTGGGCAGCGTCCAATAAGGTCGTAACCGGCTATGCAGACGGTACCTTCCGACCGAATGCCGCCGTCACCCGCGAGCAGGCGGCAGCGATCCTGTATCGCTACGCCAAGAGCAAGGGTATCGACGTAAGCGTGGGTGAGAATACCAATATTCTCAGCTATGTGGATGTTCAGCAGGCCAGTGAGTACGCGATTCCGGCTCTGCAGTGGGCAGTCGGCGCAGGTGTGCTGAACGGCAAGAATGGCAGCCGTCTGGCACCGACCGGCACCGCCACCCGTGCCGAGATCGCAGCGATCATGCAGCGCTGGTGCGAAAACATCATCAAGTAACGGCAGACAAAACAGCAGGACAGAGAAAAGGGCTGACCCGACGGGTCAGCCCTTTTTCTATGCGGTTGAATCATGGAGAATGGAAAATTGACGTGACGGTTTACCATTGCGTGGGAGCACACTGTGCTCCTCTACGGGGTAGATGGTACCAATCGGTAAATTCGCAGGTGCCGTCCGTAGTCACCAGACCAACGAGTTGCGCGGCACTGTCATGCCGCGCCTGCGTAGAGTAACTCATATGTGTAGCAGTAAGGTAACTGAACTGCGAATAGGTAAAAGAAAAGGACGGACCTCAATAGGTCCGTCCTTGCGAATAGAAAAATCCTCTGCCGTTCTTCTTTTCGAAGCGGTCGCCGCTCTCCGATTTTCGCCAGACTATCCCAAAGGGAAAGGGGTGATTCACAAGAGGGTGGAAACCTTGGTGTCTACCCTCTTGTGCCCCTGCCGGGCAGGCAAGATTCGTTCGCTTCGCAAGCGATTACTCTACAAGCATCGCTGCGCCCACCAGACCTGCGTCATTGCCGAGCGACGCACAGACGATCTCGGTATTTCGGTCCTCACCGCGGAAGGTCTGCGGGAAGGTGAGCCGCCGCAGCGGCTCGAGCAGCTTTTCACCGTAGCCCGCCAGTCCGCCGCCGAGCACGATGCTCTCCGGCTGAAACAGGTTGACAAAGCTCGCCAGACCGTTCGCCAGATTGCCGCAGTATTCGTCAAACAGCTCCTGCGCGAGCGCATCTCCTGCGTCCACCGCGTCGCAGATCTGCTTGGCGTTCAGCTGCCCCTTGTGTACGGCAAGCACGCTCTTTCGTCCGTCCTCGAGCGCACGCTCGGCAAACCGCACGAGCGAAGCCGCCGAGCAGTACGCCTCCAGACAGCCGCGCCGTCCGCAGTTGCACGGCTCGCCGTCCTTTCGGATAACCATGTGCCCGATCTCACCGGCAATGCCGTTGCAGCCGGTATACAGCTGGCCGTTAATGATAATGCCGCCGCCAACGCCGGTGCCGAGCGTTACCATCAGCATGTTGCGCGTGCCCTTGGCCGCACCGGCAGTCGCTTCGCCGAGTGCGGCGCAGTTGGCGTCGTTATCCAGATGCACCGAGCAGCCGAACTCCGGCAAAAACGCATCCGCAAAGCTGACGTTATTCAGACCCAGATTGGTGCCGAACCGCAGGGTGCAGGTCGCCTTGTCAAACGAGCCGGGCACACCGATGCCGATCGTCGTTACGTCCTCTACCGCGCAGCCATGCGCCCTGCACAGCGAGAGCGCCAGCGCTTTCATATCCGCTTTCAGGCCGGCTGCGTTGCCGGTCCGGGTCGGAAGGCTGTCCCTCAGCAGCAGCGTACCATCCTCGGCGCAGAGCGCCGCCTTAACGGTCGTGCCGCCCAGATCAATACCGATTCTCATCGCAAATCCTCCTTATTCGTCGAACAGATACAGGCCGCGGCCCTTGAAATAGGTATCCAGTCGCTCCACACTGCTGTTGATGATCAGCTCCTCCGGGAAACCGATCTCCTCGAGCATCTCCAGTGCGCCTTCCACATGACCGACACGGTAGCAGATATGGCTGTCGCTGTCCACCGAGATGGGCACCTCGTACTTCATGCACAGGCGGGCGATGTCCATGCAGTTGTCATGGCTGCCCTTACGGATGGACAGAGACGCGTTGTTGATCTCGACAATCTTGCCGTGGTCGTTGCAGCGGCTGATGATGTACTCGTGATCGAACGGGAAGTTGGAGTTGCCGAGGTGGCCGAACGCGTTGACATACGGGTTGTACAGGATGGCCTCGAGCGCCGCCGTGTGCACGCTGCTGTCCACCGGCGGGAACATGCACTCGTGGAAGGAGGCGAGCGCAAACTCAATGGGCTTGAGACTCTTGTTGGAAATGACGTTGATGCCGCCTGCCGGAGCGGTGATGTCGAATTCGATGCCGCGAATGACCGTTACCTTGCCGATCTTGCGCGGGATAAGGTCCAGGTTGGAGAAATGCCACTCGTGCGGGCCGTCCGGATTGGTGGGGCCGTGGTTGGTGATGGCGATAGCCGCAAGACCGCGGTCCTCGGCCGCCTGCACCATTTCGGTGAGCGTGCTGAACGCGTGGTCGGTTACATTGGTGTGGGTATGCAGGTCTGCGATGATTTGCATGGGAAAAGGCTCCTTTTGACGTATGATTTTTTGGGGGGGAAGATGAAAGGCGGACACATGGGTCCGCCTCTGTATTTGCAGTTCGCTGAACCGCCGGTATGCGATTGTTTATCGGCGGTGTCTGCGAGGATAATCATCATTATCGTAGCGCTTGCGCATCGCCTTGCGGCGACGGCGGCGTCGGATTCCGCCGAATGTGATGTTGAACAGAATGTACAGCACGATGAAGATTGCGGCTGCGATCAGCACGATCTTGAATACGGTGCTCTGGAAGAAATGGCTCAGCTTGTCCGAGTAATAGAGCACGCGGCTCATTTCCACATCACTGAGCGCGACCAGCTCGACCGTGCCGTAGGACGTGCCATTGCAGCTGTATGTCATGCTGCCGATCACATCGCCGGCCTTGATGGGTGCGTCAACGGCTTCCGGCAGATTGGGGGTCGCTTCCAGCGAATCGGTCTCTACATCGGCAGGGAGCAGCGCCATCAGATCGGTTTTCGCGGTCAACACCAGCTGATCGGTCTGCGTGGACAGATCTACCTTGACATGGGCGAGCGTGTCGCCCTTTTTCGCAACGGTCTTGGTCTTAAAATGGGTGAAGCCCCACTGATACAGCGATTTGGTATCCGTGAAGCTGGCCGCTACCGTCGGGTACTCCTTGGACGAGGTGGCACTGCCGAGCACGACCGAATACAGCTTGGCATCGCCGTACTCCGCGTAGCCGACAAAGCAGTTGCCCGCCTGCGAGGTATGTCCGGTTTTGATGCCCTTGTTGTACGGGTACGACCACGGATTGAACGAGCTGAAGATGAGCTGGTTGGTGGTGAAGATGATGCGTTCCTCGTGCATGTTGGTCTTGGGCATGCGGTACTGCACGGTGTCGATAATGTTGGTGAATATATCGTTCTTCATGGCCTCGCGGGCAATGAGGTACAGATCACGGGCGGTGGTGTAGTGGTCTTCTTCGTGCAGGCCGCACGGGTTACAGAAATGCGTTCCGGTGCAGCCAAGCTCCTCGGCGCGGGTGTTCATCATGTCCACAAAGTGCTCGCTCGTGCCGCCGACATGGCGCGCGAGCATGTACGCTGCCTCGTTTGCGGAGGGCAGCATGAGCGCATACAGCAGGTCGATGACGCGCACGGTCTCACCGACCTTGATGTCTGCGTTCGAGCTGTCTGCTGTAACCTTGGTGAAGTCGCCCTGTTCGGCCGTGACGGTCTCGTTCAGATCCTCGACATTCTCAAGCGTCAGCAGCGCGGTCATAATTTTGGTCGTGGACGCCGGATAACGCTTTTCGTCCGCATTTTTCTCATACAGCACCATGTCGGAATCCGGGCTGATGAGCAGGGCGGCGGTAGCCGTTACGGCAGGCGCTTCACTTGCCGCTGCGGTAACGTCCTTGTCGTTGTCGGCGGTCACGTCCTTGGTGTCCTTGGAATCCTTGCTGTCGGCAGAATCCGTGCTGCTCGAATCGGTGGACGAGGTGTCCGTGCTGTCGGAATCCGACTGGCTCGATGAGGTATCACTCTCGTCATTCACGGCATAAGCGCGGGTGATCGGCGCCGCACCGAGCAGCAGCGTAAAGCACAGCGCCAGTGCGGTAAGACGGTTTTTGAAATTATTGCTCTTCATCGGTATCTCCTAAAGAAAAATCGGCATCGGTGAAGTGCCCGCGCAGAACCGCCGGCTTGGGCGGTGTGCGCCGCAGCGGATCGTAGCGGAAAGAACGGCAGTGATCGGTGCCGTTTACCACACCGCGTTTGCGGCAGGCAATGCGTTCGCCGTCCGCCAGCGGAGAGCCGTGCGCGCAGTAGGTGCAGCGCGGTTCTATATTTTTTCGCAGCAGCTTTTTGAGCCTCATGCGTAGGGTCACTCCAATCGGTTAAAATCAGTGGTAAAAGTGTCCTGTCGAGTGGTGTCGGTGAATACAGGACGTATATAAAATATTATATATCATTTCCTGCGCTTTTTCCACCCCCAAATTGGATACAAAGCAGAAACGAACAGCACAGCAAGCGTATACCGGAACCGTACCGATATCGGTGTCAGCTCCGGTGAGGAAACCGTCAGCACGGCAGGCGAGAGAGAAAACAGGAAAGCCGTCAGCACAGCTGCGAGCGTACCGTGCAGCAGCTTTGCGGTAAACAGGCCGCGCACCGGCAAATCGTGCGCTTCCGCGAGAGCGCGCACCTGAAACTGCACAGCCAGTCCGCCAAATCCCAGCAGGAAGGACGCAAGCGTCAGCCGCGCTCTGCGCGGCAGCGGCAGCACGGCCAGCTCGTCTAAGCCGTTGGTCAGCTCGATCATGCCGTCCAGTGCGTTTCCGTACGGAAAAAGTGCAAAAACCGGCGAAAGCAGCCGCAGCAGAATGGAAAACATGGTCAGAAATGCCGTTACCGTCAGCGCCGTGGATGCTGCCTGCTGCACGGATGCGCAGAAAATAGAGGGGAATGAGGTGCGGTTCCGGTTATGGATACGCTGCGACACGGCAGATAACGGGGTACGCGCGAAAAACAATCCGACGAGCAAAGCCGAAACGATATGTATCCCGTACAGCATCGCGCCTGCCCGCGCGGAGCCGAACACGCCGAGCCCTACCAGTCCGATGCAGAAGCCCGGACTGGCGCAGTTGCAGAAGCGGTTCACGCGCTCTGCCGCTTCGCGGGATAGCATACCCTCGGAAAGCAGCGCACATGCGGTCGCGGCGCCGACCGGATACCCGCCGATGAGTCCGAGCACCAGAGCAGGCGCAGCCTCGGGCGGCAGGCCGTATAATCGCCTGAGCGGCTTCGCCAGCAGCGGCGACAGCCGCGCGGTATCACAGCGGACAAGCAGTCCGCTGACAACGAAAAACGGAAATAAAGCCGGTAAAGCCTGCGCGGCAGCAAGGGAAAGTCCCTCGCGGACACCATCCGCGCAGGCGGTCGGGCAAAGCAAAAACGCGGCAAAAAGAGCCAGCGATAAGAACAGCTTCATAGCGTCACCTCGGAACAGTGTATGAGAAGCAGGAAAGTTTCAGTACGCTGATACATAACATATACCGTTATACCTGCCCTACGGAGAAGGTAAAATGCGATATGAAGGTGGCGCGATATGCTGAAAGATAACTTATACGCCGAACTCATGGAGGACCTCCACCCAAACCGCCCGCGCGTGGAAATCCTCGGAGACAGCCGGGTGATCGTGGAGAACCACTGCGGCATACAGGAATACGACGACAGCATCCTGCGCGTCAGATGCCGCGGGTGCGAGGTACGCATTCTGGGTGCAGACCTGGAACTGACGGCGCTTTCCATGGACGAACTGGCGGTGATCGGCGTGATCTCGTCGGTGGAATACATTACGACCGAGTGAGAAAGGAGGGGCGCGAATGATCGGGCGGCTGTGGCTGCTGGCTTGCGGGCAGGTGCGCGTGCGCGTGACAGGCGCAAGCCTGACGCGGTTTCTCAACCTGTGCGCGGCGCAGGGTATCACGCTGCGGCAGATGGACCGCACGGCATGGAATGAGCTGCACGCAACCCTGTCTATCCGGGATTTCCGGATGCTCAGGCGGCACATGGGCCGCACCGGCTGCCGCGTGCATATTCTCCGGAAACGCGGTCTGCCGTTCCTTGCGGCGCGTCTGTGTCCGCGTACGGCGCTCTGGGGCGGAGCTATAGCGGCAGCGGCGCTGTGCTGGCTGCTCGGCACGCACATCTGGGCGATACAGACCGAGATCGCACCGGCGATAGATGAGGTGGCTGTCATGCAGCAGCTGAGCGAAATGGGGGTGCATATCGGCATGCCCATCAAGGACCTGAACACCCGTCAGATACGGTGGAAGATGATGCAACTGCAGCCGAATATCACGTTTTTCTCGCTCAATCTGCGGGGCAACAGCCTGACCGTGGTCGCCTACGGCAGTACCGACCCACCGGAGGTGCTGGACGAGCACGCGGTCACCAAGGTGGTGGCCGCGCGGGACGGCGTGGTCACGCAGGTGCGTGCGCTCGAGGGACAGCCAATGGTGCAGGCAGGAGATGCCGTGCAGACCGGCGATACGCTCATCAGCGGTCTGGTGGAGCCGACACGCGAAGGCGGAAAGTACCGCACAGCGCATGCGCACGGCACCGTGCAGGCGTATACCACGCATACGGTTCGGGCAGCGCGGCCGCTCACCGAGCAGAGAAAGCGGTATACGGGTAAAATTCGTCATCAATATGCACTGGTGATGGGAAATAAACGGTTAAATTTCTATATTGGCAGTGGAATTGCAGGGGGCACTTGTGATAAAATAATAACGACCAGACATTTTTGGCTGTCGGACAGCGTGGTGCTGCCTGTGGCGCTGGTCACACAAACGTATACATTCTACGAGCGGGAGCCGACGATGTGCACCGCCGAGGACGTGCGGGTGGATATGCTCTCGCGCGCACTGGGCGAGACAGCCGCTGATATTGACGGCATGGTGACGAGCCACAGCGAAACGCTCACCGAGCAGAACGGCGCGGCAGTGCTGTACCTCACCGTCCACGCCGAGGAGCAGATCGGCACCGAGGCCGTGGATGACAGTACCATTCCGGAGGAAAGTGCGGAGATGGAACAGGTGCCGTAGAGACAGAAAAGGAGACGCCTATGAACCGTAAACTTACGACGATTCTCGCAGGACTGAGCACCGCAGCAGCATTTGCCGTAAACGGCTCGGACTGGCTTCACGGCGGTTCCGCGAGCGCAGGCAAATTCTGCGTCAGCGCGGTGTTTATCGTTCTGGTATCGCTGCTGCTGTACGAATGGCGGAAAAGCAATACTGCAATGTGCCTGCTGACGATTGCATCGGCGCTGATTGCGATGGGTGCGGCAGCCGGTTTGCTTATGACGGCGGATATCCTTCCGGTAAATTCGGTGCTGCTGCCGTTTAGTGTGTTTCTCGTGCCGTTTTTCGGTGTGACGAATTTTATGACGTCCACAGCTGCCGCAATGTTTCTGCCGACGGCGGTTTCGGTGGTGTGGCTGATTGTCGCGGTTGGAAACTGGATTCACAATTGGAAAAACGTATGATTTTACGTTGTGTGGGCGAACAATGTTCGCCCCTACGGTTAGGCAATGTGCAGATCGTTTACAACGGTGCGCCGAGTCGTACCTCAGGGCACCTTCTCTTGCGGCGTTGCCGTAATTCACCTTGCCGCACCCTGCGGTAAAACATCATGTATTGCTGCAGATATATGAAAATTAACTGTATGTAACCGTATGCAACTGTATGTTGAACGAGTTATTGCAACAGATACATACACTTGCATACAGTTTATTTGATAGATAAACACTATCCGCAGGAGAGCAGGTAACGACAGGGAAAACGCCTGCCTCCTGCCTTGCACGGATGAAAACTAACATTTAATTCCTAACTCTAATTACTAATTAAACATAAGAGGGTGTAATCATAGAACAGGTAATGCAAATCGAGCAGACCGAACTGCTGATGGCAGTATTCGGTGCATTTGACGAAAACATCAAGCAGATCGAGCGGGAACTGAACGTCTCGGTCATCAGCCGCGGAACCGAGCTGAAGATCACCGGCGAGGACGAAGGCGTGTCCATCGCGGCACGCGCGATTACGGCGCTGCTGGCGATGGCAGGCCGAGGAGAATCCATCGGCACACAGACCGTGCAGTACGTCATCGGTTTGGCAAAGGACGGCCGTGAGAGCGAGGTTCACACGATGAGCCGCGATGTGCTGTGCATCACGGCCAAGGGCAAGCCGGTCAAGGCGAAAACGCTCGGTCAGAAAAAATACATGGAGGCTATCCGCAAGAACACTATCGTTATGGGCGTTGGCCCTGCCGGTACCGGCAAGACCTATCTCGCCGTTGCGGCGGCTGTTGCGGCCTTTCGGGACAAGCAGGTCTCCCGCATCATCCTGACCCGTCCGGCGGTCGAAGCAGGCGAGAAGCTCGGCTTTCTGCCCGGCGACCTGCAGAGCAAGGTAGACCCGTATCTGCGCCCGCTGTACGACGGCCTGTTTGATATGCTCGGCGCGGACAATTTCACCAAATATCAGGAGCGCGGCTCCATCGAGGTTGCCCCGCTTGCGTACATGCGCGGACGCACGCTCGACGACAGCTTCATCATTCTCGATGAGGCGCAGAACACCACGCCCGAGCAGATGAAAATGTTCCTCACCCGACTGGGCTTCGGCTCCAAGGCGGTCATCACGGGCGATATTACCCAGATCGACCTGCCGGACGGCAAGCAGTCCGGTCTGCGCGAAGCGCTGCGCGTGCTGGACGGCGTAGAGGGCATCGCCCAGTGCTTCCTGACCGAAAAGGACGTTGTGCGCCATGAGCTGGTGCAGCGCATCGTCAAGGCATATGCAGAGTACGAAAACAAAAAGGGCAAGGGCAAGCCTGCCGCAAAACCGGCAGGAAAGCGCCTTCCGACCCGCCGCAGGGAGGGAAAATGATGAATCATCAGATCAATATCGGCTTTGAGACCGAGGTAGCGGACGAAAACAGCGTGCGTGAGCTCATTCGCACCTGCGCCGAGCGCGTGCTGACGAGCGAGCAGGTGGACTTTGACGCCGAAATCGACGTTACCGTTGTCGATGCCGACGCTATCCGCGAGATGAACGCCGAGTACCGGAATAAGGATGCCGTGACAGACGTTCTCTCGTTCCCGATGTACGAATTCCTCAACGGTGAGCCGCAGGAGGAGTTGGAGGCCGAACCGGACTCCGGCTGTGTCATGCTCGGTGATATGATTTTATGCTACACGCGCGCCTGTGAGCAGGCCGAGCAGTTCGGGCACTCGCCTGCAAGAGAGTGCGGCTACCTGACCACGCATTCCGTGCTGCACCTGCTCGGCTACGACCACGAACGCAATGACGAGGACACTCGCCTGATGCGCAGCAAGGAAGAGGACAACCTTGCGTTCCTCGGCCTGACGCGGGACTGAGCCATGAAAAAGAATATCCGAAAACTGAGCGAGAGCTTTCTGCACGCCTTCCGCGGTCTGCGGCTGTGCATCCATGACGAGCGCAACTTCCGCGTGCACATGACGGCGGCGTTCTACGTCATCCTGTTCGGCGTGTTCGGCGGCGTGAGCATGACCGAAGCGGCCATCCTGTGTATCTGCTTCGGCCTTACTATGGGCGCGGAGCTGCTGAATACCGCCATCGAGCGTCTGTGCGACAAGCAGGCGAGCGGGTATGACGGCATGGTACGCAACGCGAAGGATATCGCGGCGGCAGGCGTGTTTGTGTGCGCGGCAGCGTGCGTCGCGGTCGGCGCGTGTATCTTTATCGGAAACGGCGTGCTTGCGGCAGCCATCAAATTTTTGTGGTACAGGCTGTGGCTTGGCATGGCGGTTGTGGTCACCGTGCCGATTGCTGTCTGGTTCGTGTTCCACTTTGGAAGAATTCAATAATAATGGAGAATTCGCACAAGGATAGCTTGTCGCAGCGCGGACGGAACTCGCGCAAGAATAGCTCGTCGCAGCGCGGACGGAACTCGCGCAAGGATAGCGACATTTTCAATTTTCCATTCTCAATTCTCAATTACTGTACTGGAGATAAATAAATGAGCAAAATTACAAAAACTGCGGTCGTATCCGTTGTAGGACGGCCGAACGTGGGCAAATCCACGCTGACAAACAAGCTGGTGGGTCAGAAGGTGGCCATCGTATCCAGCAAGCCGCAGACGACGCGCACGCGCATCACGGGCGTACTCAGCCGCGGTGAAACGCAGTATGTTCTGCTGGACACCCCAGGTCTGCACAAGCCGCGCTCCCGTCTGGGCGACTACATGTGCAAGGTGGTGACGGACACGGTTTCCGAGGTGGACGTTGCCGTTCTGGTGGTAGAGCCTATCCCGAACATCGGTCCTGCTGAGGAAAGCCTGATTGCACAGATCAAGCAGCATCACATGCCGGCAATCCTCGTCATCAATAAGATCGACACCGTCAAGAAGGAGGAGCTGCTGGCCGTTATCGCGACCTATGCGGCAGTGCATGAGTTCGATGCGGTTGTGCCCATCTCGGCACGCACGGGCGAGGGTGTAGAGGAGCTGCTCACCGAAATCGACAAGTATGCCATCGAAGGCCCGCAACTGTTCCCGGAGGACATGGTATCCGATCAGCCGGAGCGCCAGCTTGTCGCTGAAATTATCCGCGAGAAGATGCTGCGCCTGCTCGACCGCGAGGTTCCGCACGGTGTAGCCGTCGGCATTGAGCGCTGGAACGAGCGCGAGGACGGTCTGGTGGAGATCAACGCGGTGATCTACTGCGAGAAGGCCAGCCACAAGGGCATTATCATCGGCAAGCGCGGCGCGATGCTGAAAGAAATCGGCCAGCAGGCGCGCGCGGACATCGAGCGCATGCTGGATGCCAAGGTATTCCTTGAGCTGTGGGTCAAGGTCAAGGAGGGCTGGCGCAACAACCAGTACCAGATGCGCAACTTCGGCTACGAGGATCAGTAAATGGCCGAGGTCAAGCTGCGGGCACTCGGTCTGCGCGAGGTGGATTTCGGTGACTTTGACCGCTATCTGACCGCATTGACCGAGGACGGCCGCAGGATTGAAATCCTGTGCAAGAACGCGCGGCGCGGAAAAAAGCAAAATCCGGCGGCACGGCAGCTGTGCTACTCGGAGTTCATTCTGTCGGACAGAGGCGGCAGGTACACGTTAAGAGACGCCGACCTTGTACACTCATTCTTCGCGCTGGCAGGCGATATCGAGAAGTACGCGCTGTCGTGCTATTTAAACGAGCTGACAACCGCTCTGACAGTGCCGGATTTCGACAATCCGGCACTGTGCCGTCTGCTGCTGTACGCGCTGTATGCACTCGAGGGCGGCAAACGCGACCCGGAGCTTGTCAAGGCGGCGTTCGAGTGGCGCATTATGGCCGAGAGCGGCTACGCACCGGATTTAACCTCATGCGGTGTGTGCGGCGAAGTGATAGAGAACCCGCCGGTGTGCTTTTCCGTTCGGGCGGGCACAGCCGCGGACGCAAAGTGCGCGGGGAGAGTCGGCGGTTATGCACAGCTTGTGGACAGTACCCTGCGGGCGATGCTTCATGTGCTGACAGCCGAGCCGAACAAGGTCTATGCGTTCGCGCTCAACGGACCCGCCAGAGAGCAGTTCTGCGGCATGGCGGAGGAGTATGTAAAGTATCATCTCGGACGAGGATTCGAGAGTCTGCAGTTTTATCGGTCGCTGCAGGCGCCGATGAAGTGATGGTATATAGACGTGTAGAGAAATATACAATATTTGGAATAATAGTGTATTCTTCTACGACATTCTACGCATTTCTACACGAATACTCATCTATCCCAATAAACAGGTGACAGAAAGGAGCAGCAGTATGGATCGCAAAGCAGTCTCCATGTGGAAGGCAACGAGAAATCTGATTCTTACAGACGTCTGTGCAATCGCCTTGTACTGGCTCATACCGAGCGCAAAGATGCTCGTGCTGCTGCTTAGTGTACTGTGCGCCATCGGATATATGCTGTGGCTGGGACGGTGCTTCCTGAACGACTGCAAGGCCAATCTGCCGAATGAGGACTATCAGCGCATTGCCGCCGAGTTCGGCTTTATCTGGTTCTGGAACCCCGGTCGGAGAGAACAGTGGCAGTACACCGCTGAGGAAAGCGGCGAGATCGGTGCAGCACTGCTGCGCATCTGGCGCGGGAATATGGTGCTTGTCATCGTGTCGCTGGCGGTCATGGCGGTGCTGGTTTGGATGGGGTAAACGCAGTCATAAGATAATGCACAGCTATATCGCAGGGTGCGACGACCTCGGCGCACCCTGCGAAAGCGAATAAACAACAAGAAGATTTTACGGGAGTTTGAAATGAACAAATTAGGCGAAAAATCCCTTAAAACACTGGAATACTACGAAATACTGGAAAAACTGGCCGGACAGGCGGCATCGCAGGCGGCAAAGGAGAAATGCCGCGCGCTTCGTCCGCTGGACGACCACGAGCAGGCCGAGCTGTGGCTGCAGCAGACCACGGACGCGAAGGACCTGATGGTTCGTCAGGGCAGTCCTGCCTTTGGCGGCATCCGAGAGGTCGGCGCGATCCTGTCCCGCGCGGACCGCGGCGGCACGCTCAACCCGCGCGAGCTGCTGGCTGTGGCAAGTCTGCTGCAGACCGCGCGCCGTGCTCTGCTGTACGATGCCGAGCACGAAACCAAGACCACGCTCACGCCCATTTTCGGTCTGCTCTCCGGCAACCGTGATCTGGAGGAATCCATCACCACCGCCATCATCTCCGAGGAGGAGATCGCGGACGGTGCGTCTCCCGAGCTGCTGAGCATCCGCCGTGAGCTGCGCCGCGTGTCCGGCAAGGTGCGCGAAACGCTCAACCGCATGATCTCGGGTGAGCGCTCCAAGTACCTGCAGGAGAATATCATCACCCAGAGAAACGGCCGCTTCGTTGTGCCGGTCAAGGTGGAGCACCGCGGCGATGTGCCCGGTCTGGTGCACGATACCTCGTCCACCGGTGCGACCGTGTTCGTCGAGCCGCAGCAGGTCGTGGAAATCAACAACCAGATTAAGGTGCTCGAAGGCCGAGAGGAAAACGAGATCGAACGCATCCTCGCGGAGCTGTCGTCGCGCGTGTCCATGTACAAGGGCGCCATCGAGCAGGACTACGATGCGCTGACCACGCTGGACTTCATCTTTGCGCGTGCCAAGCTGTCGTTCGACATGAACGCCTGTGCGCCTGTGCTTGTTGAGGACGGCAGCCGCTGCAAGCTGCTTCGCGCGCGCCATCCGCTGCTCGATAAGGACAAGGCGGTGCCTATCGACATCGCCATCGGCTATGATTACGACACGCTCGTCATCACCGGCCCGAACACCGGCGGCAAGACGGTTTCGCTCAAAACCCTCGGTCTGCTGTCGCTCATGGCTGCCAGCGGCCTGCATATTCCGGCGAACGAGCAGTCGGAAATCGGCCTGTTTGAGCATGTTTATGCCGATATCGGTGACGAGCAGAGCATCGAGCAGAGCCTGTCCACGTTCTCCGCGCACATGAAGACCATCGTGTCCATCATGGACTGCTGTGGGCAGGGCGACCTCGTGCTGTTCGACGAATTGGGTGCGGGTACCGACCCGGTTGAGGGTGCGGCTCTGGCGGTTGCCGTTATCGGCTATGCCCGCCAGATGGGCGCGTGCGTTGCCGCCACCACGCACTACGCCGAACTGAAAACGTTTGCGCTGACCACGGACGGCGTTGAGAACGCCTCCTGCGAGTTTGACGTCAAATCCCTGCAGCCGACCTACCGTTTGCTGACCGGTATTCCGGGCAAGTCGAATGCGTTCGCGATTGCGGCTCGTCTGGGTCTGCAGCCGACCATCATCGAGCGGGCGAAGGAGCAGGTCTCTACCGAGGACGCCCGTTTCGAGGACGTTCTGGCGGAGCTTGAGCGCGAACGCCGCCGTGTCGAGCAGATGAAGGAAGAAGCGCAGCGCATGCGCTCTGCCGCGCAGTCCGAGCGCGACAAGATGCGTGCCGAGCGCGATGCTGCCGAGGATCGTGTGGACAAGATGATGGAGAGCGCCCGCGGACAGGCGGACAACATCCTCAAAAACGCCCGCATGACGGCGGAAACCGTGTTCGACGAGCTGGAAACGCTCAAAAAGAAGGCGCAGAAGAAGAACGCCGACCAGAACCTCGCGGCAGCCAAGGCGGCGCTGCGCGGTGTCATCACCCAAACCGAGAACGAACAGCGCCGCGGCATCCAGAAGCGCGTTGTCGAGGCTGACGAGATTCGTTCGGTGCAGAAGGGCGACCGTGTGCGCCTGCTCAACGTCGGCGGCGTCATTGCGACCGTGCTCGCTCCGGCGGACAGGGACGGCAGCGTGCAGGTGCAGGCAGGCCCGATGAAGATGACGGTCAAGGAGAACGAGCTGCGTCTCGTTGAGGAGAAGAAGAACGCGCCCAAGCCCAAGCCGCAGCCGCGGCGTGACGCTCCGCGCAGAGAACTTAACATCCGCTCGGCGGAAAGCGAAGTCGATGTGCGCGGCATGAGCGCCGAGGAGGCTCTCTTTGAGGTGGACAACTTCCTGTCGCGCGCCATCATGGCCGGACTGCCGTCTGTTACGGTCATCCACGGCAAGGGAACCGGCGTGCTCCGCACGGCTGTGCAGCAGCATCTGCGGAAAAACAAGCGCGTCAAGAGCGTCCGCAGCGGTGTTTACGGCGAAGGAGAGCAGGGCGTAACGATTGTCGAATTGCGCTGAGGCAATCCTGCACAGTTTACGCATAGATTTCTTTTAATGAATTATGTGGTATTGCCCTAAAAATACCTGTTTCGGGAATCAAAAACCGGCGAATAGGGCATAATGCCCTATAAATCAGTACGTTTTTTGAAAAATTCATTTAAAAAGCAAAGGGCACATCTGGAAATAGTCCTTGACGAAAATGCAAAAAAGCGATAGACTATATACAACGGATTTGAAGAAATAGGAGCGATGCAGATATGTATTCAAAAGAGGTACAGGTTACCAATCAGGTAGGCTTATATGCCCGCCCGGCAACTTTTTTCATTCAGAAGGCAAATGAGTTCAAGTCTACCATCCTGGTAGAGAAGGAAGAGCGCCGCGTAAACGCGAAGAGCCTGCTCGGCATTCTGTCCCTGGGTATCACCAAGGGCACTACCATCAACCTGATCGCTGACGGCCCGGATGAGGAAGAGGCTGTTTCCGCGCTGGTTGAGCTTATCACATCCAATTTTACTGACTAAGTTATCGCGTCCTGAGGGAAAAGCGCCGGTTGTTTTGATCGGCGCTTTTATTTTTGCAAATGACGATTGAGGGCAAGGAGGGCAGTCCGCATGACAAGAGAACAGTTGAAGGAGCGCGTGCGCAGGCTGCCCATGCAGCCCGGCGTTTATATGCACAAGGATAAGACCGGCAAGGTGATTTACGTCGGCAAGGCCAAGCTGCTCCGCAACCGCGTGTCCAACTACTTTCAGCCGCCCGAACGGCTGAACGCCAAGACGCGCCAGCTGGTCAGCCATATCGACGACTTCGATATCATCGTCACAGACAGCGAGTTTGAAGCGCTCGTGCTCGAGAACTCGATGATAAAGAAGTACAAGCCGAAGTACAACATTCTGCTCAAGGACGACAAAGGCTATCCGTATGTGCGGCTGGACACCACTCTGTCCTATCCGGATTTCAAAATTGTCTCCAAGCCTGCACATGACGGAGCGCGGTACTTTGGTCCGTACATGGGCCGCGGTGCCGCAAGACGAGCGATTGATACGATTGGTGAAGCACTGCACCTGAAAAGCTGTGCGCGTTCCTTTCCGCGGGACATCGGCAAGGACCGTCCGTGCCTGAATCTGCACCTTGGCCGCTGCTGCGCGCCGTGCACCGGCAAGGTCAGTCCGGAGGAGTATCACGCGCTGATCGAACAGGCGATCTCGCTGTTCGAGGGCGACGCAAAAAAGCTCGAGCGTGAGCTGACCGAGAAGATGAATGAAGCCGCCGAGGAACTGCAGTTCGAGCGTGCCGCCGTCCTGCGCGACCGTCTGCGTGCCATCCAGAAGCTGGGCACCAGGCAGCATGTTGTCGCGGGTGCGTTCGCGGAGCTGGACGTTATCGCCTTTGTGCAGGGACAGACTCGCGCGTGTGTCTGCGTGCTGCATTACAGCGGCGGCACCTTGCAGGATAAGGAATACACGTTCTTCCACGTCACCGAGAGCGACCCTGCCGAGGTGCTTTCCTCGTTCATCAAGCAGTATTATGCACAGCGCAATGCGGTGGCGAAAACCGTTCTGCTCTCGCACGAGATTGAGGAGCAGGACGCCGTCGGCGAATATCTTTCGTCCATCGCAGAGCGCAAGGTGGAGCTTGTCGTGCCGCAGCGCGGCGAACGCCGGGTGCTGACCCGCCTCGCGGAGAAAAACGCCTTCGAGGAGATCGAACGCAGAGAGAAGCAGTCCGAGAGACGGCATAAATCGCTTGAACTGCTGCAGAATGTCACCGGAATGGCGGCATTACCGCTTCGGTTGGAAGCCTACGACATTTCCAACTTTGCCGGACAGGATACGGTCGGCTCGATGATCGTGTTTGTCGAGGGTCAGCCGAAAAAGAGCGATTACCGCAAGTTTAAGATTGCGTGTGCCGCCAACGGACAGGATGACTATGCCTCCATGCGTGAAATGCTCACGCGCCGCGTGCAGCGCTATGTGGACGGCGACGAGAAGTTTGCGCCGTTGCCGAACGCGTTTATGATCGACGGCGGTCTGGGTCATGTGCACGTCTGCAAGGAGGTGCTCGACTCGTTCGGGCTGTCGGTTCCGTGCTTCGGCATGGTCAAGGACGACCGCCACCGTACCCGTGCCCTCGTTGCGCCGGACGGCCGTGAGTTCGGCATCTCGGCGACTCCGGCGCTGTTTGCGCTCATCGGCCGCATGCAGGAGGAGGTCCACCGGTTCGCCATCGAGTATAACCGCAAGCTGGGCGGCAAAAAGGTACGCGGCTCCACACTGGATAAAATCCCGGGCGTGGGCGATAAGCGCAGAACCGACCTGCTCAAGCACTTCGGCAGCATTGAGAATATCCGGCAGGCGTCCGAGCAGGAGCTGGCAAGGATTCTGCCGAGGAATGCCGCGCAGAGCGTTTACGAATTTTTTCATCAGGATTCATAAATATTACGAAACCGCATGATGTATCTGGGTTTCCATAGGGCGGGGTGCTCTCATCCCGCCCTACACGATAGAGTGATGTTATTGTTAAAAAATTTCAGCAGGAGGCTACCATGAGAGTTGTATCCGGAACTGCACGCGGCTGCAAGCTGCAGCCGGTGCCCGGCATGAACACCCGCCCGACCACCGATCGGGTAAAAGAAAACGTATTCAATCTGATACAGGATCATGTGCGCGGTGCCGAGGTGCTCGACCTGTTTGCGGGCACCGGTCAGCTTGGCATTGAGGCGCTTTCGCGCGGCGCTGCTCACTGCGATTTTGTCGAGCACAACAAGGCAGCTTACGGCATCGTGAGCAAAAACGTCGAAAGTGCGCGTGTGAAGGATAAGGCGGTGCTCCACCGCACGGAGGCAGCGGAATTTGTTTCCAAAGCAGGCAGGGAACGGTACGACGTGATCTTTCTGGATCCTCCGTACGGCGGCGTGATCTTAGAAAATGCGCTGAAACAGATAGAAACGTTTGACATTCTCTCTGTAAATGGTATAATAATATGCGAAAGTGCAGTAGAGGACAGATTCTCCCACGGCTTCGCGGTCGTGCGGGAACGCCGCTACGGCGCTACCATGATTACCATTCTGCAGCGGCAGAGTGGCGAAACGGAATGAAATAAATGAAAATTGCGATTTATCCGGGCAGCTTTGACCCTGTCACACTGGGACATCTGGATATCATCCGCCGTGCGTCGGTCATGTTTGACCGGCTGATCGTTGCGGTAATGCACAACCAGAACAAAAAACCCGCTTTTACCGCCGAGGAACGTGTGGAATTCTTAAAGCGGACAACAGCTGACCTGCCAAACGTCGAGGTGGAATCCTTCGGCGGCCTGCTGGCGGACTACGCCAAGCAGAAAAACGCATGCGCCATCGTAAAGGGTCTGCGTGCGGTTTCGGATTTTGAATACGAATTCCAAATGGCACTTGCCAACCGCAAGCTCAATCCTGAGCTGGATACCGTGTTTTTGATGACAAGTGCGGAATATATGTACCTCTCTTCCTCAATCGTGAAGGATATTGCGGTACACGGCGGCGGTGTCGCCGATTTTGTTCCCGAGGGGATTATGCAGGACATTGTGCGCCGAATTAGAAAGGGAGAGTAAAAATGGCAACTTTAGAGGAACTCATTAACCGCATGTATGATATGGTGCAGGATGCAAAGGGCATTCCGCTGGCAGGCGAGAAGTGCATCGTAGAGCGCGACCACATGCTGGATATGCTGGACGAGCTGCGTGAGGCTCTGCCGAACGATCTGCAGCAGGCACAGGAAATTGTTGCAAAGCGCAGTGAGATGCTGGCATCCGGCAAGCGTGAGGCTGAGGCGATCCGCCGTCAGGCTGAGGAGGATGCACGCCAGATGGTCTCCGAGACCGAGATTGTCGTAGCGGCACGCCGCAAGGCCAAGGAAGTACAGGGCAATGCCGAGATTCAGGCTCGTGAGCTGCGCCGCGTGGCAAATGAGTACTGCGAGGATACCCTCAAGCGTACCGAGGAGGCAGTAGCTCTCGGTCTGGAGGAGGTCCGCAAGGCACGCCAGCGCTTCAAGAGCATCGCAAAGTAAAACCGAAATGCAGGCAGTCACCTTCGGGTGGCTGCTTTTTCGTGTTCTTTGCGGTACCGGCACAACGGAAATTTGTCGCTTGCGAAGCGAACGGAACTTGCCTGCCCGGCAGGGGCACAAGAGGGATGGACACCTAAGGTTTCCACCCCTCTTGTGAATCACTCCGTTTCCTCTTAGCGTCTGCCTGCCAGAGAACTGAGACTATGGGGGAACGGCAGAGGATTTTTTCTGCCGTAGGGGAGCACAGTGTGCTCCCATGTCGAGACCTGTTTGCAGTGTCAGATACCGTACTGCTACACATATCGGCAACTCTACGCTGGGTGCGGCATGACAGTGCCGCACAATTCGCTTACGCGTTGTTGCGGACGGCACCTGCGAATTTTATTTGATAACAGCCGTCACTTTGTCTGCACCACGCCATCACCCACTCCTCACCACCGGCACCGAAAAAGAGAACCTCACACCCACTTTGCGCCACCAACCTGAAAATGTCCGGCTGAAATTGCACAAAAATACACACTCTGTGGATAAGCTTTGGGATAACTCTCCACTTCGCAGTAAAATGCAGGAAAACACCGCATACGAACACAATCGAACAACTGTTCGCAAAAATTGCGAAAACTATAAAATTTGCAAGAAAAACGCCCGAATTTTTCGTGCAATAATGCAAAAAATATCTTGCAATCTATTCTCCGTACCGCTATAATAAAATCAAGGTGGAGAGTTGTGGGGTAAAGTGTCACAAATTCCACCAAAGCGGAAGGGCAGGTGTGAATGAGTGAAGGGCGAATACAAGCATTCCATAGACGCTAAGGGTCGTCTGGCAATGCCGGCCAAGCTGCGCGAGGAGCTCGGCGAGCACTTCACGGTCACCAAGGGCCTCGATGGCTGTCTGTCCGTTTATCCGGAAGCGGAATGGAAGCGTCTGGAGGACAAGATCCGCACGCTCGGCAACGGCGAAAAGGCAAGACGCGTCAAGCGCTACTACTTCGCCAATGCGTTCGATGCACAGCTCGACGCACAGGGCCGCATCCTCATTCCCGCAAACCTGCGTACCTTTGCGGAGCTGCAGAAGGATGTTACCGTGATCGGTCAGCTCGACCACGCGGAAATCTGGAACAGCGACAAGTGGCGCGCTTACAATGACGAGATCGACGCGGAAGTTGTTGCCGCGGACGTAGAAGATATTGATTTTTAACAAAAGGGCAGGGAACTATGGAATTTCATCATGTATCCATTTTGCTTGAGCCTTGCCTTGAGGCTCTGCAGATCAAGCCGGACGGCGTTTATGTGGACGCCACGACCGGCGGCGCCGGTCACTCGCTCCGCATTGCGGAGCGTTTGCATGATACCGGTCGTTTGATTTGCATTGACAGAGATGACGAAGCACTCGAAAACGCGAAGGACCGCCTCAAGGATGTATGGCAGCGTGTCACACCGGTCAAGAGTGACTTCCGCGATATCGACAAAGTGCTCGAGGGACAGGGACTGGCAGGTGCGGACGGCATTCTGTTCGACCTCGGCGTTTCCTCTCCACAGCTGGATCATGCCGAGCGCGGCTTTTCCTACATGCAGGATGCGCCGCTCGATATGCGCATGGACCGGCAGCAGAAGCTGACCGCGTATGATGTGGTGAACGGCTGGAGCCGCGAGGAGATCCGCCGCATTCTGTTTGAGTACGGCGAGGAGCGCTACGCACCGCTGATCGCAGCGGCGATCGAGCGCGAACGCGCAGACAAGCCGATTGAGACCACGCTGGAGCTTGTCCGTGTGATCAAGGGCGCCATGCCCGCGAAAGCGCTGCGGGAAAAGCAGCATCCGGCGAAGCGCAGCTTTCAGGCGATCCGCATTGCGGTAAACGATGAACTGGGCGCGGTGCGGGAAGCAATGGAAAAAGCCATCGACTGTCTCAATCCGGGCGGCAGACTGGCGGTCATCACCTTCCACAGCCTGGAGGACCGCATCGTCAAGGCGGCTTTTCAGCAGGCGGCACAGGGCTGCACCTGTCCGAAGGACTTTCCGGTATGCATCTGCGGCAAAAAGCCGAAGGTTCGGCTGACGCCGCGCAAGCCGATCCTGCCGGATGAAAGGGAAATTGAGGAGAATCCGCGCGCCCGAAGCGCGAAGCTCCGGGTTTGTGAAAAAATCTAAACCGAAAAAGCAAATTCAAAAGAAAGGAAAGCGCAAGATGGCTTCTGGCAGGAACAACGCGGCAAGAAAATATGAAGATCAGGTTCCTGCGCAGCGTGAGGTACAGCCGAAACGCTATCTGCAGGTAGCGGCAGCGCCGGTCAAGAAAAAGAAGCACCGCCGCAAGCCTGCTGTGATGCAGGACGTGTATCCGTGCATTTTTCTGGTGGCGATCACGGCGGCGTTTATCCTGTTCTGCCAGATGCAGCTGACCCAGCTTACCGCGGAAGCGAGTGAGCAGAGCGACCTGCTCAGCGAGCTGCAGTCGGAGAATGTTTCTCTGACGACCAAGCAGATGAACAGCATGAACATGGATGAGGTAGAGCAGTACGCCACGGACACGCTCGGAATGGTCAAGATGGACAATTCGCAGATCGAATATGTGGAGCTGACCAATCCGGATCTTGTCACCGTTGCAGACGACAGCATGACGCTGCACGGTCTGTGGAGCGCACTGGCAGCGCGCTTTTCCGCACTTGTGGAATATATCCGATAAGCAGTTGAATACAATGCGTACAGGGGAGTGAGAGGTGGATAACTTCTGACTCCTTACGCTTTTTCAGGAACAATATGGAGGCTGACTAAATGGCAGTTAAGGGACCCAACCATCAAATGCGCACGCGTATCCGCGGACTGACCGTGCTGTTTGCACTGATCGGTTTCGGGCTGGTAGGCGTGCGGCTGCTGTATATGCAGGTATTCAATCACGATTTCTATGTGCAGCAGGCGACAGCGCTGCAGACGCGCGACACGTTCATCACGCCCAACCGCGGCAAGATCTACGACGCGAACATGCAGGTTCTGGCTGAATCCGCCGCTGTAGAGCGCATCACGGTCGATCCGAAGGCCGTTGTGGACGAGAGCAAGGTCAAGAAGGGCATCACGGCGGAAAGTCAGCAGCAGACGCTTGCGACCATCCTGTCCGAAACGCTGGATGTGGATTACGATACCGTGATGGAGAAGCTCCGGAAGACGAACTCGCAGTACGAAATTATCGCGCAGAAGGTCGATAAGGACGTATCCAAGGAACTGGATGAGAAGCTCGAAGCGGCAGACTGCACCGGCGTCTACTCTGAGCCGGATACCAAGCGGTACTATCAGCACGGCGCCTTCCTGTCTGCGGTTCTGGGATACGTCGGCAGCGACAACAACGGCGCGTACGGCCTGGAATCCGAGTATAACGACGAGCTTTCCGGCACGGCGGGCCGTCTGGTGCGCGTGCAGAACCAGCAGAACAAGGACATTATGCCGGAGACCCAGCAGTATATCCCTGCGACGGACGGCAACTCGCTGGTGCTGACCATCGACAGCGATATCCAGAACTATCTGGAAAAGCACCTCGAGACCGCACTTGCCGACAATCCGGAGGCGCGAGACGGCGTTTCCGGCATCGTCATGGACGTCAAGACCGGTGAGGTGCTGGCAATGGCCAACCTGCCGGACTTTGATCCGAACGATGCCTACAAGCTGACGAGCGACAAGTATATCAACGAACTCAAGGAAAATGTTGCGAAAATCCTCAAGGAAGAGAACGTAAAGGTCGAAATTCCGGATGCCTGGTATGAGAAGGGCGGTCTGGACAATCTGCCGGAGGCGATCCATGACAATTCTGATCTGGTGGATGAGTTGGGCAGCGCCCGCGTCAATATCCTGATGAAAACGTGGCGCAATCCGGTTATCGCGGATAACTACGAGCCGGGCTCCACCTTCAAGCTGATGACGGTCTCCACCGCGTATGATCTGGGTGCTACCCATGCCGAGGACACCTACTACTGCGGCGGCTCCCTGCAGGTGGAGAACTGGGAGATCAAGTGTGCAAACACAAGCGGCCACGGCATGCAGACGCTGACCGAAGCCTTGATGAATTCCTGCAACGTAGCGATGATGCAGATTGCCCAGAGCGTCGGCATGGATCGGTTTTACAACTTTTACAAGGCGTTCGGCCTGACCGAGCCGACCGGCATTGACCTGCCGGGTGAGGGCAAGGGTCAGTTCCATAAGCTGGATGTTGCCAGTGACTGGAACGAAGTCGCACTGGCGACCGCATCGTTCGGTCAGCGCTTCACGGTAACGCCGATTCAGATGCTGAACATGGTCTGCGCGATTGTGGACGACGGCAAGCTGAAAAAGCCGTATGTTGTCAAGGAAGTGCTGGGCGGAGACGGCTCGGTCAAGTCCACGAATGAGACCGAGGTGGTCCGTCAGGTCATTTCCGAGGATACCTCCGCTTACATGCGCGGGGCGATGGAGCAGGTTGTCGCAAACGGCACCGGCAAGAACGCGTATGTGCCCGGCTACCGCGTCGGCGGCAAGACTGCGACCTCCGAGATTCAGCCCGAATACGACAGTGACGGCAAGGTGCTCGATACCGAGGACCGCTACACGGCCTCCTTCATCGGCGTAGCGCCGATGGACGACCCGCAGATCGCGGTTCTGGTCGCCATCAACGACCTGCCGGAATCCGCAACGCATACCGGCGGTACGATCGCCGCTCCGGTTGTCGGCCGCATCATGGAGGATGTGCTGCCGTATATCGGCATTACGCCGGTCTACGACGACAGCGAGAGTGACCGCCGTGAGCTGACCGTGCCGAGTGTATCCGGCAAGACGCGCGACGATGCGATTTCTACGCTGTCCGACGCAGGCTTTGACTGCATCATCAAGGGCGACGGCGATACCGTCACCGATCAGGTGCCGAATGCAGGCATGCGCATTGCGGCCAGCGGCAAGGTTATCGTCTACATGGGCGAGGAAAAGCCGACCGAGGCGGTTGAAGTGCCCGATCTGTCCGGCATGTCGCCGGATGAGTGCCGCGATACGCTGGAGGAGTACGGTCTGTACCTCAAGCAGAAGGGTGTTTCGTCCGCGCAGATCACAGGCGACACTACCGCAACCAAGCAGAGTCCGGAGGCCGGTACCAAGGTAAGCCTCGGTGCGGTTGTCACGGTAGAATTTTCCGATACAACGACGGTCAACGACCGATAGGAGGAAATTATGAAATTACAGGAACTTTTGAAGAATGTAGCAGTAAAAAACAGCACTGCCGCACAGGATATCGAGATCAAGGAAGTGCGGTACGACTCCCGCGCGGTACAGCCGGGCGACCTGTTTGTAGCCATCCGCGGCTACGCGACCGACGGCCACAAGTACATCGCCAAGGCGATGGAGCAGGGCGCGGCAGCCGTTGTCTGCGAGGAGGCGCCGGAGGGCGTCCCCGCAGTCGTTGTGGAGAATTCTCGTATCGCGCTGGCTGAGATTGCGGCAAACCGCTTCGGTCATCCGGCAGAGAGCATGGTCATGCTCGGTGTGACCGGCACCAACGGCAAGACCACCACGACCTATCTCGTCAAGCACATGCTTGAGGACGCAGGCCACAAGGTGGGTCTGATCGGCACCAACCAGAACCTCATCGGTGATGAAGTGATCGAAACCGAGCGCACCACGCCGGAATCCTACGAGCTGCACGCACTGTTTGCCCGCATGAGAGACGCAGGCTGCACGCATGTGATCATGGAGGTTTCCTCGCACTCCCTGGTGCTTGACCGCGTACACGGTATTCCGTTTGCGGTAGGCGCGTTCACCAATCTAACGCAGGATCACCTCGATTTCCACAAGACCATGGAGGAGTACCGTAAGGCAAAGGCGCTGCTGTTCTCCATCAGTAAGAAGGGTGTTATCAATCTGGATGACGCTGCGGCGGAGAAGATGCTCGCGGACGCAAAGTGTCCGTGCATGACCTTCTCCTGCGGCAAGCCGGAGGCCGATCTCGAAGCCACAGACCTGCAGCTGCACGCGGACGGCGTGGAGTTTACCGCACAGTATCAGGGTGAAAAGGCAGATGTCAAGCTGCCGATTCCGGGTCATTTCTCGGTCGAGAATGCACTGACCGCACTCGGCATCGTGCTGCAGCTCGGCATGCCGCTTGCGGCTGCGGCGAAGTCCATGGCAACCGCAACCGGCGTTAAGGGCCGTGTTGAGGTCGTGCCGACCGATACGGATTACACCGTGCTCATCGACTACGCACATTCGCCGGACGGCGTGGAGAACGTGCTCAAGGCCGTTCGCGGCTTTGCAAAGGGCCGTGTTGTTGCTCTGTTCGGCTGCGGCGGCGACCGTGACCGCACCAAGCGCCCGAAGATGGGTAAAATTGCGGCGGATCTCGCGGACTTCTGCGTTGTAACGAGCGATAATCCGCGCACCGAGGAGCCGAAGGCCATCATCGACGACATTCTCGAGGGCATGAAGGATTCGGATACGCCGATGCAGGTCATTGTCGATCGTCCGGAGGCGATCCACTGGGCACTTGCACACGCACAGAAGGACGATATCATCGTGCTGATGGGCAAGGGACATGAGACCTATCAGGAAGTAAACCATGTGAAGCACCACATGGATGAACGCGAGATCGTAGCGGATTTTTTCAATAAGTAAGAGCGGCAGACGGGCGCACACTGTGCGCCCCTACGCTCAATAAAGCAAAAGTAAAACCAACTGGGGGAAACGGCATGGAACGATTTACATTAGCGCAGGCGGCGGCATGGACACACGGCGAAGCGAAGGGTGAGGCGGCTCTGACGGCGGTCACGACCGATTCGCGGCAGATTCCGCCGGAGGCGCTGTTCCTGCCGATCAAGGGCGAGCGGTTTGACGCGCACGATTTCATCGGCAAGGCGATCGAGAACGGCGCGGCCGCCGTGATGAGCCATCGAGAAAACGAGGAATATCCGGTGCCGGCGCTGTACGTTGAGAACACCTCGCAGGCGCTGCTTGACCTCGCGGGCGGCTACCGCACGATGTGCGGCGGCAAGGTCGTCGGCGTGACCGGCTCGGTCGGCAAGACCACCACCAAGGAGCTGCTGTATGCCGTTCTCTCGCAGGGTTTCCGCGCACAGAAGACAGAAGGCAACCTGAATAATGAGATTGGTCTGCCGCTGACGCTCATGCGTATGACCAGGGATACTGAAGTGCTGGTAGCCGAGATGGGCATGAACCATTTCGGTGAGCTTTCCCGCATGACGGCGGCTGCCAAGCCGAATCTGGCGGTTATCACCAATATCGGCACCTCGCATATCGAGTTCCTCGGTTCGCGTGAGGGCATCTGCAAGGCCAAGCTGGAGATTCTCGAGGGTCTGCAGGAGGGCGGCACGGCTGTTCTCTGCGGCGATGAGCCGCTTCTGTGGGACAAACGCGGCAGCCTCGGCTGCAAGGTGGTAACATATGGCATCGGAAATTCCGACTGTGATCTTACTGCGGACTTGCACAGCGACGGTACATTTGATATAGTAAATAACGGTCTTGCTGCGGCGCACCTGCCGGTCGGAGAGAAATTCACCGCGAAGCTGAGTATTCCGGGCAGGCATAACGTGCTCAATGCACTGGCGGCGGCAGCCGTCGGTTTGCTGCTCGGCGAAACGCCCGCGCTGATCGCGCAGGGACTTGTCAGCTATCAGGCAAGCGGCATGCGCCAGAACATCTATGAGCAGGATGGCTACCAAATCTATGCGGACTGCTACAACGCAAGTCCGGATGCGATGGAGGCTACGCTGTCCGTGCTCGGCGGCATGGCCGGGGACGGCCGCCGGTTTGCGGTTCTCGGCTCGATGCTCGAGCTTGGCGATTACGCCGAGGAAGGTCATCGCCGTGCCGGTCGTGCGGCGGCGCAGTACGCGGACGCCCTGTACGCCTACGGTCCGGATGCAGCGGCCATGGTAGCCGGTGCAAGAGAGAAGGGCATGGAGCATGCGTATGCGTTCGACGATCAGACCGCACTTGTCGCGGCACTGCGCGAGGACGCGAAAAAAGGAGACGCGCTGCTGTTCAAGGGTAGCCGCGGCATGCGCATGGAACGCGCACTTGCAATGTTTTTAGGGGAGGAAGTTGAAGCATGAAACAGGCTGTGCTTGTTTTCGCGGTCGCACTGGTGATTACGCTGGCTATCGGTCCGGCGGTCATCAACTATCTGCGAAAAATGAAATTCGGTCAGAAGATTCTCGAAATCGGACCGAAATGGCACATGAACAAACAGAATATCCCGACAATGGGCGGCTTTATGTTCATTATCGGTATCGCGGCGGCAGTCATTATCGGCAATATCGTGATGGGTGAGATTTCGGTCTCGTCGCTGGCGGTGCTCGGCCTTGCCGTGGCCTACGGTGCGGTCGGTCTGGTCGATGACTACGCCAAGATCAAGAAAAAGGAAAACGCGGGTCTGACTCCGAAGCAGAAGCTGGTGCTCCAGATTCTGGTTGCCGGCGTGTTTGTGCTCGTGCTGTTCCTGGGGTCGAGCGGTCTGCCGCAGCTGTGGATTCCGTTCACGGGCATTTCGTTCAGCTGGCCGTGGCCGCTGTACATCGTGTTCGCGGCCTTCGTTATCGTCGGCGCGGACAACGCCGTCAATCTGACCGACGGCATCGACGGTCTGGCGGCAAGCGTTACGCTGCCGGTTGCCATCTTCTTCGTGTTCGTCGGCTTCCGCCGCGGAGACATGGGCGTTGTGATCTTCTCGGCGGCACTCGCGGGTGCGCTGCTGGGCTTCCTGCGCTATAACTTCAATCCGGCCAAGGTGTTCATGGGCGATACCGGCTCACTGTTCCTCGGCGGTGCGGTTGCCGGTCTGGCATTTGCGTGTGAAATGCCGCTCATCCTGCTGCTGGTCGGCCTGATCTACATCATCGAAACGCTGTCCGTTATCCTGCAGGTCACCTACTTCAAGGCGACCCACGGCAAGCGCCTGTTCAAGATGGCGCCGATCCACCACCACTTTGAAATGTGCGGCTGGTGCGAGAAGAAAATCGTGCTGGTATTCACCGGCATCACGGTTGTGCTGTGCCTGCTGGCCTACCATGTGGCGCTCGCACCGCTGTTTTAATTCGTAATTCGGAGGTAACCCTATGGCTTCGACAACTGGAAAGACGAATCCGCAGTACCGGCCGGCATCGCGCCGTCCCATGCCGCGGAATGCGCCGAGCGGCAAACCGGCGCGTCCTTCGCGGGAGCCGGTGCCGAAGGAGCGTTACCATACCGGCACCGCAAAGCCGAAGCGCAGACGCATGCGCAGCATGAAGGCGCACATCTGGGATACCGGTGTGTTCTTCTCGGTGCTGCTGCTGCTGATCACCGGTCTGATCGCGCTGTTCTCGGCAAGCTATACCAACGCGATGTTCTACAAGGGCAGCGCGACATACTTTATCATGCGTCAGGGCATTTTCGCCGCGATCGGTCTTGCGGCGATGATCGGCCTTTCCAAGATTCCGTACCGCATGTACGCGGGCATTCACAACATCATCATGTGGATATCGGTCGCGTTGCTGATTCTGGTTGCGATACCGGGCATCGGTACATCGGTCAATAATGCACGCCGCTGGCTGTTCGGCTTTCAGCCGTCCGAGATCGCAAAGCTGACGGTTATCATCTGCTTTTCCTACTGGGTGGCGCGTGACCCGAAGAGCGTGCGCAGTGTCAAGACCATGGTGCAGCCGTACGGTCTGCTGCTGGCGCTGTACATCGGTCTGCTGTACCTGGAGCCACATACCTCGGCGATGATCATCATCTGCGGCATCGGCATTATCATCCTGCTGGCAGGCGGCATGCGCCTGTGGTACTTTGCGCCGATTCTGGGACTGGGTGCAGGCGTAGTTGCGGCATTCTATGTTGCGTTTAAGCATGTACGAGACCGTTTTGAAGTCTGGCTCAATCCGTTTTCGGATATGGCGAACAAAGGTCTGCAAGGCTCGATGAGCCAGATCGCCATCGGCTCGGGCGGCCTGCTCGGCCGCGGACTCGGCAACGGTCTGCAGAAGCAACTGTACCTGCCGGAGCCGCATAACGACTTCATCTTTGCCACCTGGTGCGAGGAGATGGGTTTGATCGGCGCTCTGCTGGTCATTCTGCTGTTCGCGTACCTTATTTACCGCGGATTCCGTGTGGCGCGCTATGCACCGGATAAATTCGGCAGTCTTCTGGCGACCGGCATCACCGCCAAGCTGGCGATCCAGACGCTGATGAACCTGTTCGTTGTCACCGGCATCATGCCGGTAACCGGTGCGGCGCTGCCGTTTTTCAGCTATGGCGGCACAGCGCTGTTGCTGCAGCTCGGCGAGATGGGCATCCTGCTCAATATATCGCGGTATATGCGGATTGACGGAAGAAATCAGGATTAAGTTATGGCAATACCGCATAATTTTCGCAAAGCGCCGCGGCAGCGCGACCGGAGCCTGCGCAAGAAGCCGCTGCTTTAATTGTGCGGTGTTGCCTTATGCAAATCGAGGCTGTTTGCAGCATACAAACAGCCTCGATGACTGTGATATTGCTGTCAGGCAGTATCACATGATCCGGTAAACAGGCTTTGCCGGACCATGTGATCCTACCTTGCATTTGAAAAGTAACAAACAGGAGAGGGGAACTCAGTTTTGAAACTGTACATTACGGGAGGCGGCACGGGCGGTCACGTTACACCGGGTCTTGCCATTGCACGCTATTTTGAAAAAAAGCAGCCGCAGACGACGGTGCGTTTTGCCGGTTCGGCACGCGGCATTGAAAATAAGCTGGTCCCGCGTGAGGGATACCCGCTGGACACCATCGAGATCATCGGCATGTCGCGCTCGATGAGCCCGAAGGGCATTCTGCACAATCTGAAGGCGGCAAAGCTGGCTGTCTCGGCGGTCAGCAAGGCGAAGAAGCTGCTGAAACAGGCCAAGCCGGACTGCGTGATCGGCTGCGGCGGCTATGCGTCGTTTGCGGTGGTACGCGCGGCACAGCAGCTCGGCATTCCGACTGTTCTGCTCGAGGTCAACGCGCTGCCCGGCAAGGTAACGCAGATGCTCGCAAAGGACGCGGACCGCGTGCTTGTCTGCTTTGAGCAGGCAAAGGAGCTGCTCGGCGGCGGAGATAAGATCATTCTGACCGGTGCGCCGGTGCGCGGTGAGATTCTGGCGGCAGACCGCGCAAAGGCACGCGAGAAGTTCGGTCTGACCGATGATGACCAGCTGGTCGTCTCCTTTTGGGGCTCTATGGGTGCAAAGTACATGAACGAGCACATGGCCGGTGAGCTGGCGCTCGAATGTAAAAACGGCGTGCCGTATCACCATGTTCACGCAACCGGTGCGGCGGCCTGTGAGTGGCTGCCCAGAATGGCGAAGGAGCAGGGCGCCGACTTTGACGAACACCCAAACATCGAAGTGACCGAGTACATCTACGACATGGCCGACCGCATGGCGGCGGCTGACCTGATCGTGTGCCGCGCAGGTGCGGCCACTCTCGGTGAGCTGTGCATGCTCGGCCGTCCGGCACTGCTGGTGCCGTCTCCGTATGTGGCGGAGAACCACCAGGAGAAGAACGCGCGCGCCCTCGAAAAGGAGGGCGGCTGCCGTGTTCTGCTCGAGAAGGACGCCAATCCGCAGGTGCTGTACGACGAGATTCAGGATCTGCTGAGCGACCGCGACCGTCTGCACCGGATGGGGCATGACGCGACAAAGCTGGCGGCGCACGATGCAAGCGAGAAGATCTATCAGGAGATCCTCTGGGCGATCGAAAACCATGGCAAGAAGTAACAAAGAAGGGATGCTGTGATGAGACGCAGAAGGCGAAAAAAGCACACGCCCGACCAGATGGAGCAGCAGCGCCGCGGCAGGAAAATCTTTCGTGTGCTGGGACGCGTGCTGCTGACCGGTATTGTTCTGGCGGCTGCCGTGGTGGCGATGACCGTGTTCTTCAAGGTTAAGACCATTTCGGTGGAAGGCGCCAAGCAGTACGGCTCGGAGGAGCTGATCGCCGGTATGGATGTTCAAAAGGGCGATAATCTCTATCTGTGGAACAAAAACCGCGTATTGTCCGACCTGATGCACAGCTTCCCGTATCTGGAAAGCGCACAGCTGCGCCGCAGGCTGCCGGATGGACTGGTGCTGACTGTCACCGAATGCACAGCGGCGGCTGCCGTGAGGAATGAGGATAACACGTTCACTTATATCAGTGCGGGCGGCAAGGTGCTCGAGAACAACGCCGCAGACGGCGGTCTGCCGATCGTGCTCGGCGTTACGCTGAATGCACAGATGGGGGATTTCCTTGCTACCGGCACGGATGCACACGTTGACGCCATGCTGAACGTGCTGGAGAACATGGATGCTGCCGGTCTGCTCGAAAAGATGAGCTTCCTCAATCTGAACGACCTGACCGATGTGCGCATCGGCTATGACAAGCGATTCGACATTCGTGCAGGCGCACTGGACGATCTGACGTACCGTATTCGGTTTGCACAGACCGTTATCAGCGATCGCCTTTCGGCATCGGATATCGGGCGGCTGTACTGGGATGCGCAGAACCGTCTGCACTTTGTGCCGGAGACAGCGGAGGATGTAGCGCGCTCCGGTACCGATCAGGCAGGTGACAATCCGGTGACCTCGCCGGCGTACACCAATCCGGACGGCGAAGTCGGCACGACCGACAATACGAACGGCGATGACTCGACCGATTCGAGCAGCGACAGCTCGGATAACTCGGACTATTCCGATGATTCGGATTACTCGGACGATTCGTCCTATGACGATTCCTACGATGACGGCAGCTACGACGATTCGTACGACGAATCGTATTACGATGACAGCTATTATGACGACAGCTACGATGGCGAAGGCTGAGTTTTTTCTGCTTATACTGGCGAAAATAACCGAAAACACAAGGGAAAACGCGAAAAAATACAGCCTTTTTCCGTATCGCCCGCCGGTTTGCGGGAAAGACACGGAAAAGATTAAGTTTTTTTTGAGGAATTCGCTAATTCCTGTTGCAAAATAGAATAAATCGAGGTAAAATTAAAACAATAGGGGCGAAGTGCCCTCAAACGCGGTAATTGATAATCAAAGAACGATTCTTTATCATAAAACGGAGGACAACGACAATGGGTTTTGAGTTTGAACAGGGCTTGGATAACGTAGTAAACATTAAGGTCATCGGTGTCGGCGGCGGCGGCGGCAACGCTGTAAACCGCATGGTCGAGAACGGTGTACAGGGTGTTGAGTTCGTTTCCATCAACACGGATATGCAGGCTCTGAATTATTCGCAGGCCAGCACGAAGATCCAGATCGGCGAGAAGCTGACCAAGGGTCAGGGCGCAGGCGCAAATCCGGAGATCGGCCGCAAGGCTGCTGAGGAGAGCAAGGATCAGATCGCAGCGGCTCTCGCTAACACCAATATGGTATTTATCACTGCCGGCATGGGCGGCGGCACCGGCACCGGCGCAGCTCCGGTTGTTGCACAGATCGCTCGTGAGCTGGGCATCCTGACGGTCGGCGTTGTTACCCGTCCGTTCGCATTCGAGGGCAAGAAGCGTCTTGAGCAGGCGCTGAGCGGCATCGAAGAGCTGAACAAGAATGTAGACTCCCTCGTTATCATCCCGAACGAGCGTCTGAAGTATGTATCCGAGCAGAAGATCACCTTCAAGAACGCATTCGAGATTGCTGACGGCGTTCTGCGTCAGGCAGTTAAGAACATTTCCGAGCTGATCACCGTTCCGGGCTTCATCAACCTGGACTTCGCGGACGTTACCTCCGTCATGAAGGACGCAGGCTTCGCTCACATCGGCACCGGCTCCGCTGCAGGCAAGGACAAGGCTGCAGAGGCTGCACGCGAGGCAATTTCCAGCCCGCTGCTCGAGACCTCGATCGACATGGCACACGGCGTTATCGTTTCCGTTATCGGCTCTGACGATATCGGTCTCGACGAGGTTGAGACCGCAGCTACCATGGTTCAGCAGGCGGCTCATCCGGATGCACACATCATCTTCGGTGCATTCATCGACGAGAACATGGACGACGAGATCCGCGTTGTTGTAATCGCAACCGGTTTCGACAATGTTCCGAACTCCGCAAAGATGAGCATGGACGGCAATAAGGACAAGGCTTCCGGCTCCACCGGCCTGTTCACCGAGGCTGCTACCGCAGCGGCTGACAAGAAGCCGGCTCGCGCAACCGCTTCCAAGCCGTCGTCCGATGTTGGCTCTGATGATGCTGCATTTGATGTTCTGATGCGCATCTTCGATAAGGACAACCGATAATCTAACTGATAGCTATTCAAAACAGCCCGTAACAGGGCTGTTTTGTCAGGTATGGGAAGGTTAATTTTAAGGCAACACCGCACAATTAAAGCAGCGGCGCTTTGCGGAAATTTTGTATTCTGATTTTGTTGCGATTTCTTGCAATACGGCAAGTATTGCTGCGAAACCGCGCCTCATCAGTACGCAAAATTTATTCGCAAATCGCTCTTGTTCAATTATGCGGTATTGCCTTAAATGAAATCCATATTAAAGGAGAGTGATCACCGTGAGTACGGACCCTGGAAGTAGACAGATGAATATTACTCGCGGTGGCATTTTCGAGGAGTGCCGCTGCTGAAAGGCGGTATAATATGGTTGAATTTTTCAAAACGGTGGACGGCCGCATCACAGAAGTGAGCGAGTTCACCGAGGGCTGCTGGGTCAACATGGTGCATCCCAGCTCGGACGAGCTGGAGCAGATCGCGCAGGCGGCTCAGGTTGAGGAAGAGTTTGTTCGCGCGGCGCTCGACCCGGAGGAAAGCTCGCGTGTCGATACCGAGGACGAGCAGCTTCTCATGATCGTCGATATCCCGATGGTGGAGAAAAGCTCGGTCGAGGACGGCGGACAGATGTTCACCACCATTCCTATGGGCATTGTTGTGGCGCAGAATGCGGTCATCACGGTTTGTCTGGAGGACAGCATCATCCTGCGCTCCATCGCGGAAGGTGCGGTAAAGGGCGTGCATACCTCGCTCAAGACGCGCTTTGTGTTCCAGATTCTGCTCCGCATTGCAGGTCGATTCCTGAAAAATCTGCGTATGATCGAGCGTGACTTTACCCGCATCGAGAAGCGTCTGTACGACTCCCTCAAAAACGAGGAGCTGATCCAGCTGCTCGGACTGAGTAAATCGCTGGTTTACTTCTCCTCGTCCCTCAAGGGCAACGAGGTTACGATGGAAAAGGTGCTGCGCGGCCGCGTGCTCAAGCTGTATGAGGACGACCGCGACATTCTGGAGGACGCGCTGATCGAGGTCCGTCAGGCCATCGAGATGGCGAATATCTATTCCAACATTATGGCGGGTACGATGGATGCTTATGCTTCCGTCGTTTCCAACAATCTGAATATCATCATGAAGGTTTTGACCATCCTGACCATCATCATGACGATTCCGAATATCGTGTTCGGCTTCTTCGGTATGAATATCGGTGAAGGACGGATACCGGGCGACTGGATCTGGTGGATGCCGCTGGCCATTACAGTGGTAGGCTGCTTCTTTGCATGGTGGATGCTGAAGAAGAAAAATCTGGACTGATACAAGCTGCGCTTCCGAGAAATACTCGGAGGCGTTCTTTTTTGCCTTTTGTACGCATAGAATAAAGCAAAAGCAGGAGGGACAATGCCATGATCGTTTTTGCGGCAAAGGTGTCGGTGAGGAAAATCGTAGTGGGCGTGCTGGCGGTCGGGCTGGTGCTAGTCGGCGCGGCAGCGCTGCTGCCGAAAACGGCAGAGGCGGATACCGCGGTCAGCGCTGAAGGTGCAGCGCTTAGTGCAAAGCTGAAAACCAACGAGGACAGAGTAGCTCTGCTGACCGCATGCGGCTGGTCGGTGGAGAACGAACCGGTCGGCACACAGGAGGTGCAGATACCCGACACCTTCGATGAGGTATATGAGCAGTACAACGCTATTCAGCAGGCGCAGGGACTGGATCTTACGCCGTATCAGGGCAAACGCGCCACGCTGTATACCTACGCGCTGACCGCCTATCCTACCGGGGAGCAGGGCGTGACCGCCAACCTTTTGGTGCGCAGCAACCGCCTGATCGCAGCGGATATCACATCTGCACAGACGGATGGATTTGTGCATGGCCTGCTGGATATGCCGCAGACCTGACAGTGGTTGACAATGACTTTCGGAAATTGCATAACTGTGCAATTCAACGAAAAAGTTATCATAGGTTTATGGTATCTATTGGTAACTTTCGGGGGATTGCACTTTTTTTGCATTTAGCTATTGTGCAATTTGCGAAAAAGTGTTATCCTTATAAAAGAAATGTATTGGCGGAGGGGACAAAATGCCACAGATGCGATTGGACAAATTGCTGTCCCACCTGAACTGCGGCAGCCGCAAGGAAGTGCAGGCACTCATTCGTGCGGGACGCGTCTCGGTGGACGGCACCGTGCAGAAGGATCCGGCGTTCAAGGTCGATCCCGACCGGTCGCAGACGGCGGTGGATGGCACCGTGCAGCGCTACCGCGCACAGCGGTACTATATGCTCAACAAGCCGATGGGTGTTATCACGGCAAGCCGCGATGAGCGTCACGATACCGTGCTTGAGCTGTTTCCAGCCGAGCTGCGGCGCGGCCTGTTTGCGGTGGGAAGGCTGGACAAGGACACCGAGGGACTGCTGCTCATCACGGACGATGGCGCGCTCAGCCATGCGCTGATGAGTCCGAATCGCCATGTTGAAAAAGAGTACGAGGCGGTCGTGGACGGCGCGCTGGCAGCGGATGCAGTCTCACGCTTCGAGCAGGGCATGACCCTGCGGGACGGCACGGAATGCAAGCCGGCGAAGCTGGAAATCCTCGAGACCGAGCCGGAGCTGCGCGTGCGTGTGACGCTCAAAGAGGGCAAATACCATCAGGTCAAGCGCATGATCGCGGCAGTCGGCGGTACGGTAGCGGCGCTCAAACGCCTGCGGCTGGGTGGTCTCTGGCTGGATAAAATACTCGCGCCCGGCGAATTTCGGGAACTGACACAGGAGGAATTGGAAAAACTTACCTCGAAAACTTGAAAAACTTAAAAAATCTACAAATTTTTTTGAGTTTTTTGTACAAAAATGCGCGGACATGTGATATAATGACTTAAAATGTATAGGGAACTTTTGGCGTTCTTGTGAAGAATGTCATAGGCAGAATCACCATTAACGGTGAGAACACCATAAAGAGTAAGCGTTTCGGCGAACGGATGCGGAGTAAAGCGCCGGGGCGCGTGAAAAAGACGGGAAAGGTGATGGAAATGGCTTCGAGATTGTTCCAGTCGATTGTTTTGCAGATGAAGGATACGGTGGATCGTACGATCGGCATTGTTGACGCAAGCGGTGCGGTCGTAGCATGTACCGATCTGCCTCGTATCGGTGAAATGCGGGAGGAAGCAATCACTGAGCTGGGCTTCGCCGGCGAGATCGTTCGTTTCGGCGGTTATACTTATCATACAACGGGCGACCGTGCGTCGCGTCTGGAATACGCTGTATTCGTACAGGGCGAGGACGAGCTGGCGCGCAGTATCTGCTCGCTGGTTGCGGTTTCGATCAACAATATCAAGACGCTGTATGACGAAAAGCACGACAAGGCTACCTTCGTAAAGAATATCATTCTGGATAATATCCTGCCGGGCGATATTTATATCAAGTCCCGCGAGCTGCACTTCGGCAACGACGTGCCGCGCGTGGTATTCCTCGTGCGCCAGCAGGCGCCGGCCGATGTTGCCGCGATCGACGTGGTAAACGGCATGTTCCCGGACAAGCAGAAGGATTTCGTGCTGCATATCTCCGAGACGGACATCGTTGTTGTCAAGGAGGTCAAGGCAGGCAGTGAGATCAAGGATCTGATCAAGCTGGCAGGCTCTATCGAGGAGACGCTGCTCAGTGAGCTGTCGGTCAAGTGCCTGATCGGCATCGGCTCGGTATCCTCCCAGATGAAGGATATCGCAAAGTCCTTCAAGGAGGCTACGACTGCAATCGAGGTCGGTGCGGTATTTGACACCGAGAAGAACATCATCAGCTTCGAGAATCTGGGCATTGGCCGTCTGATCTATCAGCTGCCGATCACGCTGTGTGAGATGTTCCTGTCCGAAGTATTCCGCAAGGGCTCGATCGACTCGCTCGATCAGGAGACGCTGTTCACGATTCAGAAGTTCTTCGAGAACAACCTGAACGTATCCGAGACCTCGCGTAAGCTGTTCGTACACCGCAATACGCTGGTGTATCGCCTTGAGAAAATCAAAAAGCTGACCGGTCTGGACCTGCGTGAGTTCGATCACGCGATCGTATTTAAGGTAGCGCTCATGGTTCGAAAATACCTTGCAAGCCGCGAAGAAGGTACCAGATAATCGCTGTCTGTTCATAAAATCTACACAGAAAAAGCGTAAATTGTGCAATAATGCCACAGTTTGTCGGCTTGCACATAAACATGATATCTGTTATAATAGACAAAGGTGTATATGTTTACACCTTTGTCTTTTTTGTTTGCTGGAAGGCGAAAATGCCCAATCCGGGGCATTCGCACGCCTTCTGCGTTGGCACCGAGGAGGATTGCCTGTGATACGAATGAGTGAAGCCACCGTGGTTTACGAAAACGGAACCCGGGCGGTGAACAAGGCGAGTCTGCGTGTAGACGAGGGAGAATTTGTCTTTCTGGTCGGCGCGTCCGGCTCGGGTAAAACCACGATCATCAAGCTGCTGACCGGTGAGGTTCGGCCGAGCGAAGGCCGCGTTATCGTCAACAACTACGATATCGGCAGAATGAAAAAGCGGCAGATTCCGTATCTGCGCCGTACATTGGGCGTTGTCTATCAGGATTTCCGCCTGATCAACACCAAAACCGTTTACGAGAACGTCGCATTTGCCATGCGCGCCATCGGTGCCAAGGGCAAGGCCATCAAGCAGCGCGTGCCGTATGTGCTCGATCTGGTCGGCCTGGCCGACAAGGCGCACGAAAAGCCGATGAATCTTTCCGGCGGTGAGCAGCAGCGTGTCGCAATCGCGCGTGCGTTGGTCAACAACCCGCGCCTCATCATCGCGGACGAGCCGACCGGCAACCTTGATCCTGCGCGTTCGCTGGAGCTGATGACCCTGTTTGAAAAGATCAATGAGCTTGGCACGACCGTGCTGATCGTAACGCACGAAAAGGGTCTGGTAGACGAATTTGAAAAGCGCGTTGTTGTGATCGACAACGGTGAAGTCATCAGTGATCAGACAGGTGGGTATTATCAGATATGAGATCAATCGTTTACTATTGGAAGGAAGGCCTGCGCAACATTTTCAAGCACGGCTTCATGTCCGTGGCGGCCGTGGTGATCATGGTCGTAAGCCTGCTGCTGACGGGCACGGTTACGCTGGTGGCCTACAACATTACGAATAACATTACGAGACTGCAGCAGTCCAACCAGATCGTAGTCTGGATTGACGATTCGCTCACCACGCGTGAGGCGAAAACGCTGCAGACGCAGTTCGAGAAGATCGACAACATTGCGTCGATCACATTCGAGGACCGCGATGTCGCGCTTGAGCAGTACCGCAAGGAACTGGGCGACGACGCAGACATCCTCGAGGATTACAACGCGGACAACAATCCGCTGCGCAACAGCTATGTGTTTACCCTGAATGATTCTACGCAGGCGGACGCAACGATCAAAGAAATCGAAGCGGTTGACGGGGTTGCAAGCGTACGCGCGGATGAGGATGTTATCCGCAAGCTGATTCAGATTCAGCGCGTGTTCAACATGATCGCGGCGGCTATGATCGTCGGTCTGGCCGTTATCTCGATCTTTATCATCTCCAACACGGTAAAGCTGGCTATGTTTGCCCGCCGTGAGGAGATCTCCATCCAGAAGATGGTCGGCGCGACCAACTGGTTTATCCGCTGGCCGTTTGTCATCGAAGGCATGGTGCTCGGTCTGGTTGCCGGCGGACTGGCCTTCCTCGCGGAATGGGGTCTGTACACCGAGCTGTACAACGTGGCAGGTACGGTTTCTCTGTCCTCGTTCCATCTGCTCTCGTTCGACGTGCTGCGCTGGTGGGTGCTGGGCGTGTACGCAGGTGCAGCCGCACTGTTCGGAATCGGCGGCTCGGTAACGAGTATCCGCAAGTTTATGGATGTATAACGACTGCATAAAGGAGCGAATGTTTCAATATGATGAAAAAGAAAACCGTGCGCCTGATTTCCTGCATTATTGCGGGCATCCTGGTCGCAGCGATGGTGTTCTCGATGATTGCCTCCGGTCTGGTTTATGCCGGTGCGGTGAGCAGTAAGGAACTGAAAAGCAAGCTGTCCGATCTGGAGGATCAGAAGGCATCGGTCAAGGCGGAGCTTGACAGTCTGGCAGGTCAGGTGAACGAGGTCGAAAAGACCCGCGCCGCACTGCAGAAGGAGATCAAGCTCACCAAGGAGGAGATTACGACCGTAACGGCGTACATCGACCGCCTGCAGGACCAGATCGATGTCAAGACGACCGAACTGGATGCTGCGATCAAGGCGCTTGACAGCAAGAAGGAGCGTTTTTCTGAGACTGTCCGCACGACGTATGAGCAGGGCGAGACCAGCTATCTGGAGGTTCTGCTGAACGCGTCCAACTTCTCTGATCTGCTCAGCCGTCTGGAGATCGTTTCCGCGATCATGGACGATAATAAGAAGATCGTAGCGGAGTACACCGCCGCGAAGGAGGATATTCAGCAGAAGCGCGACGACCTGCAGCAGACGCAGGACGAGCAGGTACAGTATCAGGAAAACCTGAAGTACAAGGCTGAGGAGCTGAAATCCAGCGAGGAGCAGCAGAAGGCGCTGCAAAAAAGTCTGGAATCCTATCAGAAGGAGCAGAAGGCGGAGTACGAGCGCATCACCAGCGAGATGGACACCGTAAGTAACCAGATCGCAGAGCAGTCCCGCAAGGAAGCTGCGGCGGCAGCAGCAGCGGCCGCTAAGAAGAAGGGCGGCAGTTCGTCCTCGAGCACGACCACCACGACCAGCAGCGGCGCGACCCGTTACAGCGGCACGTTCACCTGGCCGCTGCCGGGTTACACCAATAATTCGAGTGCCTATGGCTGGCGTGTACATCCAATCTTCGGTACCCGCAAGTTCCACAAGGGCGAGGATATTCCGGCACCGACCGGCACACCGATCGTAGCAGCCGCATCCGGCACGGTTACCACCGCAGGCTGGGTTTCCGGCTACGGCAACTATACCGTTATCAATCACGGCGGCGGCGTCATGACGGCTTACGGCCATCAGTCTGCCATCCATGTTTCCGTGGGTCAGACGGTAACCGCCGGTCAGACCATCGGTCTGGTAGGCTCTACCGGCAACTCGACCGGTCCGCATCTGCACTTTGAGGTGTATGTAAACGGTTCGACGCAGAACCCGATGAGTTACTTCAACTAACGCAATCACATAAAAGGGGAGAGTGTAACGCTCTCCCTTTTCTCGTGGAGGAGGACAAACCATGAAAAAACTGCGGGAGAGACAGATCTCTCTGCGGATAGCGCTGACCATGTGTGCTGCGGCAGGCGCGATAACGGCAGTCATCTGCCTGATTTCCACCGGCTGGAACACCAACGAGGTCGGAAAAAAGCTGCGCGAGATCGACCGGCTGGTGTCGGACAAATACGTTGGTGAGCTGGATGCGGACAATGTTGCGGATTACGCTGCGGCAGGCTACATTACCGGTCTGGGAGACAAGTGGTCGTCGTATATTCCGGCGGAAAACTACGAAGCCTATCGCATGAGCGGTGAGGGCAAGGGCTGCGGCATCGGCGTTTCGGTGACGAGCACCGAGACGAGTATTCGCGTTACGCTCGTGTACGATGATTCGCCTGCGGCGAAGGCCGGCATCGAAAAGGGCGATTACATTCTCGGTACGGGAGATCTGACGACTGAAAAGGACGGCTCGAGCGCGGTTATCAGCGCGATTTCCGGCAAAGAGGGGACCGATGTGACCGTCACGGTCAAGAAGGCAGACGGCTCCGCCAAGGAGCTGACCATGCAGCGTGCCGTTGTCACGCAGAAGATGGCATGGGGAAAAATGCTGAATGATAAAATCGGCTACATCCGCATCGAGAATTTCCACGACGGCTGTGCCGATCAGTTCAAGACAGCGCTGCAGTTGCTGACCGACAGCGGCGCACAGTCGCTGGTCATTGACGTGCGCCACAACGGCGGCGGCCGTGTCAAGGAGATGAGCGCGGCACTCGACCCGCTGCTCGGCGAGGGCACCATTATGACGCTGCGCATGAAAAACGGCTCGGAGACCGTTTATACCTCGGATGCGGACTGCATCGACCTGCCGATCGCGGTGCTTATTGACGACCAGAGCATTTCGGCGGCGGAATTCTTCGCGGCAGCCCTGCAGGAGTACGACCGCGCGACGCTCGTCGGCACGCACACCACCGGCAAGGGACGCGCTCAGCGCACCTACCAGCTGAGCGACGGCTCGGCGGTCAATCTGTCTGTCGAAGAATACTTTACGCCCAAGGGCAAAAGCCTTGCGGATGTCGGCATTGCGCCGGATATTGAGGTGAAGCTGACCGATGAGCAGACACAGAACTTTTTCTTTCTGACGCCGGAAATCGATCCGCAGCTTCAAAAAGCGATGGAAACTGTGGGATAATCGAGCACTCCGGCAGAAAATCGGACAGAAAATGGTCGAATCGCTTGACATGGCATTGGTGCTTAATTTATAATATAGTGTACTGTACGGCTCGAAAGCCGATGACACTGAGTAAGAAGGGTTTGCAAACATGGCAAAAGAAATTAAACTGACACAGGAAAGTCTGGACGCATATAAGGACGAACTGGAATATCTGAAAACTACCCGTGCGGATGAGGTTGCAGAGCAGCTGAAGGAAGCACGCTCCTTCGGCGACCTGTCCGAGAACGCCGAGTATGATGAAGCCAAGAACGAGCAGGGCAAGCTGTATTCCCGCATTGCCGAGCTTGAGGAGATCATCAAGCACGCAGTCGTTGTAACCGGCGACAGCTACGCTGCAGACGAGGTTTCTCCCGGCTGCCGCTTTATTGTTAAGGATCTTGAGGAGGACGAGGAAGAGGAGTACCACTTCGTCGGCTCTCAGGAGGCCGATCCGATGGACGGTAAGATCTCCGATGAGTCTCCGTTCGGCAAGGCTATGCTGGGCAAGAAGGTCGGCGATGTTGTTGAGGTCGAGGCACCGATCGGCATCGTAAAGTACGAGATCATTAAGATCGAGAAGTAATTCGATTCGTCCTAACGGACGTTAAATGTAAATCTATATGAAAGATGGGGAAGATATGGCAGAACAGCATCAGGCGCAGGATCAGCACGAGCAGACCGCGGAGGAACTGCACGAGCTGAAGCGCATTCGCCGCGAAAAGCTGGCAGAGCTGCAGGCTGCGGGCAAGGACCCGTTCCAGCAGGTTCGCTTTGAGCGCGATCACTATACCACCGATATTCATGAGCATTTTGATGAGCTGGAAGGCAAGACCGTCCGTCTGGCAGGCCGCATGATGTCCAAGCGCATCATGGGCAAGGCTTCCTTCTCGGATATGCGCGATCGCTACGGCCGTCTGCAGCTTTACATCAAGCGCGACAACGTAGGCGAGGACGTATACAAGGGCTACAAGAAGTTCGATATCGGTGATATCATCGGTATCGAGGGCGAGGTATTCCGTACCCAGAAGGGTGAGATTTCGGTTTCCGTAACCGAGCTGACGCTGCTTTCCAAAAACCTTGCACCGCTGCCGGAGAAGTGGCACGGTCTGAAGGATACCGATATGCGTTACCGTCAGCGCTATGTTGACCTGATCGTCAACCCGGAGGTACGCGATACCTTTGAGAAGCGCTCCGCTATCGTGCGCGAGATCCGCAACTTTATGGATTCCCGCGGTTTTATGGAGGTTGAGACCCCGTGTCTGAACACCATTCCGGGCGGTGCTGCGGCTCGTCCGTTCATCACCCATCACAACGCGCTGGATATTGATATGTATCTGCGTATTGCGACCGAGCTGCACCTCAAGCGCCTGATCGTAGGCGGTCTGGAGCGCGTATACGAGATCGGCCGTATTTTCCGCAACGAGGGCATGGACACCAAGCACAATCCGGAGTTCACCACCATCGAGCTGTATCAGGCTTACACCGATTACCACGGCATGATGGATATTACCGAGGACATGGTAATCCATGTCTGCGAAAAGGTTCTGGGCGGCACCAAGGTGATGTACCAGGGCACCGAGATCGACTTCACCAAGGGCTGGAAGCGCATGACCATGGCCGAGGCTGTCAAGGAGTATGCCGGCATCGACTTTATGGCACTCTCTCCGGAGGAGGCGCTCGAAGCCGTTAAGGCCAAGGGCCTCGAAATCGAAAAGGGCAAGGAGAGCTGGGGCGACCTGATGAGCCTGTGCTACGACGAGTACGTTGAGGAGAACCTCATGCAGCCGACCTTTATCACCGATTATCCGGTCGAGATCTCTCCGCTGGCAAAGCGCAAGCCGTCCGACCCGCGTCTGACCGAGCGCTTCGAGTGCTTTGTTTACGGCCGCGAGCTGTGCAATGCATTCTCCGAGCTGAACGACCCGATCGACCAGAAGGAGCGTTTCGAGCGTCAGGTTGCTCTGCGCGCCGCAGGCGACGAGGAAGCAGGCATGATGGACGAGGATTTCATCAACGCTCTGGAATACGGTATGCCTCCCACGGGCGGCATGGGCATGGGCATCGACCGTCTGGTTATGTTCCTAACCGACGCTGCATCCATTCGCGACGTTCTGCTGTTCCCGACAATGAAGACCCTGGACCCAAAGAAGGCTGAAAACAAAGCCGAAAAAGCAGCGGTAAATGGTTCTGCAGAGGATGCAACCGTGTCCGCGCCAAGCGTACAGATTGATCTTTCCAAGGTGAAAATCGAGCCGTTGTTTGCAGATGATGTAGACTTTGAGACATTCAGCAAGTCTGATTTCAGAGTGGTTAAGATCGAAGCCTGTGAGGCAGTGCCGAAGTCCAAGAAGCTCCTGAAATTCACACTGAATGACGGAACAGACCGGAAACGCACCATTTTAAGCGGTATTCACGAGTATTACGAGCCGGAAGAGCTGGTTGGTAAGACCTGTGTGGCAATCACAAACCTGCCGCCGAGAAAGATGATGGGTATTGATTCCGAGGGTATGCTGATTTCCGCAGTGTACGAGTATGACGGACGGGAAGGCTTAAATCTTTTGATGCTGGATGACAGTATTCCGGCAGGAGCAAAGCTGTACTAAAGAGGTCATTTACTACAAAAAATCGCGTTACTACAACTTTTCTACAACTTTTGCGCGAGACCCTACGAAACCGGATGAAGCAATATGAAAGGCGGATCTGCTTATAAAATGCAGATTCGCCTTTCTTTTTACATCAGCTTCATGTTCACACTAATGTTTTTTGCCTTCTCCTGCATATTCTCTTGTGTAATATGGGTGTAGATGTCCATTGTAGTAGAGAAATCGGCATGCCCCATGACTTGCTGAATGAATTTAACATCGTTGGTGCTTTCGCAGAGCCGGGTACAGAAGGTGTGCCGCAAGTTGTGAACACTAAAATGAGGGAGCAGATCCGGTTCACGGTCTTCCAGTTCAGCCTGATCCATTTCCTCCATGTTGTAAGTTACGCTGATTCTCTCAATCGCCCGATTGATATTGTGGGCGCTCATGAATGAGCCGGTTCGGTTGCGGAAAACAAAACCGTGAACTCCTCCTAACACCAGTTGATCGTCTGGATACAATGCGTCGATGGTTTCAATCTGGAGGCGAAGCTGCTCGGCCACCTCTGGATAGAGGATAGGGATAATTCGTGTACCGCTCTCAGTTTTGGGAGTGGTAATGTGAAATCCGGCTTTTCCGTCAATGACCCGGTAGATTAAGTTGTGGTTGACCGAGATTGTGTTTTCGCTCAAGTTAATATCGCTTTTGGTAATGCCGGTACATTCTGCTACACGCATTCCTGTTCCAAGGAGCACAGTCATGATGGGGAGCCAATGGCTGTATGTAGGGGACTTGGCAATAAAACGCAGGAAATTCTGCTGTTGCGTTTTAGTGAGTGCGATCCGCCGTTTAGGCTTTGGAGCGCTACCATCCGTCTTGAGCTTGCGGTAAATGCCCTTGCTGGGATTTTTGCGGATGTAATCGTCGTCCACGGCCATTTCAAGCGTAGGGTGAACAATGGTGTTGATGCTCTCCAGTGAGTTGATAGCAAAACCGTGTTTCAGCAGTTTGGTATAAAACGCGAGAATATCACTTCTGTGGATTTGTGGCAGAGGCATGTTAGCGAAAGGCTCTTCTTTCACATAGAAGTCCCACAGGTAAAGATAATTTGCTCTGGTAGAGGGCTTCAGTTTGATGTTGTTATTCATGTAGACCTTGAACATATCATTCAGGGTAAGCTTCATGGCTTCCTGAGTACGGATGCCATCATCCTTATCTTTGTTGATCTGCTTTTCTTTGACACGAAGACTTGCGAGATCGGAGTCGTAAAGATATTTCTTTTTAGTGCCTAATTTGTAGACATACATATAGCTGCCATCTGCCCGTTGTGTTTCTCCGGGCCGAAGATTTCGTCCTTTGTTGTCTTTTCTCACTTTTGCCATTACTGGTACCTCCTGATTATAAAAGTGTAGTGCGCCTTACTGGCATGGTTATTTAGCCGGAAATATCATAAAGATATTCTTTGATACGCTGGACACTCCATAGGACACGGGTGTTCATGGTAATGCGTGCATTGGCAAGATCCCCAATCTGTACTGCAGTGTGCCTTCCACAGCACAACAGTTTACAAAGGGTATCGGTATCAACAGCCAAGCACTGCTCCGGCGGTAGGTCATTCGGTTTTCTTTTCTCCATAATCGTCCTCCTTTTTTCGATTACAATGATCCCTTACGATTTGTAGAAGAAGGTTTTCAACAAAAACAATGAAAACGGTCTTGAGGTCAGGAGGTGTTGAAATAACAAAAGAACTCTAATGGGGCCATTTCCTACGCCAGAACGGTTCTGCCGTGTATTTCAGGCTGCTGCTGTGCAGCATTTCGATTATGGGCGCGCTTCTGTGGTCATCGCACACTGTCCAGAATTCCTGTATAACTCCCCATAGAGGTTATGAACTTGTCAAGGTACCAAAAGAGCGTAGGGATCATCCGGTATTACCAAATGATCCGATACATCCTATAAATAGGCGGGGAAGAAAGAACTTCTGCAAAGAGGAAAGAAAATTTAAAGAAAATCCAAAAATCAATATATAGAATGTTAGAATTGACAAACACTATATATTGTGTTAAAATTGCAATGTAATTGATTTTTGTGCGTTGCCCGTCAGGGTACACAGGCTTTAGGGCTTGTGTTGCAGAGTAATGACTGCATTGCACACGCTGTTAAGTTTGTACTTGTGTCAGTAGTATCACTGCGCCTTTTCAGGCCGGTATATTACTGGCTTTTTTTATTTTACGGGATTTACCCACCATTGCGAGAATGACACCGGTTCATAGGCAACTATGGACGCCAGGCTTTATGCCGTCTGTCATTCTCGCTTTTTTATTGCCTGTAAGCCTGAAAGGGCCTTAAGGATAAATCAAAACTGAGAAAGGCAGGTCATGTACATGAATGTGAAGCAGAAAAGAAAGCAGAATGGTCGGCGGGTCAAGTCGGCACACTCCACGGACTGGAAGATGAAGAGTCAGGCAGTATCTTCGCTCCGGCTACGAAATGTTGCACCAATGACGAGGGCGGTTATTTTGCCCCGAAGATCACGAAGGGGGATTTGATATGTCTGGCAGCAATAGTGCTGAACGAAAGCGGTATGAACCGCTGGTGCTGGTAGAAACGGCAGATCTTTCAGAAGAAGACTGGCTGGATTACCGGCGCCGTGGAATCGGCGGCAGCGATGTATCGGCGATTTTTGGCACTTCTCCATTCCGGACAGCCAGGGATCTGTACTACGACAAACTGAACATAGCGTCAGTGGAAGATGATGAGGGCAACTGGGTTGCCATGGAAATGGGGCATTTGCTGGAGCCTCTGGTAGCAAAGATATTCGAGCGGAAAACTGGATATCGGGTCTACCAGATCAAAAAGATGTTCCAGCACCCACAGTATCCTTGGATGCTGGCTGATGTGGACTACTTTGTGGAACTGCCGGATGGCACCACAGCGATCCTTGAGATTAAGACCACAAACTATAATGCCAGAGATAACTGGTGGATGAATGGGAAGGAGACGGTTCCAGTCTACTATGAATCTCAGGGGCGTCATTATATGGCGGTAACGGATCTTGACCGATGTTTCTTTTGCTGCCTGTATGGTAACAACGAGGAAGAAGTTATTATCCGGGAGGTCAAACGTGATTTCGAGTACGAGGCTGAGATGGTCTTTTTGGAGCAGTATTTCTGGGAAAACCATGTGCAGCGCCATGTGCCGCCGCCCTATACAGAAAGTGGGGCCTTGATCATTGAGAGCGCACGCAAACACTTTGGTCCGGCAGATAAAAATGCTCCGGCCGTTGCACTCGACCTGGATATGACTGCAAAGCTCATGCAGTATTTGCGTCTTCTGGATGAAAAGAAAAATGCAGAGGTGTACTCCAAAGAAATCGACAAGGATATTCAGCGTCTGAAGGCCCTGTTGATTGCGGAAATGGGTACCAGCTGTACTGCGATCTGTGAGCAGGAGGGCGTGAACTATACGGTTACCTATACCCCTGTTCGCAAGTCCATCATCGACAAGGATAACCTGCTTCGGTTGAAACTGGAGCATCCGGATATTTACGAGCAGTTTGTTACAGTATCCGAATCCAGACGGTTCAGCGTTAGAGCCTCAATTATGGAGGCCGCTTAGCGAGGTGAAAAAAGGATGAATTGTATTGGAACCTACGACGGGACGATTTTTTATAATCCTGCCAATAAGTTTTGTATCGTCAGTGTAAAGACCGCAGACCAGAGCGTGCCTGCCGAGGCCAGGTCAAACAGACGGTACAAAGACCATTTGATCCGCTTTACAGCTGTGGGGTATGAGATTCCACGGACAGATGCGGTAGAGCTGGAACTGGATGGTGAATGGACAAAGGGCAAGTATGGTGTCCAACTCCAGGTGGAGCAGTGGCGTGAAATTGTGCCCAGAACAAAAAACGGCGTAGAGGGCTATCTTGCCTCCGGGCTTATCAAAGGGATTGGTCCTAAAACTGCCGCAGACATTGTGGAGCGGTTCGGTGTGGCCACACTGGATATTCTGGAACACCAGCCGGAGCGGCTGTTGGAGATCCGGGGTATTACGGAAAATAAATTGGAGGACATCAGAGCCTCTTATGCAGAAAACCGTATGCTCCAAGGAATTATGACTTTGCTGGCGCCGTTTAAGATTACTCCCAAGACAGCATTGAAAATATATCAATATTTCGGCCCAACCAGCGTAGAGATTTTGGAAAAGAGCCCATTTGAGCTTTGCCAGATCTCCGGCTTTGGATTTCGGCGGGTAGATGCAATCGTACAAAAGAGCGGGGGCGATCTCCATGACCCTATGCGTATCAAAGGGGCTGTCTTTTGTGCGTTGGATGAAGGCAAGAGTAAACGAGGCCATCTGTACATCAGTTCTGAAGAACTGGAAAAATCAGCGCTGAAGCTGCTCAATGAGAAGATACCTGTACCGGAGCTTCGCCTGCATCAGCAGGAAGTTAGGGATATGATGCAGGAAATGATCCTGAATGGAGCAATCGTTTCTGTGAAGGATAATATCTATCTTCCCAGAGTGTTTGCCCAAGAGGACGAAACGGCGCGCCGGATCGCCCAGCGTCTGGTCGCCCAGATGCCAGTAGAGCATATTGCGCCGGTGCTGGAACAGGTCAAGGTTGAAATGGGGCTGCGCCTGTCTGCACAGCAGGAGGCTGCGGTCTATGCAGCATTTAGGCATGGCTTGTCAGTGATTACGGGTTCTCCTGGTACTGGTAAAACAACAGTGCTGCGGACGATACTTGAGGTTTACCGGCGGCTGCACCCTGATGGCAAAATTGCTCTTATGGCGCCTACCGGTCGGGCAAGCCGCAGGATGTCGGAGAGTACCGGCTTTGAGGATGCCCGGACATTACACAGTGGTCTGGGACTGACCAGTGAAGAGGATGAGGGCAGCCGGAAAAGAAAGTCAGAGCCACTGTCGGCCGATTTAATCATTGTGGATGAGTTTTCCATGGTGGATATGTGGCTTGCCGAGAAATTCTTTGAGCGCATGAAGGCAAATGCCAGAATCGTGCTGGTAGGCGACCCAGACCAGCTTCCCAGCGTAGGAGCCGGAAATGTTTTCCGTGAGATCATCGAGACCCAAATCGTCCCGGTAACGGTGCTGGATCAGATTTTCCGTCAGTCGAAGGACAGTCTGATTGCCTATAACGCCAAATTTATCAATGAGGGCAATACCAAACTGTTTTATGGACCGGACTTTGTTTTCGTGTCTGGTGATAGTCAGGAAGACACCGCTGAAAAGATTACAGAACGGTATTGTCGGGAGATACAGGAGAGTGGCATTGAGAATGTGCAGATTCTTTCGCCTTTCCGTTCAGAGGGCGCTGCGTCGGCGGAACAGCTGAATGAGACCATTCGTGAATTGGTTAACCCGTTCTGCTCTGCGGAGGAGGAAATCAAGTTTGGCCCCAGAATCTTCCGGGTCAATGACCGCATCATGCAGACCAAGAACACAGAAAAGGTCTCTAATGGAGATCTGGGCTTCATCCGGTATATTAAGGACACTGACCAGGGTAAAAAAATCGGCATGGATTTTGGTGCTGGCAGAACACTGGAATACGGTGTAGATGATTTGAACAATGTGGATCTGGCTTATGCCACTACAATCCACAAGGCTATGGGCTCTGAGTATGAGACCGTTATTATGCCGCTGCTCAAAGCGCACACCATCATGATGTACCGTAATCTGCTCTACACCGGAATCACGCGCGCCAAAAAGCGGGTGGTGCTGATTGGGCAGAAACAGGTATTGTTTATGGCAATCCATCGTAATGAGATCGGCAAGCGAAATACGCTGCTGGGTATGCGCATTCAGATGTATTTCAAAGCCTACGCAAAGAAAGCCGGCATCCCCATTCCGGCTGCGTTGGAAGAACAATTAAAGAACGCAAGTTAAAAAAGAGAGGTCAGGTGCAGAAATGGCACTTGGCGTCTCCTATTTTTATGTCAGAAAGGAGTTTCCAACATGAACGAAAAAAGTAATCCGATGCCTATGATGTACAAAACAATTCCGGCAGTGGCAGAACTGAACAAGGTGCCGGGCTTTGACCCGCTCAAATTTCTGCGCCATAAGGTGTCTAGAAAAACCAATGAGGAAATGCTGCAGTTGGAATTGCCCTATCAGAAGCTTTGGTTTCGCCTGCGTCACCCCCAGGGCCGCATGAAACTGACTACTCTGCGGATCACGGAACAGCTTGCGATTATGGAGGCCAGAGTTTATCTGGATCGCAGTGATGCAGAGCCTATCAGCAGTTACATCTCGCAACACAGTGCAGAAGAAGGTACCAACTATGTACAGGCTGCCCAGGATGAGGCATTGAGTGCTGCGCTGTCGGATGCCGGTTTCGGTCTGCAGTTTGCCGATGTTGCTGTTGACAGTACGGGCAAGGTGTTTGGAAGCAGTATTCCGCTTTCCGGGACGGCTCCTATCCAGCAAACGATGCCAAATGCGGCGCAGAGACCCGTAGAAGCCCCTGGAGCGGCGCTGCGGCAATCTGGCGTGGGGAAGTTCATACCCAGCTGGAAAGAACGCCTCAGAACGCTGTAGAGAGCCGTAATACGCCTGCTCGTCCGGCGCCTATTCAGAAACCTGCGGCAAAGCCGGTTCAGAATGAACAGCCCACGGTTTCTCCAGTACAGCCAGTTGTCCGACAGATGGCTGCAGAAAAGAAGGACAATATGGATACACTGCCTGCCGGCAAGGTAGAGGAGAATGCTCCCAATATGGAGCTGCCGATACCGAGCCGCGAGGTTACATTGGATAGCAGTCCAAAACAGGATGATGCGTCTGAGCAGCCGGCCGCCTCCGTATTCCAATCGGATGAACCGGAAGAACTGCCTGCGGTGCCTGTTGTTCAGCAGGAAGCACCCGATCAGCCTATGGCGCCTTCTTATACGGAGAGCACTCCGGTAGAAGACATCTTGAAGGTAATGACCTTTGAAGAAGCGCAGAATGTGGTGGTTGATAGCGGTCTGAGCAAAGGAAAGACCATGGCAACAGTTGCCATGGAGCGTCCGGTGAGTCTGAAATTCTATCTCACCCCCGGCAACAAAAGCACCAACAATATCGTTCGTGCTGCGGCGCAGATTATGCTCGATGGTATGGCCGCACAGCAAGCCGGATGATAAGCAGCCCCACCTATGGGGCAAAGAAGGGAGGGAGAAGAGATGGACTCATATCCAGGAGATTTTCCGTTTGGTATTATGGATGTAGTGGAACTTCTACATCTGCGAATCAGACGCCGACAGGCAAACAGTGTATATGTGGATTGCCCGTTTTGTGGTGACCGTCGCGGTAAGATGAATGTGAATTTCGTCAAAAATGTCTGGCGGTGCAACTATTGTGATGAGCATGGCGGTATGCTTGCGCTTTATGCGCGGCTGAACAATACGACTACATCCGATGCGTATTGGGAGATAGGGGAAGCCCTGTGCAACGATTTTCACAGGGAACAGCCGAACTCCGGATATGAGATGGCAGGAAACCAGCAGGCTGGCACTGGGTCCCCGGTTTTGGGGACTCAGACCGGCCTTGCCGGATATGAGAGGAAGGGCGAACTAAAAACAGTACAGCAAGCAGAGCGGGCCAGCAGACAGGAAATCCATCAAACTCTTTCGCTGTTGCTTGCTATGCTGCCTCTTCAGCCTGCCCACCGCAACCATCTGCGCTCCCCCAAACGGGGACTGTCGGATGAACAGATCGACCGGATTGGGTTCAAGAGCACTCCACCCCCATTCCTTTGCCGTTCTATTACCGAGCGGCTGATGAAACAGGGATGCAAGGTGGAGGGAGTGCCAGGCTTTTATCTGGATGACAGCGGGCGCTGGACCATGAATTTCTACCGAAAAAACGCAGGGATTCTGATTCCGGCTGTGGGATACGACGGTATGATACATGGCCTGCAGATACTTCTGGATGTTCCGCTCAAGCAAAAAGACGATCCGCCGGATAAGGCAGGAGCCAAATACATCTGGTTTTCGTCCTCGTCCAAAAATATGGGCGTCACATCCGGGAGCCCGGTACATTTTATCGGCAATCCATCTGCCCGTGTGGTCTATGTCATTGAGGGACTGCTGAAAGCAGACATCTCACACTGCCTGACAAACCGGACTTTTGCGGCGATTGCCGGAGCAAACAACACAAGCCAGTTGGATACGCTGTTTGCACTGTTGGCACAGAATGGCACTGAGGAGATCATTGAGGCTCATGATATGGATAAGTACAGTAACCAAATGACCTCCAACGGGGCATCTAAGATCTATCTGATGGCCCGGAAAAATGGAATGGCATGTCGTCGGCTGACCTGGAATCCGAATTATAAAGGGTTTGATGATTGGCAGCTTGCCCTTCGGGAGAAAGTGCAGAAGGAAAAGGAGGTGGAGAGAATGAATTTTAAGCAGCAATATCTGTGCGGTAAGTGTGATTTTACTTACATAGATGGCTGCGTTGAGCTTTGGCACACCAGAGCGGAGAAAGATTTGGACCTGACAGAGTATCTGGGGCTGACAAAGGAAGAGTATCAGATATTTCTTGCTCAGGGCAATCAGGCGCTGAAGGATCTTCTGGACAGCCAGAGAATTTTCCGGAAGTTTTGCATTTACCAGCTTTGCCTGGGAGAGACACAGACGGTACCTTTCGCGTTCAAGCAGCTGGATGTGCTGCGTAAGGCTGGATATGAACAGCCGCCTGCCGCCGTCTATCAGACGGTATGGATCGCAGAGGTCTGTTGCCCAAAGGGGCAGAATGACATGGAAGTGCTGGGGCGTCTGTTCCTGGACTTTAATGAGCATTTACCGGAAGATTACAGAGGCCGTCCGTTGGCTCCATCTGATGTGGTGGAACTGGACTGCCAAGGTAAACGCACATACTTCTATGTGAATGACTGCCGGGATTTTGTGCCGGTACGCTTCTCCCCATTCTTGTGTAAAAGACTTCCGGAGCCTGCTCAAAAACAGGAATGAAGGGATAGGGGTCAGATGCGTATTGCAGAAAAGAAGAAAAGCCAGATCACAGCACTGTATGAGCAGTGTTCCAATCTTCCGGCGGATGTCAGAAGCTGTCTGGAGAATGGCTACTTTACCGTAACGGTACCTCCACCCTGGAACATGAGCAATCAAAAGACTGCGCAGGAGGTGCAGGACAAAATCAAGGAATGGTCAAGGCAGTATGCTGGCGTAGTCTGCTACTGTTTTGACAGCTTCAGCACGCTTTTATATGTGCTGTGAGCAACACACAATGGCATGGAAAGGGTCATAACGGCCTGCTCCATGCCTTTTTTGCGAAAGGAGATTTTACAATGGGTGTTTTTTCAGAAATAGCAATGGAGCAGCAAAACAGTATGTTTGATTCATCTGCAGCCTTTGAGGATGATGAAGCCTTTGAGCTGGAGGAGATGGAATCTTTGCCTGTGCCGCCTGTAGGTACAGACACTGCCCCGGTATCGGCTGCATCGGTTTCTGCCGGTGAGGCTGCTTTGGCTGATGCAGAGGAGGAGCCTGCGGATGAAGTAGCGCCTGCTGGGGAAGAGAAGTATGCTGAGGAGGGGAATTCGGCACAAACGCCCGCTGCAGAAGATGAAGAAAAAAAGCGTGCGGAGCATGAGGCGGCTGAAGCCCAGCGCAAAGCGGAATTTGACGCCAAACAGCAGGCGAAGAAAGCCGCGGAGCAGGAGCAGATTGCCCGTCTGGAAGCGATGAGTGATGAAGAAGTAATCGCGGCCTCTACACAACGGGTAAGTACCGATGTGGAAAAACTGACACGGCGCAATATGAAGGAATGTGTGTCCGAGCATATCCAGATGCTCTGTATGGAAGATACGGCGTTTGCCCGTCTGACGATGCATCCGAAAAAGAACATGATCCGCTGTTTCCAGTACATCAACCGAAAGGCATGGGATTATGTGCAGGATGAACTAAAAGCAAGCGGAACCCGCCCTGGTCCCGGACAGCAGACATATGGCTGCGATGTGCCGGATGATATGTGCTATCAGTGGGCGGAAGATTATTTCCGTGACCCTGATGCCAAGGAAGACCATGAGGATGAGGAGAAGTTTGTTCCCAAGCCGTATGCTGGGAAGTCCTCTGCAAAAAGCAGACCCAAGAAGACGGCAGAGAAGAAAAAAACAGAACCCAAGGCGGCGCCCAAGCAGGAGGAAAAAAAGCCTTCTCAGGATGGGCAGATGTCGCTGCTGGATTTTGGGATGGCAAAGGCAGGCTGAGCCGGCAAAGGGGGAAAATGCAGAATGATTGCTTATAAGGGTTTTCGCCCCGGGCTGATATGCCGTGGCTATCAGTTTGTGATGGGGCTCAATACGACTGAAAAAGCAAATTGCAGGGAAAATGGATTTCACTGCGCAGAAGACCCGCTTGACTGCCTTAGTTATTATTCCAGCCTGGAGCATTCGGAATATTATATTGTCAACGCCGGCGGCGACATCGATGAAGATGAGCATGACTCCAAAATCGCCTGTACGGAGCTGACTGTGATTAAGCGGCTAACCAAAGAGGAGCTGTTTTTACATGGTTTGGCCTACATGGTAGATCATCCGCGCAGGGTGTGGAGCTCCCATGTGACAGCCAACCGGGCAATGGCGAACTGTGGTTATGCGGTGGTACGGGGCAAAGACCCCGTTGCCACCGGCAGACTGGGAGACATCCTTGCTTTTGCGAAGGAAGCGCCGGATTCGGAAAGCATCGTACAGGTTGCGGTGGGCCAGATTGACGGTGTTACATTGCTGCCGGATGTGTGGTATGGCGTAGATTTGACAAAGAGGATGGTGAATTGAGATGAAAAAACGAGCCCTGATGGCGTTTCCAAAGCTGACAGCGACGGATGAAATGAAGCAGATCGCGGCTTCAGATCTACCAAGAAAAGAAAAAACGGACTACGGATATGTTCGGGAAGTCTGTGAGTATTATACCTACCTGAGATGTATCAAGCAGGATGGGATATTGAAGGTGGCTCTCTTTTTCCCAGAGCATCTTCGCTTGGATGGGAGTAATCCGGCCTATGAAGTGTATCTGGATAAAGAAAAGCGGCAGTTTATTACCTATAACAGCCTGATGCAGAAATGGTGCGAATCCAAGTTGGACAGACTGGACTGGAAGCGGCAATACTGGTATACCAAAGCCTATTGGATCAGCGAGGAAGATGAGACATCTATACAGACATATCTGAACATTGATAAAAAAGCGGTAGAGGCCATCCTGCAGTTTCAGCGGGATGTGCGCGATGAACAGCTCGAACAGCGGCACCGGCGGGAAACTGATCCATGGGATAAAGATATGGAACAGGTGCCGGAACTTCCGAAGGACTGGAGTCGATGGGTGGATAAGGTTGCCATCCGGCAAAATTACATTTACTACCACTACAAAAAGGGCGGCGCCAAAAAAGGCTACTGTACCTACTGCGAAAAGGAAGTACCGATCAAGGTACATCCACATCACAATCAAAAAGGCCGCTGTAGTTGTTGCCGCCATTCGGTGGTATTCAAAGCCTATGGACGAGCGGGGTATATGCAGACAGAAAAACATTTTGCCTACCTGATCCAGCGATGCAAAGATGGCTTTGTAGTTCGTGAATTTCAGGCTGACCGGACATACAGAAAAGAAAGCCTTCCAAATTCCAGACTTTATTGCCGGGAAATCCGGCGTACTATCTATGACAGAGAACTAAAGCCCAGAAGCTATTACTGGGGGATGTATAAACAGCGTAATATGCGTTGGATTTCCGGAAGTCCCTGTTCTTATAGCTGGTATGGTTCGGATGATGGACGGGTCTATGGAAAAACGCTGCCAACTCTGGAACAGAAGGAACTTCGATGTACAGGGCTGGTCAACTGGATTCGGAAGCAGAAAAGCGTTGATCCGGAAAAATATCTGGCTGTGCTCGAACGGATACCGCAAATGGAACAGATCAGCAAGGCGAGCCTGCCGAAGCTTGCCAGAGAATGTTTCAGCTCCTGCGGAATGGTCAGTGAACTTATCAAAAACCGTAGCACAGGGAGTCTGATTAAAGCCTTGGGCCTTGACAGCAGGCGGTTTCAGTGCCTTCGGTTCCATAATGGAGGCTGCGACCTGCTGCGGTGGCTGCAATATGAAAAGGGCACCGGCAGGGAAATCCCGGATAATGTCCTTTTGTGGATGTGTCAGCAGGATATTAAGCCCAGGGATGTCCAGTTCATTGCCGACCGCATGAGCATGGTGCAGGTCTACAACTATGTGCGGCGTCAGATGCCATCTTTCCGGCAAAACAGTCATGAGGTACTGCGTACCTGGGAGGATTATCTTTCCATGGCAAAGAAACTGCACATGGATGTATATGATGAGATTGTATATCGCACCAGAAAACTGCGGCGGCGCCACGATGATCTGGTGCTCAAATGCCAGGAGAAGGATATTGAACTACAGGCCGAGGAGATGGAGGAGAAATTCCCCCATGTTAATGCCATCTGTCAGGAAATCAAGGCGAAATATGAGTACGCCGATGCGGATTACATGGTAGTGGTGCCAAGCGGCATTCTGGACATTATTACCGAGGGGCGCGCGCTCCATCACTGTGCAGGCAGCAGCGACCGCTACTGGGATCGGATTGAGCGGCGAGAAAGCTTTGTGATGTTTCTGCGTAAAACGGCTGATCCTTTCCATGCCTATTACACGCTGGAAGTAGAGCCGGATGGAACAGTGCGGCAGAAACGGACGGAATATGACCGGCAGAAGAAGGATATTGAGCAGGCAACCGAGTTTCTGCAGAAGTGGCAGCGGGTGATTACTGCCAGACTGACAGAAAGCGACAAGGCGCTGGCTGCGGAAAGCCGGATTCTTCGTGAGAAGGAGTTTATCCAGTTGAAGAAGGATCGTGTCATCATCCATACCGGCCATTTGGCAGGAAGGCTTTTGGCGGATGTGCTGATGGCAGACCTGATGGAAAACACGGATAGCATCCAGTCTCCGGCATTGGCTGCTGCAGCGTGACAAAATGAGAATGGCAGGGCGTTCTTGAGGGCGTCCGGTCATTGATGAAGAAGGAAGGAGCAGAGCATGAAACAAATTGGAAATCTAGCAGTGGTTTGCGCCAGGCGCCAGGATGTGCTGCTGCAGGTCGGCAGTGAAAAGGTATGTGTCCATGTGGGAGCAGGGCCAGAGCGGAATACACTTCACGCAGCGTGGGACGATGATGACGCCATTCAGCGTATCGTTCATGAATTGAATTTTGGCAGGTATGCAGCCGGCAGAAATGGGCGGCATACCGCACAACAGGATTGCCCTGTGGGGCGGGGAAAGGAGAAAAGCGCATGATCAAAAACCTGAATCAGCTGCGCAGGACACTTCGGGAAGGGACGCAGTTGGAGATATTGGATCACTGCCGGCCGGAATGTATTGGGCAGATACGGAACATTACGCTGGTAAACACGCAGGGCTTTTATAGTACCGTAGCGAATCAGCCAGATGCGTCTGCCAACAGAGGCAACGGCGGCCGCGGCCCGATTCTTTGGTGGGGCAGAGCCGCCCACTGGCAGTTTGCAGACGGTGTTTGCAGTGTTTTCGACAGTGAACAGAAGCATACGGAAGAAGAACTAGTTATGTCCTTCCGGGTACTTGAAAAGGAGGCAGCATAATGGAACGGAATATTTTTGAAAAGCAGAGAGACTTGAATGACCGGCTCAACCGTTATCGGGATGAGTATTATAACCGCAACGCTCCCAGTGTGTCAGATGAGGTCTATGACAGACTCTTTGACGAGTTGAAAGAGTTGGAACAGGAAACGGGAATCCAAATGGCAAATTCGCCAACCCAGACAGTAGGCTATCCTGCGGTGAGCAGGCTGGAGAAAACCAGACATGAGATCCCGCTTCTGTCTTTGGATAAGACGAAGAGCAGTATGGATCTTCTGAATTTCATGGGTGAGCAGCAGGTGATGCTGATGCTCAAACTGGATGGCTTGACTGTAAAGTTGACCTATGAGAATGGAGAACTTCTGGAGGCGGCTACCCGTGGCGATGGTGACGAAGGGGAGATCATTACCCATAACACCCGAGCCATCAGCGGTATCCCTTCCCACATCACCTACAAAGAGAGACTGGTTGTTACGGGTGAGGGCTTTATCAGACCCAGTGATTTTGAGGAACTGAAGACCAGCCTGCAGGACAGCAGCGGTAAGCCCTATAAAAACGGCCGCAATCTGGCTGCCGGCTCCATCCGTCTGATGGATGCCAAGACATGTCAGGAGCGTCGGCTGGTTTTCATGCCATTCGGTGTGCTGGAGGGCTTTCCGAGCCTGACCCGGAAATCAGATAAGCTGCGGGAACTGCGTGCGCTGGGGTTCCAGCCCTGTAAGTATCTGGTCACAAAGCAGAAACTGACGCTGGAAAATGTGGAAGCCGGTATCTATCAGCTGCGGCAATATGCCACTGACAAAGATATCCCCATTGACGGTATCGTGGTTTCGTTTAACGACATCGCCTATGCCCAGAGCTGCGGCCGCACCGGACATCACTATAAGGACGGTCTGGCCTATAAGTTTGAAGATGACCTGCATGAGAGCTTGCTGCAGTACATCGAATGGACGCCGGGCAGAACCGGAGAGATTGCTCCGGTAGCAGTGTTTACGCCGGTGGAAATCGATGGCTGTGAGGTCAGCAGAGCCAGTCTGCACAACCTGTCCTTTATTGAGGATCTGGAACTGGTGGCTGGAAACCGGATTCTGGTAAGCAAGCGAAATATGATCATCCCACACGTGGAGGAAAATCTGGACAGAGGCGGCTTCTCTATGGTGGATACGATTCCTCATGTTTGTCCCTGCTGTGGACAGCCTACCCGCATCCATGAATCAAGTGGAAAGGGCGAAAATGGCGAGGATCGCATCATCAAGACGCTGTACTGTGATAACCTTGACTGCGAGACACGCCGACTGAAAAAGTTCGTCCATTTTGTCAGCCAGAAGGCGATGGACATTGAAGGGCTGTCGGAGGCTACATTGGAAAAATTCATCGGTCAGGGATTTATCCATAGTTATCTGGATATTTACCGTCTGGATCGTTACCGGGCTGAAATCGTCCGCATGGATGGGTTTGGTGAAAAGTCTTGGCAGCGCCTTTGGGACGCTATCCAGCAGAGCCGGAATACCACCTTTGAACGGTATCTGATTTCTATGGACATCCCTATGATCGGCAACACTGCCAGCAAGGTATTGGGTCGTGTGTTCCACTATGATTTGGATGCGTTCCGGGATGCGGTCTATGGCGGCTATGATTTCCGGCAGCTTCCGGATTTCGGGGAGATATTGCATAACAATATCCACGACTGGTTTTGCGTAGAAGATAATTTTTGTATTTGGGAGGAATTACAGACTATGATGAATATTCAAAAGCCTGCTGTGGCAGAACACAGCGAAGATAGGGGGCAGGATAATCCTTTTGTGGGAAAGACTATCGTAGTTACCGGCAAGGTGGAACCCTACACCCGGGACGGAATCAATGGCCTGATCGAATCACTGGGCGCCCATGCCGGCAGCTCGGTGTCCAAGAAAACGGATTATCTGGTCTGCGGCGAAAACGCCGGCAGCAAGCTGTCCAAGGCCAGAGATTTGAGAGTTACGGTGCTGTCGCCTGCGGAGTTCTTCAGCATGGCCGGCGCTGAGTAAGAAAATATAGCATACCATCCGTATGTTGTCAGTTGATTAATGGGGAGAGAGCCATGTTGCGGCTCTCTCCTCAATCTTTTATGGAAGATTTCGAATAGGAGGGATTTTAATGCATATCGACAGGATACCGGTTTACCGGGCATATCAGAGGGCTGTTGATCTGGAACTTTACCATGCCTTTGCCGAATTGGTCGTACAGACTTCTCAGGATAATACGGCGGGAAGGACTTACCGACAAATAAAGGCGAGGCAGATCTGGCAGCCGGAATCAGATGTATTCGGCTACTTTGAACCGTACAATCTGCGTTATCCCGGCGAAGTGCTGGAGCGGTTTGAGGAAAAACTGGGCAATGATGTTCGGGTGCTCCGCGCTCTGGCTCTGGCGCTGGGAAATACCTGTGCGATCCAGTCTGACAATATGTTTGTTGGCAATCAGCGGGGAACATTTCTCCAAAAGGTACGGCGATCTGCAAGAGAGGATGTGTACCTGCAGGGCGCTCTGTATCTGCTGGAAACGGATACCGCCCGGCGGCATAGCCTGCTGGATGAACTGGCGGCGAAGGTATATGTCAGAACGGAGGAGGCCTTGTTTGTACTGTCGTTGTTTGATGATGCCGAATACGGTTATCGGGCCATGCACGACCAGTTACTCCGACTGTTGACGCAGAACAGAACCATCTTCCCAACCGTCGATTTTGGGGCGTTTGAGTGGTTTATCCGTTTCTATGGAGAACAGGTAAAGAAATACCGGGGCAAAGCAGATCTGGCACTGCGCACATTGATGAAACTGCCCTATATGAACATGAAGCCGGATAGCCGGGAGTTTTTGGCTCTGCGCAAAGCAGGGTATCGCCATGATGAGATTGTACTGGCAAATTCTCTCGCTGTATGGGCGGACAGGCTGCCAGATCGGTTGAATTCCAGAAGTATTCCCGCTGAGAAAATCGCGGTGACATGTAGCCGGATGCTGCTGAATGATCCCCAAAACCTTTTAGAAGGATTTTATGAATATCTTGGGTGGCTGTTTTGGTTCTATAACAGCTTTACGGTCAAGTATGAAGGATTTCAGGGACTCTGGGAAGCGGTTCAATATGGTCTGAACCCCACAGCGCCGAAAACACTGTTATGGATGAACCAGACGATACAGAAGGATTTTCCGTATCGATTTGATGTGTTCGATCCTCAGTACGATGATCTGGCGAAGGAACTGGAACGGGACACCTATATGGAGTTGTTTACCTTGCAGATGCTGTATTCCAGGCAGACAATCCCTTTGAAACAGTGGCTTTCCAGATACAAGGAGCTGACCGGAGCCGACTATGCTGAATATTTTGGGAGCAGGCATACGAACAGCAGACGGGCGTTTGCCTTTCTGGTGGAAAAAAAGGAAATTGATTTATGGGAGTTTTTTGAGCAGCACAGGGATGATGGAGAATATGCACAACAACTGAAATTGCTGCGGGAGTACGCCCTGACAATTTCAAGCTGGAGGTGCTTCCGGTTTGTGGAGAGGCTGCTGGCTGAGTACACTTTTTCCCAGCTTCAAACGATATTTGGCGAGCGATTTTACTTTCACGAATGCTTTGTCAGGAGTGAGGGGTATTACAGCAGAAGGGAATATAAAACATGCATCAGCCGTCCATTTCTATCTGCGGAGCAGCATCGTCAGCTCTATGACTGGGTGGAGCGTTCAGTTTTCCAGACGGAGCCGGAAAAATATGAGGACTTTGTTTTAAGCGCCTTAAAAGCACCGGATATCCAACGCCTTTATGATAAAAAAGCGTTGGCGGCGGTGCTCCGGCAGCTTTTGCTACACAGTGAGTATAGTGGCTATGAAATCAACCGGCTGAAGGAAACATTCTATTCCAAGGAAGAGCTGGAGGATGAACGCAGAGCCGAAGTGGAGAAAAAAGAGCAGGAAAAACGGCTGGAGCAGGAAAAGCGGATCATAGAAAAACGGGAAAAGCTGTTGCAGTTTTATAACGGCAGCGCCGAATCCCTTATGAAATTCATAGGTGGATATTATTACCGGGATGAGAAGAAAGAGGTACTGGATATGGCATTTGATAAGTTGGTGGAATGGCCCGCCGGTTGTGTGCAGACAATGGATACCAAAGATGCACACGCTTTTTTTGAGCTGTGTGGTGAGTTGGTAAAGTCTGAACCCCGGCCAAGGCATGAGATTTTGAATATGGTACTGACAATGCTCGGAGGTGAAGCAGCATGAGAAATACATTAAAACATCTGACCCTTTTGACCAGAATGAAAGATGATGGCTTGCTTCCGGCGCTTACAGGCAGCTTTTCAGAGGATGCCATAGCGCAGGCATGTGGACAGGTGGAGACACTTCAATTACAGGAACGGCTGCGCATCCGGAAAACAAAGCGGATACAGGAAGAACTGATTCGTGTGCCGGACTTTGCAGCACTTTATGGCGCATTGTGCAGACAGGAGATTGGCGATGAAGAAATTGACTCAGCCTTAAAGTCAGCGGACGGGTTTGGAGAGAGACTGACAGCGTACCCACAAGAACAGGTGTTGGCAGTCATGAAATTGGAACTGTTGTCATCACTGCGGTTTGAATACCTGAAATACTATTTTCCCGTTGTGATGTATGAAGAAGAGGAGCAGGTCATATTGGATAACTTGCAGGCTTTTCCTATTGCAGAGTGGAAGGGGCTTTCCATGCTGACAGAACATCAGCGGGATATGATGCGGCAACCGTTTCTTGGTTCGTATCTGTTTTGCTGGCATCAAAATGAACGGAAAGCTCTGGAACTGTTGGAACAGAATCGTCCGCTCCAGAGAGTCTGCACCTTGCTTTATCGGTATGATGTGCGTCTGTTTCTGTCAGTAGAGCGCCTGAAAGATCTCCGTTGGATGAAAATGAACGATGTGGGAAAATTCCACCGGCTGTTGGCTGTGTTTGAATATGACGCAGAGGATTTATCTGCTTTTTTTGACCTCTGGCTGGACAACCATGCCGGACAGTATGATCTCAACTGGTTTATCTCCCAGCCACATCCTTTGAGCAAGGAACGGAGGGAAGAAATTTTATGCAACCAACTGAGTTATCTGAATGCTCTGTATGCCGGCAGGCTCCATCTGGATTTTAACGCTGTCCGGCAATTCCAGTTTTCAATTCTCATTTATGCGGTGGAGCATAGGAAAAAGCATTTTTTGGATTTGGTTGATCAGAACAGTGAAGCGTTCCTGTCCTTGGGGCGATACGCTCTTTTGTTTGAGCCAGGTTTTTGTGAGCACTGCAACATCAATTCCCTGACGCTGAAGAATTTGGAAGCCAGCGATTCTGTGAACCGCAGCGACAGCTTCTTTACGCTTCTGGAAGAAGGGCAGCAGTACACCTTTGAGGAAATGTATCAGCTTTGGCATCAGAAAGAGGTTTATGTCCGGTTATACACCATACTGACACCGCTTCCCATAGATCAGCGTTTGCTGACACTTCGGCAGCTGATAAAACGGGATCTGGTCAGCCAGTATACAGGAGATGCAGAGTTGGAGCAGCTTGGAAAATGTCTATTGGAAAGGCCGTTTAGCGAATGGTATCGAGGCTCATTTGGACATATCTGCGGATTGACCAGGAGTACTGCCATGAGATTGCTGCAGCACTACGAGCGGCTGCAGGCATTCATACCGGATTTCACTACAGAGTCGGATGCGGTATTTGCCCTCAATAATATGACGGCTCTTTTGGAAAGGACGGATTGGAAGCAGGTGCGCAAGGATATTCTGAAAACAGATGCAGACTGGTTGGATTTAAAAGAAAAACTGGCATTTTCGGACAATTTTGTGGAGCAGAACAGGGAGAATGTCACGGAGTTCTTACTGCGGGGCGGTGCGGCTATGGTACGCGCTCTTTATGGGGGACTGGACGGGCAGGAGCTGGCTGTTGAAGCGCTGCGGCGGATCGTACAGGCTGAATTGATGGGCCAGTTCTATAAACTCAAATATTTTGCCGGTGACCTGCAGCGTGAGATCCGCTACCTTGTCAGCGAGATGCAGGAGAGCCTCTGGAAGAAAAATCTTTCGTTGGCGCGAGGTGCATTTTGGGCAGAAGAGGTGGATGATTTTTACCACACGCTGCGGCTTGGTGAACTTCCTCATAGTACCTGCTTGTCTTACCGTACTGGAAGCCAGAGGGAGTGCCTGTTAGCTGCCTTTGACTCTAATAAGAAGATTGTTCTTGTGAAAAAGGATGAAGCGGTGGTGGCTCGTGCCTGTCTCCGCTTGACAAAAGGTGCATTTCAAAAACCGCCTGCCGTCGATTTTTCTTTTGCTGATCTGTCGCAGGAGAACATGAATATCGGAAAGCCTGTCACCAGTGAGAAGCCTGTGCTGTTCCTGGAGAGTATCTATACTTTCGGACTCAATGATATTGAAAAAGAGGAAGTAATGAAACTGGCAGTTTCCCTGATAACACAGAAAGCGGCAGAGCTGGGTGTTGTGGCTGTACTTGCAAGACGGTATCTGGGCTGCTATGAACGGGATGAGTATGTGCTTGCACCGTTCTATGTGTATATCTCAAAATCCAAAAACGGATGGCAGTATCTGGACTCTTTAGGCGGAGCGGCATATACCTCAGCAAAAGAGGAGTATGTAGAGCACCCCTTCCTGGTCATGCGGACTGCCATGCATCAAGCAGGAGCACATAACAGAAACGAGGTGGATTATGAATAATAGGACAATGGCAATAGTTTATGTGGATCGGGATAGTATTTCCCTCAAGACCCGTTCCAGAAATGGCTGTTCGCCGCAGCACTTTATTATTTTGAAAAAGGAATTGCAGCGGCTGGAGGAGGAGAAGTACTTAATCACCAAAGATATCCATTCCTATGCAGAACTGCGGCTGTGTGATGCCGTAGGCGGTGTCAAAGTGCTGGAGCTTTCCTTCACATGGCTGAAGGACGCTGGCAGAGACCGTGTTTCCAGCTACACCGAGCGGGTCAGGCTACCTTATGAGCCGTTTCGCTCATATGCGGCAGGTGAGGAAGAAATTGTTGATGGAACACGGTGGCGGATGCTGTCCATTCCAGAACAAAACCGGCCCAAGCTGGAGTTTCACAGCCGAAAAAATCTCAAGGCCGTAGCGGAGAATCCTATCCTGCGACACAAACTAGGAAAATTTCTGGATCAGCATTTTAATTGGTACAACTACGAACGCATCGTCCTGACGGATGATTACCTGCCTTACAGCTTCTTTTTTGAGGGCTACATGGTACAGGGTGCAAAGACTTGCGGCGGAGTAATCCTGCATGGCGAAGAGAACATCCAAACAGCGAAATACGGGATACATACTTAACAGGTTAATAGGAACGGAGCCGCAGGTCAGAGATGATCTGCGGCTCTTTATATAAGCATAATCACAATAGCCAGCTTGTACTATTCGAGATAAGGAACTATAATATGTCCTATGGAGGTGCAAAATGGACTATATGACACTAAAAGATGCCGCCGAGAAATGGGGCGTGACACCTCGTAGGGTAAATTATTATTGTGCTGGTGGACGTATCCCCGGCGCTGTGAAAATGGCTGGTGTTTGGCTGATCCCTAAAACTGCGGAGAAGCCGATTGATGGCCGGACAAAACAAGGGAAGGAGCTGAACCATGAATAAAATTTTGATTATAGATGATGACAGAGAACTGTGTGCTTTGATTAAACGCAGTGTGCAATCGGAACATATAGAAGCTGATTTTTGTAATACTGGAAAAGAGGGCTTGCAGAAATTAAAAGAGCAGGAATACCAGCTTGTGGTGCTGGATGTGATGATGCCTGGTATGGATGGCTTTGAAACGCTGGAAGAAATCCGCAAAGAGAACAGCCTGCCGATTTTGATGTTCACATCCAAAAATGACAGTGCTTCTAAAGTGCGGGGGTTACGGGCCGGAGCGGACGATTATCTGACAAAGCCGTTTGACATGGACGAACTGATTGCCCGTATTGCGTCCCTCATTCGCCGCTACACCCGCTTTAATCAGCAAACCGGAGCTGTGCAAAAACTGGATTTTGATGGATTGCAAATTGACCTTGAAAATCGTTCTGTTACGACGGAAAACGGCACTTTTGAACTTCCACCAAAGGAATTTGATCTGCTTCTGTACTGTGCAAAGCATCAAGGAAAGATTTTAACAAAACAGCAGATTTATGAGGAAGTATGGGGCGAAGAATATTTTTATGATGACAGTAACATTATGGCGATCATCAGCCGGCTTCGTAAAAAATTAGAAGTCAATCCTTCCAGTCCAAAGTATATCCAAACGGTCAAAGGGATTGGCTACCGTTTTAATAAGGAGGTGTAGCTGGTATGGAAATCATCGTTTTCTTGTCCATTGGGATTGCTGTTTTGGCTGTATTGACTTCCATCGTTCTCGTTCGGCGCGTAAAAAAGCAAATAGCAGAAATGACCGACGCTCTGGTTGATGTGAAAAACGGAAATGGCAACCGGCGTATTCTGTCTGCAACAAATGAACTGACAGCCCCTCTTGCCTATGAAATCAATGAGATCGTTGTGTCCTATGAAAGCAGACTTTCGATTGTCCGGCAGACAGAGGAAATCAACCGCCAGCTTATGACGAGCCTTTCCCACGATGTTCGGACGCCCCTTACAACCCTTATTGGGTATCTTGATGCTGCACATAAAGGGCTTGTTACAGGGAAAGATCGGGATGATTATATCGAAACCGCCCGCCGGAAAGCTCACGATCTGAAAGAATATATTGATGTTCTTTTTGACTGGTTCAAGTTAAATTCCGACGAGTTCGCTTTGGAAATCCAGCCTGTTGAGGCTGCAGAGCTGACAAGAAATATCCTGATCGACTGGATACCGATTTTTGAGGATAAACAGGTCGATTATGACATTGATATTCCGGAACAGCCTGTCCGGGTAAGATTGGATATGGACAGCTATATGAGGATCGTCAATAATCTCATTCAAAATGTAATTTCTCACAGCCATGCGGACAAAATTAAAATTGCCCTGTCAAAGAAGGGGAATAACATGGAGCTGCTGCTGGCTGATAATGGAGTGGGAATTGAGAAAGAAGATTTGAAACACATTTTTGAACGGCTTTATAAGTGTGATAAAGGACGATCTGAGAAAGGCAGCGGCCTTGGTCTTTCTATTGTCCACCAGCTTGTAGAAAAGATGGGTGGCAGCATAACAGTTGAAAGCGTACCAGGAAAAGGAACTACATTTATGTTGTATTTTCCTTTGGAGATTTAAACGGGTTCCCGTCCTTGCGGCGGGAACCCTTGTCATTTTGCCGGATTTCAAATTGCAAGGTTAATGCAAGGTTGCGACAAGGTTAATGCAAGGTTGGCGTGATAGAATACTTTACAGAACAGGAGGTTTTGAATATGGACACCAATTACATCATTGAAACAAAAAATCTGACGAAGCAATACGGCTCACAAAAGAGTGTGGCTGACTTAAATATCCATGTGAAGCGTGGGAGAATTTATGGTCTGCTGGGCAGAAACGGAGCCGGAAAAACTACTACTATGAAGATGCTGTTGGGCTTAACAAATCCGACTTCCGGGGAGGTCAAAATCTGGGGAAAGTCCTTGCAGGGAAACGAAAAGAAGTTACTGCCCCGTATTGGCAGTTTGATCGAGTCCCCAGGCTTTTATCCCAATCTGACCGGCACAGAAAACCTGCGTATCTTTGCCACCCTGCGGGGTGTACCAAACAATCATGCCGTCAAAGACGCTCTGGATCTGGTAGGACTGCCCTACAAAGATAAGAAGCTCTTTTCACAGTATTCCCTTGGCATGAAGCAGCGGCTTGCCATCGCCCTTGCTGTTATGCACGATCCGGAACTTTTGATTTTGGATGAGCCGATCAACGGCCTCGATCCCATCGGTATTGCAGAAGTGCGATCCTTTATCCGTGAGCTTTGCGATACAAGAGGAAAAACCATTTTAATCTCCAGTCACATTCTTTCGGAGATTTCCTTGCTGGCTGACGATATTGGAATTATTGACCACGGTGCATTGCTGGAAGAAGAAAGTCTTGCTGAGCTGGAGCAAAAAAGCAGTAAACATATCCGGTTCACGCTCTCTGATACTGCACAGGCGGCAAGAATTTTGGAACGCAATTTCCATGAAACCAATTTTTCCATACAAGACGACCACAATCTGCGTCTACACAATATGGAGCTACCCGTGGGGAAAATTGTAACTGTTTTTGTAGAAAACGGATTGGAGGTATCAGAAGCACATACCTGTGAAGAAAGTCTTGAAGATTACTTCAAGCGTGTGACAGGGGGCGAAGGAATTGCTTAAACTAATCAAATGCGAATTTTTGAAATTGAAACGGAAGCCATTGGTATTTATTTCCCTACTGCTTTCTGTTTTCATGCCATTGGCTTATGCTTTCTTTCTGGCAGATGTAAACACTGATGTGGATGCTGTAAATGGAGTGATGTCCAGCCTATTCCAGCTTAGTGCATATTTGCTTTTGATGCCGCTTCTTGTGATACTGGCTTCGAATCTGTTGTTTGAGGAACTTGATAATGACACACTGAAAAACCTTGTTACCGTACCGGTAAATAGAACCAAGCTGGTGCTGTCCAAGATGCTGGTTTTACTGTTGTTTGCCGTTGGCTTTATGGCAGTTGGAGGATTGGTAAATCTTGCGGTTTTGTTGTTTCAGGGTTGGAAACCGGTTGGGTTTTGGACCTTGTTTGGCGTTGGAATTGAAGAAGGGCTGATTATGTGGGTGGGCGCACTTCCCTGTATTCTGCTCGTTGTTCTTCTTAATAAAAACTATATCGTGTCTGTCGTGATTACCTTTTTCTATACGATTGCGAATTATATCCTTTCCATGAACGATATGTTTCTCACACAGCCTTTTGGTTTGAACATAGGAACCCTGTTTCCGGGGCCGCTGGCCTTCCGCTGGACATTCCAATTTTATGACCAAAGCCAGACCAGTGCGGAGTTAGCAGATTTGTTGGAACGGGTCAGTCCGTATTTTCTGAATGGTGTTCAGGTATTCGGTGTGATTATTGTGGAAGCCATTGTATTTCTTGCGCTGATTGCATTTGTTTACCAGCGACAGGAAATCTAAGGGGGTGTGACTATGTGGAACTTATTAAAATCGGAATTACTGAAACTGCGCCGGTGCCAGATTCTTTTGGTAGGACTGGTGGCGCTTGCACTCTGTCCTTTGGTTCAGTATGGAAGTCAGTTGATTGTGGAGGCAGAGTACCGAAATCCAAATTATGATTTTTCTGCACTATTTGAAAATGTTGTTTGGGGAAACACTCAGATATTCCTTCCAATTTCACTGGTAATGATCGGAGGATGGCTTATAGACAGAGAATCCACTCATGATACACTGAAAAACATCATGACAATTCCTGTTTCTATGCCGAAAATGTTGGGAGCTAAGTTACTTTTAGTCGGTATGCTTGCAGTTCTGCTGGGAATATACAGCGTTGGCATTACCTTGATTACTGGATTGACGGTTGGATTATCGGGACTGACAGCGGAAGTGTTTTTTCATGGAGGTACGCAGATCGTGTTAGCGGCTCTGACGACCTATTTGGTCTGTATGCCGCTGATCCTGATTTTTGGGCAGATCCGAGGGGCATATCTGGGCGGTTCCATTCTGGCGTTCTTCCTTGGATACAGCATGTTGTTTTTCAAAAGTGGTATCCTTGCCAGCATCTATCCGTTCTCTGCTGCGCTGATTTTAGTGGGATTTGACATGAGTGAATATGCCGGAACAACCACATCCTCAACCCCTTTGTTGGCGGTCATTGGGATTGGCATCATGGTTCTCTGGGCGGTGCTGTTGTTACTGATGTCCAGTAACAAAAAAGAAATGAAATCCCGTAAACAGGCAAATGCCAAGGGAAAAGGAAAGCGTGCTGTACGCAGGAAAGGAAGGTGATAGCTGTGAAGAAAATAGTTTTATCATTATGCCTGATACTATTGGGTGCTTCTGTGCTTTCAGGTTGTACAAAAGACGAATTTCTCGATCAGTATAACAATATTGTTCAGTCTGCTGGTTCCATAGCGCTTACCGGAAATTCATCCTTACAAGGTACGAAAGAAAAAGGAATTGATGATTATACAGGAAGCTATACAGCCAACTATGAGGATTTTTCAGATACAGAGTATTTGTTCGGCGGAACTTCCATAAAGCGTGAAGCTGGTAAGGATCTGGCTATTGACTGCGCGCTGGAGGTTACGGAGGGAACTGCAAAAGTATTTTGGATTTCTGGAGCTGATGAAGCAGTCACTTTGCTTGAAACAACCGGAACATATAGCGATACAATTACACTCCCTGAAGGCGGAAACTATATCGGCATTGAATGTGAGGATTTCACGGGAAGTATTGAATTGAATGTTGAATAGCATTCAGGCAATAGGAAAATTAAGTCATTGTATATTATGTATGTTCAAGGGAGGGATATATGGGAAAAATTTTTGTACTGTCGGTAACAGACCATGAAGAATATATACTTAGCAGAATTATGGAGATTATTGCGGCTGAGTCAGAATTTGACCATATTGTGTCATCCCACCCTCGTAATATTCTTGTTTTTCCGGGCTTGGAGCTTCGCCTGAAGGAGAGAACGGTACATCGAAACGGTGAGTTGATTTCTATGACCCATCGGGAATTTGCAACATTGGTATATTTGGCAAACCACCCATCCTGGGTATTTTCTGCCAGCCAGATCTATGAGGCTGTGTGGAATGCGGATGGTGAAAACTGCGGAACGGCCGTTGCCAGCGTCATAGGTCAGATTCGCAGAAAACTAACTCCGGATATGCCGAAAGCGGGCTATATTCGTACTGTTCTGGGGAGTGGATACAAATTTGAAGTTCCGCAGGGTATGGCAGAATAGTGGGATTTTTTAATTCAACTGCACATACCTATGTAACTACAAAAAGATTTAATATATAGTCAGCACCGCCGCAATCGTATAGTTTGCGGCGGTGTTTTTAATGTGTTCAACATGGCAAAAAGCCATTGTATGTATTTGTATTTTTATTCTTGTGCAGAAAAGTAGGCTATCCTATAATTAAAAAAGAAAAATATTTGGCTGGGACATTTCTGTAACATTTAATGTTTAGAATATCAGTATGATCGGAAAATTGGGAAAGGAAGTGAAGGCTTTGAAGAAGATTTTAATTGTAGAGGACGATCAGCTTTTGAATCGGACATTGGCATACAATCTGACCTCTGATGGATATGAGGTCATTTCGGTTTTTAATTTTGACAGCGCGGTAAGAAAGCTGCGGGAAAATGAATTTGATGTGGCGCTGTTGGACATTAACCTGCCCGATGGCAGCGGACTGGATCTGTGTGAAGAAATCCGGAATCGTGGTCAGCATACCTATATCATCTTTATCACAGCCAATGATAAGGAGAGCGATATGCTCAAGGGCTATGAAGTCGGCGGCGCGGATTATGTGACCAAACCATTTTCTGTGACGGTGCTTTGCAAAAAAGTAGCGGCGGTTTTTGCAAATCTGGAACTACGGACACCCCGGCATGATTTGTTTGATGATGGTTTTCTGAAAATCGACTTCTCTGAACAAAGTGCGTCCCTTGCCGGAGAACCCCTGGACTTTACACCAAAGGAATACCGCACCCTGTTCCTGTTCGTAAAGAACCCCCGGATTATTCTGACCAAGCGGCAGATTTTAGAGAAGCTGTGGGACATTGATGGAGACTTTGTGGATGAGCATACTCTAACGACGATCATCAGCCGTATCCGCAAAAAAATCGAAACAGAGGAGAGGAAATATATTAAGACAGCTTATGGAATGGGCTATCAGTGGATCGGCGGTGAGCCTCGATGAAGCTGCAAAATTTATCCGTCAGGGCATTTTTGAGAAAAATTGTGGCAGGGACTCTGCTCACTGCCGCTTTGTTGCTGTTGATTTTTTTCTTGATGACGAAAGATGTGCGGGTTGTCATCTGCGGCATTATTTTGACAGTTGCATTTTACATTTGGGGCGTGGTTTTCCTGCACTACTTTCAAAAGAAACTTTCTCTGTTCACCGATGGTTTGTGCCAGACATTGGATCACATGATGGACAGTACAGATCGGCCTCAGGTAGACTATGAAGCGGAAACACTGCTGTCCCGGATCAGCCACCGTCTGGAACAGCTCTACAATGTGATGCAAAAGACCAGACATACGGCGGAGGAAGAAAAGGAAGAACTGCAATCCATGGTATCGGATATTTCCCATCAGACCAAAACCCCTATCGCAAATCTGAAGCTGATCAACGATACCATGCTGACACGGCCATTGACAGAAGAAAAGCGCAAGGAGTTTTTGCAGGCCACGGGTACGCAGCTGGATAAATTGGATTTTCTCATTCAGGGAATGGTGAAAACTTCCCGTCTGGAAACGGGTGTCATTACGCTGGAGAAACAGGATGCTGTGATTGGGGATACGCTGGTGAACGCCATCAATGGTGTTCTGGCTCCGATGGAACAAAAAGAGATCAGCCTTTCGGTGGACTGCCCCCCTGATTTGACAATATCCCATGATGGCCGCTGGACTTCTGAAGCATTGTTTAACATTCTGGATAATGCGGTAAAGTACACCCCTTCTGGTGGCAGCATCCAGGTGAGGGTACGGGATTGGGAGATGTATTTGAGGATCGATGTGACGGATACGGGCAGAGGCATCCCGGAGCATTCCCAGGGTACGATCTTCAAACGCTTCTACCGGGATGAAGCGGTACATGATATAGATGGGGTCGGAATCGGCTTATACCTTGCCCGTGAGATCATTACCATGCAGGGCGGATATATTACCGTTGAGTCCAAAGTCGGGGAAGGATCGACTTTTTCCGTATTCCTGCCCATAAAATAATTCTGAGGCAGTCTGTTTTGGCAGGCTGCCTTTTTTAAAAAAATTTTAGTGGACAATGGATTTTAGGACAATTCTGCAACATTTGGGGGTTATGCTGACAGCAACACCATGGAATTGGAGGCGGCCTTATGGAAATCACAAAGACATTACTCATCAATGCAGCTTGTCTGCTGATCCCACCGATTGTTGTTGTTCTGCTATTCCGGTACATCTTTCTAAGGAAAATCAGATGGGCGGCTGGTGTGGTAGCTCTGATAGATTTGGTGATCTTCTGGACAGATATTTTTTATTATGAGAGCGTTTGGCTGACGCTGTTTTTTGTTGTAATTCAGTTAGCAACGGTTCTGCTTATATCTATCCGGTTTTATAAAAAAGACACACGGAAATGAATTGTCCTAAAATTGAAGCAATTCAGTCCAAAATTTGAGAGTGTTTAGGACATTTCTGTAACAATTCAGTTTTAGGCTATAATGGAAAGGAGTTGGTGGGTATGACATTACCATTTGAAAATGATACTAGCCGGATTGTCAAAAAGTATGCCAAGCACAGTATCAGTCAAAGCCGGGTTAAAACATTTTTATCTGTTTTGACCATCGCATTGGCTGTTGCCTTGCTGTCTGGTTTTGCTTTGTCTGTGATTGGGATGGAAACCGAAGCAAAACGAGGGCTGCTTATGTCAAGTCAGATGTTATATCACAATCTGAATGACGAACAGATGCAGGCCTTGCGGTATGATGAAAGAATTTCAGACTCAAAGATATATATGCAGGCGGCAAATACCCAGATTGAAAACTATCTGGTGATTCCTGTCTATATTGAGCAAAATGACAGCCAAATCGTTATGGATAAAATTGTGAAAGGCCAGTATCCCACGGGACTTTATGATGTAGCTGTGGATAAGACATATTTGGAGCAACTGGGGCTTCCAGTGGAGTTGGGGGCAACAATCACAATCCCTTTTTATGATGGGAATAGGGAAACTTTTACTGTGGTAGGTCTTACAGATAGCGGTTCCACAGAACGAGTATATTCCCTTTACTGTTCCAAGCAGTATGCGGAATCTGGAAGCCAATTCCAGCATTCTGTAACAGCGTTGGCCGTTCAATTTGCCCATGCCGATGAAATGTCCAAGCAAGCATTTGAAACCATGACCAAGCAAATTGAAACTGACTACGGTATCCCAGCACAAAATTCTGATCCGAATGATGGTTTTCTTTCTTCCCTGGAGCCGAATTGGGAAGATATTCAGATTGTTATTATCTTTTCTTTTGCTGTACTCTTTGTCAGTTATTTGGTGATTTACAGCATTTTCTATATTTATGTGCATAATCAGGTGCGGGAATTTGGGCAGTTGCGTACAATGGGAACAACTGCAAAACAGATTAAGAAAATTCTTCGGGTACAAGGTAGGATTTTCTGTGTTTGTGGTACAGCTTTGGGGCTGGTAATCGGTGGGATCGCAGCCTTTCTGTTCAAGCCAAACGGATGGAGCTGGGGTAATACCGCAATAACCAGTATTGTAATTTTCCTTCTTGTCTATGGCATGATATGTCTGGCTATGAGTAAGCCTGCAAAAATTGCAGGCAGCATTTCACCGATTGAGGCAGCAAAAAACACTGGATATGAGAGTTTTCCTGCTGTTTCAAAGAAACTGCATCGGAAAATCACCCCTTTTTCACTGGCTATTATGGGAAGTTCTCGCAATCGGAAAAAGTGGATTGTAACTGTTCTTTCGTTAGGTATTGCAGGAATCATGTTTATGGGAGGAACAACACTCCTTTCTTCTCTGGATATGGAGCGCCTTGCAAGACATGGGCTTTTAGAATATGGAGAATTTGAAGTTGAGCTTTCCAGAAATGCGATCAAGAATGACCCGCATGGACAAACTGGAGTCCAGTTAAAGAATCCTTTGAATGAAGATTTGATACAGACCATTGCGCAGATGGAGGGTGTTGCAGAAGTTTCGGAATATCAAACATTAGAGGCAAAATTTGAATACAACGGAGTGACTAAAAAAGAAAATATTACCCCATTCACACCAGATCAGCAGGCCCTCTTGGAAGAATATTTGGTGACTGGTACAGCTAATTACTCCATCATGGCTGAAAACCATGAAATTCTGGTGTTGCGAAATGAATATGCAGACTACATCTACGACTGGACATTTCATGTTGGAGACACGGTGAAGTTCCGCTGGTTTGATGGGATACAGGAGCAGGAGGCAGAGTTTAGAATTGCCGGAGAAATCAGTGATGGTATCTTTGAAGATGATGGTGGTGGTAAACTTTTTGGAAAAACAGGATTTTTCCTACTGCCGGAAGAACTAATGAATCAAATGATGCCATCTGGCTTTAACTTCAATAGTCAGTTGCTGGTTCGTATGGATGACCTATCACAAGAGCCTGCCCTTCGGAAAGCTATGAATGATCTGGTTGATACCACACCAATGGTAACAATGGAATCTCTCTATGACTATTATCAAGACAGCAAGGCTATGTATCAACGCACCAGTCTTGTGATATGGGGGATGTGTGGATTCATCATGCTGTTTGCTGTTATCAATTTGGTAAATACACTGATTGCTACGATACTCTCCCGCAAACACGAATTTTCTGTTCTACGCTCCGTTGGTCTGGCAAAAAAGCAGCTAAGGCAGACAGTACAGTGTGAAGGTATCTTGCTGGCTTTTTGGAACATTTGTATTACTGTCCTAATTGGAACTGCGGTCGGTTATGGAATTATTCGCTATCTGAATTATGTTGGCGACGATACTTGGGTGTGGCATTTCCCAGCAGTACATTTTGCTGGATATATGATAGTGGCAATTTTACTTCCTGTTTTGATTGCTGCCGCCCTGATTCATCTTTTGGAAAAAAAGTCTATTGTGCAGCAGTTGAGAGAGATAGATTAAGCAATTAGAAATATCCTAAAATTGAAGCAATTCACCCTTAAACTGTTGAGCCTTTTGGATATTTCTGCAACATTTGAGAGTTAGGATGACAGCGAAAGGAGTGAATGGCTATGACATTACCATTTGAAAATGATACCAGCCGGATTGTAAAGCGGCTGGCAAAACAGAACATGAAAGCAAACCGGCGTACATCCATTTCTATCATGGCGGCCATATTGATCGCATCAACTTTTTTGTGTTCGCTATGCACATTCGTCCAAAGCTATTGGAATCAAAGTGTGCAGCAGGAGATTGAAGCCTACGGTGATTGGGATGCACAGCTTTTGGAGATTCATGCTGGTCAGCTGGATTTGATTCGGAATAACGAAAATATCCAGACCATCATGGTAAAAGGAGATAATCAGACCGCCTCATTACCTGCTGCATCCGGTCTGCCCTATCTTTTGATCCAAAACTGTGATGGGGCATATTGGGGCGGTATGCGGGAAAAGAATCTGATCCTGCGGGGACGGGTTCCCCAGGCGCCGGGAGAAATTGTCGTTGGAAAAAGCTTTTTTGAGCAGAATCCATCTGTTGAGATTGGAGATCAGCTGAACCTGGACTTGGGCGAACGCAGGATCGGAAATACAACTGTGGATTTTCTTTCCCCCATTCAAAGCGGGGAAGAATTTGTGAAAACAGAAAATGTGCAGTACACCATTGTTGGTGAGATTGATATGACGGTTTCTAGCGCATATAACGGCTACCCTGCGTATGGATGGCTGGACACGGCCGCATTATCGGAGGACACAGGTGTCGTTGCGTATCTTCAAGTAACGCAGCCACGAAAAGTATATGAAATCATCCCGCAGATAGCGGAGGATATTGGCTTGCAGCCGGATGAATTTGGCGACTATCCTTTCCGTTACCATACAGCCCTGCTTGGGATGTATGGGATTTATGCACCGGGGCATTTCCTAAGCAGTGACCTTCCTAAACTTACACTGGCGTTGGGGTTGGTCATGGCAGCATCTATGGCGGTATTTGCCTATATCATTCGGGGGGCTTTTTCTATTTCTGCGAAACGCAAGGTAAAGGAATTGGGAATCTTAAAATCCATTGGAATGACGCCAAGGCAGATCCGCATGATGATCGTATATGAGGCACGCTGGCTGTCTGTGCTTCCCATTCTGGTTTCTGTGGGACTTGGATACCTTTTTTCCTATGGCGTATTGGCAGCATACTCTGACCTGATGCAGGAAGTGACCGGGAGCCGGATAACAGCTTCCTTTTCCCCGTGGGTCGCAGTGGTTTCCGTGATTCTCTCGTTCCTGACGGTTCGCCTGGCTGCTTCTGGTCCTGCCCGGCAGATGGGAAAACTTCGCCCGATTGAAGCGGTCAAAGAAAGCTGGAGCAATCCTTCTTTGAAAAAATCAGCAAAGCATCCAATCCTGAAAAAGTGCTTTGGATTCCTTGGAAATATTTCTGCAAACTCCATGGCGGCTAATAAGAGGCTGTTTCGTACCTGTACGGTAACGCTGAGTCTGTGTATGCTTTTGATGTTCAGTTTTCTGGCTGTTTTTTCCGTTTCAGATATTAACAATACCAAAGCAGAACAGGACAGCCACTTTAATGTCAATATTACAATGGAATCCGGTCAGAAAATAGAGCCGGCACTTATGGAGGAATTAAAGCAGCTGCCCCACATAGAAGAACAGGCCACTTATACGATGGCGAACTGTGCGCTCTGGGTTTCAGAAAATGAGTTATCGGAAGAATTTCTTTCCGCTGGAGGATTTGGAACAAAAGCGGCTGGTGAGTATGTAGCAAAGCGTGATGGCCGCTACCGTATCCCATGCGTATTGATCGGTTTGGAACAGAATGCCTATGAAGATTATCTCATGCAGTCAGGTGTACCTTATTCTGATCCGGGCGCTGCACTCATTGTCAATTCTGTTGTAAAAAATCCTGACTCCAGAGGTTATGAAGCCAAAAAAGATACGATTCCATATCTAAACCTCAAAAAAGGTCAGTCTTTAGAACTAACAGAGAAGTTTTTAGACTCCATTCAGGGGGATTACCGTTTTGATGTGACGGTATCATCTGTGCTTCCTGAAATGCCGGAGATTGGGCGCAATATGGCTTTTTATACATTACCCATTCTTGTGCCGATGGATCAATACTATGAGATTATCCAGAATTTTGGAGAGGATCGTGCAGTTTACAATTACAGGACTTACATGAATCTTCTTGTGGAAGATGGGCTGGATGCCGAAGTACAGAAGCAGGCAGAGCAGATCTGTGGTACTTATTTGGGAACGAGTGATTTCTATACCTCCAGCAAGACACAGCGTGCTTTGGACAGAGAACGACTGACCGATGCGACCATGCTGATCGTTTACAGTCTGACCGCATTATTTGGCATCATTGGAATCTCATCGGCAGCAGTGGCGATCCTGAACAGTCTGCATCAAAGAAGAAAGGAATTTGCCATGCTGCGTTCTGTGGGACTGGATAGAAAAGGTCTTGACCGTTTGCTCCATATAGAAGGGTTCTTCCTTGGAGGAAAGCCTTTGGTCATTGGATTACCAATCCTGTTTTTGATCGCCACAGTTCTGATGTGGATGCAGGATGTGACTTTTATGGAGTTCATTCAGGTATTCCCGTTACTAGGACTGATAGCTTATGTTGTCCTTGTGCTAATGGTCATCAGTGGGATTTACAGGGCGGCTTCCAGAAGAATCCGCAGGGATATTATTGTAGAAGTCTTAAAGGATGAAAATGTGTGAGTCTCACTGCAAAACGAATTGTCCTAAAATTGAAGCAATTCACCATAGATTTTCATATCGTTTAGGACAATTCTGCAACATTTGTCCTTTACCCTATACTCAACAAATTAAGAAAGGCAGGTAACTGTTATGAAAATTTTGCAGACAACTGATCTTAAAAAATACTACGGCACAGAGCCGAACATTACCCGCGCCCTGGATGGCGTGAACTTCTCTGTGGAGGAGGGCGAATTTGTAGCGGTGGTCGGCACTTCCGGCTCCGGTAAATCCACCCTGCTTCACATGATGGGCGGTCTGGATACCCCTACCTCCGGCAGCGTGATGGTGCGGGATAAGGAGCTGGCGAAGATGAACGACGAGCAGCTTACAATTTTTCGCCGCCGCAATATCGGCTTTATTTTCCAGAACTACAATCTGGTGCCGATCCTGAATGTGTATGAGAACATCGTCCTGCCCGTGGAGTTGGACGGGGATACGGTGGATCAGAAATTTATGGCGGATGTGGTGTCCATGCTGGGACTGGAGGATAAGCTGAAGAATATGCCAAACAACCTCTCCGGCGGCCAGCAGCAGCGTGTGGCAATCGCCCGCGCCCTGGTGTCAAAGCCCGCAATCGTTCTGGCCGATGAACCCACCGGCAACCTGGACAGCAAGACCAGCGCCGATGTGCTTGGGCTTTTGCAGAGAACGAGCCGTGAATTTAACCAGACGCTGGTGATGATCACGCATAACGATGCCATTGCCCAGCTTGCAGACCGCATCGTGCGGATCGAGGATGGCAGAATCGTTGGATAAAGGGGGTGGCAGACATGACATTGCCTTTTGAAAATGATACAGGGCCGGTCATTAAAAAATTGGCGGCACGGAGCATTCAGACAGATAAGCGGCGCAACCTGTTTGTGATCATAACGATTGCCCTGGCAGCCGCTTTGATGGCAGCGATTTTTTGTGCAGGAGCGGGAAGCGACAGAAAACTGGAGGCGGACATCCGGGGACAGTATCAGGCGGTCGTAGTAAATTGTGACCGCGACATGATTGAAAAATTAAAAGCCTGCCCGGAGGTGGAACGCTGGGGCCTTTCACAGAATTACGGTTCCGCCCGCTATGGTGACAGCGTTCTGACCGTGGAGTATGCGGACGCCAACTGGATGGAATTGGGGAAGAAACCTTCTTTCACCGGGACGCTTCCGCAGGCTGCTAATGAAATTCTGGCAGAACGGGCGTTTCTTGATTATTTTGAAATCCCGGCAGAAGTAGGGCAGACCATAGAAGTGGATCTGGGAAATGGGAAGCAGACTTATACCGTCAGCGGTATTATGGATGTGGAGAACGACTCCCGTATGTTCCAGCTTTATGTATCCGAAGCATTTGTGGAGGAGATGGCACAGGGAGAGCCGCTGTTTGAATTCCGCCTTCGTTATACCGGTGCGGACGATATGGAGCTGGAACAGCTCAAGGCGGATATTGCAGCATTCCTTTCTGCCAACGGCGTTGCAGAGGATCAGATTTTTTACAGTTCCAACTATTTTGATATGCAGGGCTTTAAGTCCGGCGTGATGAAATATTACATTCCGGTGGCAATCCTTCTGCTGGTTGCCTGTGCCGTGGTCATTTACAGTATCTTCTTTATTTCCGTAAAGGGTAAAATGCGGGAATATGGACGGCTGAAGGTGATCGGTACCACGCCGAAACAGATCCGCCGGATGGTGCGGCGGGAGGGATTGTTGTTATCCCTTTGGGGAATCACCCTTGGTCTTTTGGTCGGGGGAACGATCGGGTTTGCAATTTACCCAGCACATTGGAGCTGGCTCGGCAATCTGCCTTATCTGGCTGCGACCGCAGCAGCCTGCGCACTGACGGTATTTCTGTCCATCCATGCACCGGTCCGCATGGCGGCGAAGGTATCCCCAATCGAAGCGGTGCGCTCCAGCGGTTATGAAACGGCAACAGACCGTAAAGATCAGAAAAACCACCGCATTACGCCATTCTCCATGGCACAGATGAATTTCAGGCGGAGCAGGAAAAAGACAGTCATCACCCTGACCTCTTTAGGACTGACGGGTGTATTTCTGGTGACGGCCGCTACGGTGCTGAACTCCATCAGTCCCGAAAAGATGGCGATGGAAGCCATGGGGGATCACTGTAACTATGAGGTCAGCTGGATGGATTCGGGAGGGGCGGAAGGACTGCCTGATATTGCGCGGGAGAATCCGCTGACAGAAGAACTTCGTCAAAAGCTGCTTGCCCTGGATGGAGTGGAATCCATCACCAGCCATGAAGTGACATCCGCAACGGTGAAATTCCCCCAGGAAAGTGTTGCATTAAAATTCCCGGTGTTTGACAGGGAGCAGATGGAACAATGGCTGCCGGAGGAAAATCTGGAACAGGGCAGTGCGGATTATGAGGAGCTTGCCGCAAACAACGGTGTGGTCGTGACGGACGCGGAAGATCACCTTTTAAGTATGTTTTATGGCTATACGCCTGCGATCGGGGATGTGCTGACCTTTGAATCCATGGACGGCAAGGCCATAGAAGTAACGGTCATGGGAATTGCGAAGCCGTCAGAGACATCAGGAACTGGCGCATGGGGGCTGTTTACCCTTACAGAAGAACTGGCCGACCAGCTTTACCCGGATATTGAGAACAGAGAGGCTGTCTGGAATGTTCATACATCGGAGGACTCTGATGCGCTCAGGGCGTCTATTTTCAGCCTGCTGGAAAATCCGGTGCTGACGGTATTTTCCAGGGCAGACCATGCGGCATCCCTGGAATCGCAGTTAAAGACAATGACCCGCGGTGTTTATCTGCTGCTGGCGTTCCTGTTTGTGTTCTCCATGGTAAATCTGGTCAACACCCTGATGACCAATCTGCTGGCAAGGCAGCAGGAGATTGGGATTTTGCAGTCTGTGGGCATGACAGGAAAGCAGGTTTCCCGTATGCTGATTGCAGAATGCCTGTGGTATGCAGGGGTTACGGTGTTACTGTCGGTTGGTATCGGCGGAACCCTAGGCTGGATTTTGGACTATGTGATCAGCAGTTTTAATATTTTCGGGGAACTGTCTTATCAGTTCCCGTTGATGGAAACGGTTGTTTTTGTTCTGGCACTTTTGGTTGTGACCGGAATCTTCTCTGTGGTTGCTGTCCGTTATTCCAAACGGCTTTCCCTTGTGGATCGGATTAAGACCATGGAATAACCAGAGGCGGCGGCTTCCGAGGCGGAAAGCCGCCGCTTTGCTGACAGCAGAAATATAAGACTTAAAGGAGATGATCAAAATGACAGTACCATTTGAGAATGATACAGGAAATATTGTCAGGAAACTGGCAAGAAAAAGTTTGAAAAGTGAGAAGCGCCGGAATCTGATGGTGGTGATCGCCGTTGCGCTGGCATCCTGTCTGATCTGCTTTTCGATTGTGATGGCTTTGTCTGCCCGGCAGATAGAGAAAAATCATGTGGAGGATACCTATGAGGCGGTTTATACCGGGATTACTGAGGAAGATGTGTCCACCCTGAGAGGGCTGGATGATTTCTCAAGGGTAGGAGAGTATTATATGCTGGCTGTGGAACCTGCCAAGCAGGGATACAACGCCTCCTATATTTATTGTGATGAGGAAACGATGTATATTGCCCGTGACCAGATGAAACTGTTGGAGGGCCGCCTGCCCCAAAAGGAGGATGAGGTGGCGGTCAGCCGCTATTTCCTTTCCGAATACGGTGCAGACGCCGGGATTGGCGAAAAGGTTATGTTGGACAGTGAGAGCTTTCACGGAGAATATACGGTGACTGGTATTCTGGAAGGCTATAAGGAAAAAGAGGTAAATGGCTGTTCCATCCTTCTTTCCAAAGAAGCTTTGAAAGGATGGAGCGGCTATGACCCCGCTGACTATCGCGCTTATGTGCATTTTCAGAATGAGCAGCAGATGGATGAAAATGAGCTGACTGCCCGCAGCCGGGAGATTGCCAAAGAATATCAGCTGGAAATGCCGGTCATGAACCTCAGCTATATGAAGTTCTATAAGCAGCCTGTGAATGTCAGTATGCTGGCGCTGGTTGCCGGTATCGCAGTTTTGGTCATCATCGGAGGATATGTGGTAATACAAAGTATCTTCCGAATTTCGATCAATGACAAAATCCAAAGCTATGGACAGCTTCGGACGATCGGCACAACGCCAAAGCAGATCCGCCGTATTGTCAAAAAAGAAGGCCGTTTCTTAGGCTGGGCTGGAATTGGAATCGGTATTTTGCTGGGATGTGCAGCCGGGTTTGCCCTGTTTTCCCGTGGGTTTTATCTGCCGTTTTATGCAGCTGCGATTGTTTTGACGGCACTGCTTGGCTGGTTTATGGTGTCTATTGCCATCCGCAGACCGGTAAAGATTGCCGCTGGTATTTCCCCGATTGAAGCAGTCCGCTTTACCGGCAGTCAGAGCGGAAAGACGCGCACACATAAGAAGAATATGCGGTTAAATCCGCTCTCCATGGGAATTGCAAATTTCAGGCGTGACCGCAAAAAGACGATCAGCATCGTGGCTTCCCTGAGTCTGGGCGGCGTGATCCTTTTGGTGACGGCATCGATTCTTTTGGTCCGCTCGCCGGAGCGGATCGCAAGACAGTTTTTCCCGGATGGGGATTATAAAATCTATATCCATTCCGAAAAATCAGAATATGAGGTGATGTCGGAAGGAAATCCGTTGAATGAAACGCTTCGGCAGGAGGTGCTGGCCGTAGACGGCGTAACGGATGTGATAGAAAATCGTCAGGCGGTTCATGTGCGGTTTGAAAATGAGGAAAGCTCCTCCGGCGGAATGTGCGATCTGTTGAGTGACCGAAACAGGGATCAAATGGAAGCGGCACTTGTGTCGGGGAATTTGCCTCAAGATTCCCATAGCATTGCACTTGATATGGATTATGCAGAAGATATGATCGGTGTAGATGTGGGGTCAGTTATCAAACTTACCATAGGGGATCAAGAGATTCCTGTCACTGTTTCCGGTCTGCTCATAAACGATGGGCTTAAAAATGGTCATGGTCCTCTGGCATTGGACAGCACCTGCATGGTTGCAACCAAAGAGCTGTTTCAGGAAGCAATGCCGATGATCGATTGTTTTGATTATTCCTGGAGCATTGTCGGTGATCCTAAAAAGGCAGAGCAGATTGAAAACAGCCTGAATGCAATCATTTCTTCCAATCCGGATCTTAAATTGGATACCATTGGGATACATAAGGATTATGAGGAAATAGAGAACAGGGTTGTTTTCGGAGGGCTTCAGGCGCTGTCGTGGTTGGTATTCCTCTTTGGCGTGGTCAATCTCATCAATACCACACTCTCCAATCAGATGTCCAGAAAGAGGGAAAACAGCGTCTTTCGCGCCATCGGTCTGACCAGAAAGCAGCTCTGTCAAATGACCATCTATGAGGGGATTTGCTATGCCTTTTCTGCTGCGCTGGCAACTCTGGCAGTCGGCCTCCCGATTGCAGTGATAGCTGCCCGAAAATTCAGCGAAATGACTTTCCATGTAGCAATGCCATATTCGTTCCCTTTCCTGCAAATGGGGCTGTTCGTTCTGGTGCTGTTTGGCCTGGAGGTTATCCTGTCCTTCTGGACAATGCGCAGACAGAAAAATCAATCTCTTGTGGAAGAAATGCGAGCGATGGAATAACCGTATAGGATTGGCGGGGCGGCAGCGTGCTGCCCCGCTTTTTAGGCTTGTCGTTATATTTTGGCTCATTATTGACTTCTATTACGGTTAGTGATATATTTATTACAGTAACCGTAATGAGGAGGTAGGTGTTATGCGAGACAATGCGAAAGGTGGTGCGCTCACAGAGGTGACATTCTTTATTTTGCTCTCCCTCTATACCCCGAAACATGGATATGCTGTCATGCAATTTATTGAAGATAGTACAAAAGGGCGGCTCACGCTGGGGGCAGGTACTTTATATGGTGCGTTGAACTCGTTGCAGGAAAAAGGCTGGATTGCACCTTTTGGAGATAGTGCGGGACGGAAAAAAGAATATCTCATTACAACGCAAGGAAAAGAAATTGCAGAAAAGGAACTTATAAGGCTCAATGAACTTGTAGGCGTGGCTAATGGAATTATTGGAGGTGCAGTATGAGCAAAAAGTATTATCGTTTCTTTGGCGGTTTGTTGACTGCCCAGGAACATTGGCTGAATAAAATGTCTGAAAAGGGCTATCGTCTGATTCGGGCGGAAAAAATGTTGTATGAATTTGAGGAGTGTAAACCGGATCAGGTAAAATACTGTGTGGAGTTTATCGGGCAAAAATCGAAGGTCGATGCGTCAGATTATCATGAGTTTTTAGAGGGGATGGGTTACAAAGTATTTTATAAAAACATCAACCTGAACTACTCTGTTGGTAAAGTGCGTCTACGGCCATGGGCTGAAAGAGGAGGACGCATAGCAACAAATGCCACCACCTTTAACCGGGAACTGTTGATTGTAGAAAAGGATAATGACGGTAAGCCATTTGAACTTCATACTTCTTATGAGGACAAGGAAAACTATTACAGAAATCTGCGTAATCCGTGGTTGCTGATACTGCTCATGTTCGCAATATTTGCGGTTGCAAAACGCTCGGTAGTTTTTGGTGTGCTTGCCCTGGTTTCTCTGATTCCTGTTCTCGTATATCAAACCAAGGTTATGCAGAACAAACGCGAAGGTAAGACAAAAGAATGGTGAGGTGTTTATATCATGAATGAACGAGAAAAAATAATCCGACTATGGTTTGATATGTGGCTCAATCAGCAGGATATGGGGATTGATGATATATTTGCAGAAGATGTGATTTATACAGAAAGTTGGAGTCCCCAGTATAACAACCGAAAAACAGTAAAGCATTGGTTTCAGGAATGGAATACCCGTGGCAAGGTAGTTGTTTGGAAAATCAAGCAATTCTTCCATAAGGGAGATCAAACGATTGTAGAGTGGTATTTCAAAAATGAAATGAACAATGGAAGTATAGAGGAATTTGATGGAATCTCGCTGGTTGAATGGACAGAGGATAATAGAATAAAGTCGTTGAAAGAATTTGGGTGTAATCGCAATACCTATAATCCATACCAGGAAGGCGATACTCCTCAATTTAGAGCAGAAAAAGTGAATTGGTTTTGATTGAAAGCTTAGGGAGGCGAAAAGGATGAAGGTATTGGTTAGTGCCTGTATTATGGGAGTGAACTGTAAATATAATGGGAAAAACAACGAAAATATAGCGGCTATCAATTTCTTGAAAGATAAAGAAGTTATTTCTATCTGCCCAGAAGTATTAGCAGGTATGAAAATTCCCAGATCCTGTGCAGAAATTGTGGATGGGAGAGTAGTTGATGAAAACGGAAATGATGTTAGTTTAGAATATGATAAAGCAGTGGCAGTTGCATTATCGAAAATTCAGAATGAAGAGATTGATTTAGTTATATTACAATCCAGAAGTCCTACCTGTGGTGTTAATCAGATATATGATGGTAGCTTCACTGGGAAGTTAATTCCCGGAATGGGCTTGTTTGCAAAGGCATTAAAACAAAGAGGATATAATGTCATTGATGTTGAAGAAATATAAGTTTACCATTTTTCATTTGTTGAGGGACAAGGTTCCTAACGCATTAAGGCTGCATTTTTATATTCGCCTGATGCAAATGTCAATGGGAGCATGAGCAACTACATATAGTAGTTTTCTTCACGGAGGCTGATATGAAAGAAAAAATATTGATAATAGAAGATGATCCGTTGATACGGAATGAATTGAAAACGCTGATGCAAAGTAACGGCTATGAAACGGTGGCTCCGGAAGATTTTTCTGATGTGATCGACCGGATCAAAGCTGAACAACCACACTTGGTTTTGCTGGACATCAAGCTGCCGGGAATCAGCGGCTTTTCTCTCTGCACCGAGGTTCGCACATTTTCCGAAGTACCAATCATCTTTGTGACAAGCTGCAACACGGATATGGACGAACTGAACAGCATCATGCTGGGTGGAGATGCTTTTATCACGAAGCCCTATAACACAGCAATCCTGCTTGCGAAAATTGCTTCTCTGTTGAAAAAAGCCTATCCCACACAGCAACGGGAACAGATCGTCTATGGAGATGCAGTGCTGCATATGGAATTCAGCAGTTTAGACTATAATGGACAGAGCGTAGAACTTACCAAGAACGAATTGAAAATTCTCTATTACCTTTTCAAGAACGGAGGAAAAATCTGTTCTCGTGCAGATATGATTGAGTATTTGTGGGACAATCAGTTATATGTGGATGACAATGCTTTGAGCGTTAATATCAACCGTATCCGGGAAAAAATGGCGGGCATTGGTCTGACAGATTTTATTAAGACAAAGCATCGACAGGGGTACACGATATGAACAGCAGACGATATTGGAAAAACAGACTGCCATTTCTGCTGACGAACCTTGTTTGTATGGCTGCGCTCACTGTATTTCTACTGGTGTGCGGCAACTCGGTTTCCGCAGTATTATTGATCCTGATTGTATGGGCATTGATTTTGTTGGCTGGACTTGTCCTTACTTACTGGAAACGGAAGCGGCAGATGAAAAAACTTCTGGATATGGCGGAACAGCTTTCAGAACGATACCTCATTTCCGAAGTGATGGAGTTGCCGGAACAGGCTGAGGATCAGGTTTACTATCAGCTTTTGAAAATGGCTGGAAAATCCATGTTGGAGCAGATTGGAGAGGTCGAGCGGGAACGCCTGGAGTACAAGGAATACATTGAGCAATGGATTCACGAGATCAAAACCCCTATTACTGCCATGAAACTCCTATGTGAAAATCATCGGACGGACTGGACAAAGGAACTCCTGCTGGAACTGGAAAAGACGAATCGTTTTACCGAACAGGCTCTTTACTACGCTCGAAGCGAGCATACAGAGAAAGATTATTCCGTTCGGGAAATGGCGTTGTCTCAGGTGGTGCATCAGGCGATTGCAGATAACAAATATCTATTGCTCCAAAGTGGTATGCACCTGGAAGTGGAGGAAATGCAGGATACGGTTTATTCAGATGAAAAGTGGGTGCGCTTTATTCTGAACCAACTGATTGCCAATGCGGTCAAGTATCGTATTGAGCAGCCGATCCTCCGCATTTCTACCCATAAACGGCAGGATCAGGTTGTCCTTGTCGTGGAGGATAATGGAATCGGAATTGCTGCGTCCGATCTGCCTCGCATCTTTGAAAAGGGATTTACCGGTCAGAATGGTCGTATGGTACAGCAATCCACAGGAATTGGTCTGTACCTATGCAAACGGCTTTGTGAAAAGCTGGGTATTGGCATTACGGCGGAGTCGTCGGAACATGGCACAGCCATTTCCCTTTCTTTTCACATCAACTGTCTGATTCATGAAGTGCAGGACTGAAAAGCGTTCTGCACTTCTTACATTTTTGTTAGAACTTTGTAAGAAAATTTGATACAAACGAAGTCGTTCTTATTCTACAATAGAGATCAGAGGTGATAACAATGAAAGAAATTTTGAAACTGGATCATATCCAAAAATATTACGGAAATGGCGGGAATGTTACAAAAGCAATTCAGGACATCAGCTTTTCCGTTCAAGAGGGAGAATTTGTCGGAATCATGGGAGCATCCGGCTCCGGCAAGACCACCCTGCTCAACTGTATTTCCACAATTGATACCGTCAGTGCGGGACATATCTATCTGGATGGGACCGATGTGACGGAAATCAATGAAAAACAGATTGCCCGGTTTCGTCGGGAAAATCTTGGCTTTGTTTTCCAGGATTTTAACCTGCTGGACACGCTGACCATTTCGGAAAACATAGCCCTGGCGCTGACCATCAACAAGGTTCCAGCAGGCGAGATTGATGGACGGGTGCGGGAAATGGCCGGAAAGCTGAATATCACGGATATTCTGGATAAGTACCCCTATCAGGTGTCTGGTGGTCAGAAGCAGCGGTGCGCCTGTGCCAGAGCCATTATCAACCAGCCTAAGCTGATCTTGGCGGATGAACCCACCGGTGCGTTAGACAGTCACTCGTCCCAGATGCTGCTCTCTACGATCCAGAGTATCAACGAAGATCTCGGAGCCACAATCCTGATGGTGACACACGACGCTTTTTCGGCAAGTTACGCCAATCGTATTCTCTTTTTAAGGGATGGGACAATCTTCACGGAAATCCGTAAGGGCGGTGATTCCCGTAGGACTTTCTTTGAAAAAATCCTGGATGTCCTCACCATGATGGGAGGGGGCATGAGCGATGTACGCTAAACTCATTTTCAAAAATGCAAAGCGGTCTGTGAAGGACTATTTGATTTATATTGTGACCATGACACTCTGTGTCACCCTGTTCTATGCGTTTTTGTCTATCAGCAGCACCCATTATCATCCGACCATCGGTGCGGAATATAATATTTCCCTGCTGGCTGGAGGTATGAAACTGGCAATTTGCGGGATTAGTCTGCTTCTTTTGTTCCTGATCCACTATGTCAATCGTTTCATGCTGAGAAAAAAACAATCGGAGTTTGCAGTTGAGGCAACCCTTGGAATGGAGCAAAAAACCATAGGACTGCTCTTTTTTGGAGAGACTTTTTTCCTGCTCATATTCTCTGTGTCGGTGGGAATCCTTCTGGGGATGATCGTTTCTCAGGTCATTACGGCTATGCTGCTTGCGTCTTTTGGGGAACCCTACGCTTTTTCTTGGTCTTTTTTTCCAGATACCGTGCTGCTGACCGTGGGCTTCTTTGTTGTTTGCCAGATTCTGGTTGGAGTCGGGAATGTCAGGATTCTCAACAAAAGCAGGATTATTGAGCTTATGACGGCAAACCGTCAGAATGAAAAACCGCTTCATAAAAGCAGATGGATGCCGATGATCTGTATTTTCTATGGTATTATGCTGCTGTGGATGCTGGAGGTAGGTGCTGTAAAATATCATTTTTACTTCGATCCCAGGCATCCGCTTCCTGTAAAACTCATGTATTGGGGGAATGTCCTTTTCCCTGCACTGACGCTGCTTTGGGCAATCGCAGGTGCTGTTTTACACAGAAAAATAGGATTTTCCCGATATCTTTGCGGGCTTCTGGCTGGTGCTGTATTGACCGCTATCCCCATTTTTTCCATCGCAGAACTGGAAAAAGCCTACTTCCTTGGATTTGACGCCCCAACTCTGAATCAATATTTGCTGTTTGGGGTTGCGGATATTTTGTTTATCATTTCCGCAGTCATTTATTTATCGAATGCGGCGCTCCTATACTGGAAGGAGTCTAAAGTGTCCCGCAAATATCACAATACGAGTTTATTTCTGTTTGGACAGCTTTCCTCTAAGCTGGCTACCAATACAAAAACGATGACGATAATTTGTGTGACCCTGACTTTTTCTATCTGCTTATTTGTCATTGCGCCAGTTTTGACAGGATGGAGTCTGGGCTATTTGGATAGTCGGGCAGTCTATGATATTCAAATTTCAAGCCGCTACAACGATGTTTATGAAGTGGAAAATCTTCCGGATACAGACTATGGGGAAATTACTGCGTTCATAGAACAAAACAACATAGCGATAAAGGATGATTTGACTTTTTCGGAATATCTTCCCCAAAAAAGCGACTTTCATCAGCGGGTAAAGTACGATTTTCCCCCCTTGGCAATTGCACTGAAGGATTATAACGCTGTTCGGAAAATGTTGGGATATGAACCTATTATCTTACAAACGGATGAATTTGCTACCCACTGGCATCGTGCGGCAGAGGACAAGGATATTGAAAACTACATCGCTGAGCATACCTTACTGGAAACTGACGCAGACACCCTGAAACTCAGTGAGAACGCCGTGTTTCAGGAGCCTGTGGGGGAATCCATCTATAATCTTTATACAGATGTGGTGTATATCATACCTGACGAAGTAGCTCAAGCCTTGCTTCCGGTGCAGAGCAATCGGTTTGTGATGACCAAATATCCACTTCCCTTCAAAACGGCAGAAATGCTGGAACAACTTCTGGTGAGTTCTTATCCAGAAGATCCCGGTAAAGACAATCTGCCAGGATACAGCACAACAATCCATACTACTGAAGTGAACCGTACAATCGCCCTTAACTTTATCCTAAAAGCGTCTTTGATTTATAGTGCAATTGTGCTGATGGTGATGTGTCTTACCGTGCTGGCTCTTCAACAGCTCTTAGATGCAGAAAAAAATAATTACAGATTTTCGGTTCTGCGAAAAATGGGAGTGGAAGAGAAGGACTTGCATACTTTGGTTCTAAAACAGCTTGGTGTTTGGTTTGGTATGCCGATCACAGCGGCAATCGTTTTAGCAATGATTGCGATTGGCTATTTTCTTCAAAGTGTTTCTGCTGAAATCTCAGCTTATATTGGCTACGGAGCCTTGATGCGGCAAATAGGTATCATTGTCGGGATTTTCACTTTGCTACTGAGTTGCTATTTTCTCAGTACATGGCTGCTGTTCCAGCGTTCAATTCGCAATAACTACGATAGCGTAAGGTGATGGGAGGAAGATATGTACTGGAAGTTAGCAATTCAAAATATCCGCAGAAGCCTGCGGGATTATATCATTTACTTTGTGACGCTTACCTTGACTGCGGCATTGATGTACTCATTTTTGGCATTGGGCTTTTCATCGGATGTTCTTGCTATGGCAGAAAATATGTCAATGCTGACGACTGGAATTTTGCTTATGTCAGCTCTGGTTGCTTTTATGTCCTCGTTTGTGATCAGTTATGCGATCCGCTTTATGCTGGGACGACGGAAAAAGGAGTTTGCAACCTACGAACTGATTGGCATGGAAGCAAAGACAGTACGGAATTTGTTCCTTGCTGAAAACAGTATCATCGGCACTGGGGCCTTTCTACTTGGTTCTTTGGTTAGCACAGGGCTTTCCGGTTTGCTGAATCAGGTGGTAAAAAATATCTTTGAGGCGCCACATACCTATCAGGTTTCTTTTTCCCTCCGGGCCTGGGCAGTAACCTTCTTGTTTTTTGCCTTGATGTATGGTTTTGGGATGCTCCGAGCAGCAAAGATTATCCGGCATCAGAAAGTAATCGATCTGCTGTATGATAACCGCAAGAATGAAGAATACCATTTCAAATCATTCCGCCATAGTCTTTTGGTAGTATTGCTTTCAATAGCCGCAATGGTTGCAGGCGTGATTTTGCTTGGGCGGATGCTTCAGACACAAACCAATGAAGCATTTTTATACCTTGGCGGAGCCTGCCTGCTCATTCTGGTGGGTGTTTACGAGCTGCATCGCCAGATTCCGCTTTTGCTGCACCGATTTGCAAAACAAAATCTGCGCCATAAGTACAAAGAAGAAAATCTGTTCTTCCTGGGGCAGATTGGGCGGCGCATCCATTCTGCTGGCCGGACAATGGCTGTGGTGGCGATCCTGTTGACCATATCCCTGGCAACCATGTTTGTGGGGCTTACCATGGGGGCAGGCTACAAAGCCAACATGAAAGCCTATTATCCCTATGATGCAGGCGTGGCGATTGATGCACCTTTGGAAAAATCCAGCATGGATTCCATCGTTTCCTTTACAGAGGAGCATTGTGAAGTCGAGGATTCTGTGATCTATTATCTGTATGCGGTTCCTGAAAATACAATCGAAGCCTTGTCCTTGTCCGACTATAACCATCTGCGTGAAATCCTGGGGCTTTCTCCTGTTGTCATGGGCAACAACGAATTTTTGGTTCATTGTGATACATGGAACTATATGGACGGAATCCGGCAGGGCTTGAAGCAGCAGCCGGAGATCACATTAAATGGTCGAACCTTGACTATTGCAGAGACACCAATCCTGACGGAGCCGATGGAGCAGTATCAAATGGCCGGAACGAAGGGATATGTACTTGTTCTGCCGGATGAAGCAGCTTCACAATTAGTCGGAGAAAAAATCCGTCTGGCGATGAAACTGGAAGATGGCGGATACCCGGAATTGAAAAGCGACTTGAAGCAATTCCTGAACAGTGGGAAATGGCAGCCGGAATTGCAGTCCGGTCAACAGCTCCCGGAAAAAGTAACGATGGGTGTTACAGTAAAGATGTGGGGCGTTGCCAATTCGCTGACGGGATTTACAGCTATTTCGTTCTGCGGATTGTATTTAAGCATTATTTTCATCATTCTATCCTGCTCGGTTCTTGCATTTGAGCAGCTTTCTGCCATAGACAAAAACCAGAAGAATTATGCAGTCATTGACCGTTTGGGTGTACCGGGGCACAGGCAGGCTTCCCTGATCCGCAGGGAACTGTCCACAGTCTTTTTGATCCCACTACTATTCCCTCTTTTGCTGACGGTTTTGCTGATAGCAGGGGCACAGTTCTTTTTCGGAGAGGCAATCTTGCAGCAGGGACTTGTACCTCTTTATGGTCTGGTGACGATCCTGCTATTCTGTGCAATCTACCTGACCTATTTTGGTGCAACAATGTTCTTATTCAAACGGGTTATTCTTCGGCCTGAAATGAGATAAAAATTGAATTGCTACAAAAATGAAGCAATTCCGCCTGTTTTCTTGCCGAAAAAGAAAGTGGTTAGGAGATTTCTGCAACATTTGGTCTTTATCATAGAGTAATAAATTAGAAATGCTGATACCTTACACTATGCAAAGGAGTGGATTACTATGGCAAACAAAGAAAAGCGCTTTGAAACAATCTATACACAGGGAACTTCCTTGAGTATTGTTGTAGACACCGAAATAGGTGTAAACTACCTTGTCCATGATATGGGGATTACCCCTTTGCTGGATAAAAACGGAACAGTCGCTATTATTGAAATAAACAAGTAAACTTTATATTGGCTGCAGGGTATCAGGATTCTAATTATGAATAAGGGAGGGACATATGGGAAAAATCTTTGTATTATCGGTAACAGACCATGAAGAATACATACTTAGCAGAATTATGGAGATTATTGCAGCCGAGCCAGAATTTGACCATATTGTGTCATCTCACCCTTGTAATACTCTTGTTTTCCCGGGATTGGAGCTTCGCCTGAAGGAGAGAACGGTACACCGAAACGGCGAGTTGGTTTCTATGACCCATCGGGAATTTGCGACATTGGTATACTTGGCAAACCACCCGTCTTGGGTATTTTCTGCCGGGCAGATTTATGAAGAAGTGTGGGGTGAGGATGGTGAAAACTGCGGAACAGCCGTTGCCAGCGTCATTGGTCAGATCCGCAGAAAACTGACACCGGATATGCCGAAGGCGGGTTATATCCGTACTGTTTTAGGGAGCGGATACAAATTTGAAGTTCCGCAGGGTATGGCAGAATAGAACAATCGAATCTTTTATCTGCGCATACTGTGCAGTAGCCAAAAGTGGGAAACCTCTATATAGGTCTCCTGCTTTTTCTTTTCTTGAAAATAGTGCGTGATTGTTGAGAATAGGCGTCATATAGGCGTAAAGGATATGTATAAAGTAAGAAGGAGGCATTACATATGCTTATTGGCGTTGATCATGGCAACAAACAAATTAAAACGGTTCATTGCAACCCCTTTGTGTCCGGTCTGAAGCAGAGTGTCACCCGTCCCTTTGGACAGAATGTGCTGAGGTATCAGAATACCTACTATACGCTGTCTACTGAGCGGATTCCTTATCGGAAAGATAAAACGGAGGATGATCGCTTCTTTATCCTGACCCTATTTGCGCTGGCTGGTGAAATTGAAGCGAGGGGAGCATATTCCACAGAGGTTCAGCGTATCCAACTGGCAGTAGGACTGCCACCGGCACACTTTGGTGCCCAGGTGGAGCGGTTTACGCAATACTTTGGGCAGCGGGGAATGGTAGAATTTGAGGTGCAGGGCAAGCCGTACACCATCTATATTGAAGATGTTGCCTGTTTTCCCCAGGCTTACGCAGCAGCGGCCACCATGCTCCATACGCTTGTGGAGGAGCCAAAAGCGGTAATCCTGGATATTGGTGGGTTCACTGCGGACTATTTGCTGATGAAAAACGGAGAAATCGACCTTACCTCTTGCGATTCGTTAGAAAATGGTGTGATCCTGCTATACAATAAGGTGCGTTCCAAGGTGAATTCGGAACTGGACCTGTTGCTGGATGAAGGGGATGTGGATGCCATCTTGATGGGGAAAAAGACCAAATATCCGGATGCAGCCATACGGCTGACAGAACAGATGGCGCAGGAATTTATCAGTGACCTGTTCAGCACACTGCGAGAGCGTATGATAGACTTGCAATATTGCAAGGTAGTATTTGTAGGCGGTGGCGCCATTCTTTTGAAGCGGCAGATTGAAACTTCGGGCAAGGTGGGAACACCATTCTTTGTACCGAAAATCAATGCAAATGCGGATGGATATGAGTATCTGTACCGGATTGAAACAGCAGGCAGGTGATGGTATGGGCGAGAAAAAAGAACGGGGACGGTTTACACTGCGCTTTAATGAGGGAGATCCTATACACGAGACTGCCATTGGATTACTGGAGCTGCAGAGTCCCCGCACAAAAGCACAGTATGTGGCAAATGCAGTGGTTTACTATAATGAGCACTTTGGGCAGGAGCCGCAGCCGCTAAATGCTTCGGTCATCAGCAAAGAAGCGGTGGTGGCTATCGTCAAAGAGATTTTGCGGCAGGAAGGGATGGGACGGGAAAAGGTAGAAGAGCAGATTCATCCAGTCAGAACAGGGAAGAAGCCAGTAGCGCCTATGGTTGTTTCGGATGCACAGGAGGCGGGGGATGAGACTGAAATGGACGATAGAACACGCAGTCTGATTGCCAGCGCTTTATCTGCATTCCGCAGCAGAGGATAATCAAAAGAGGCATGGGAGCCAGTGATGCTCCTATGCCTCTTCCTGTATGGCCGCGATAAAGCTGTCTAAAATATCTTCAAAATGCCTGTATTGCTTGGGCGTTAGTGTGGAAATCTTCGCCATGAGAAGGGAGGAATCTGTTTCTGTGATGATGCCTCGCAACAAGTACTCGGTGCTGATGTTGAGCGCATCACAGACTTTGAGGATTGTTTCAGGTCGCATAGCCTTTTGTCCCAGTTCTGCGGTGGAGATGGTCTGTGGTGTGACATGAGCCAGCTCTGCCAGAGTTTCCTGGGTCATATTCAGTTGTTTCCTCCGGTCGAAGATCCGTTTACCCATATCTTTTAGTAGATTATCCATGCGTCACCTCCATGCCATAGTTACATTTTATCCGCTATGACATGGATTATTAAGCGGTCATGGTTGATTTATCTCGTCTATGGCAAGTATAATAGACGAAGATGGATACTGGGAAAGGAGAATCATATGAACAGTTTTTCGTGTGTAATTACAGGCCATAGGCCGACTCGTTTCAAGTTCAAATATAACGAAAAGGACAAGCGCTGCCAGCGGATCAAAAAGTGTTTGCAGGAACAGTTTATACGGCTTTATAATCAGGGGGTGCGATGCTTTTGGGCTGGGGGAGCAATGGGAACTGATATGTGGGCGGCAGAGATCCTGTTGCGTATGAAAGAACAGACAGCGTATCAAGATGTGAAATTGTGTCTGGCTCTCCCCTTTGAGGGATATGATGCAGACTGGGATGATTGGCACCAAAAGAGAATGAAGTTTATTCGCAAATATGCAGCGAAGGTTTTAATTCTGGGTGAAATGCCATCAAGTGAGAATTATAAAAAACGCAATTACTTTATGGTGGATCAGGCCGGTTGTATGGTGGCTGTTTATGATAATGCAAACAATGTGCGATCCGGAACTCAGCAGACTATCAACTATGCCAAAAAGAAAGGACTTCAAATCATTTATATCCATCCGGATACGGCACAGGTAACGACAGAAGATACAACTTTATGGAAATAATAAAGGAATAGCTCCAAAGTGGGAGAATGCTATGACTGTTTTGGAGCTTGTTTTGTTATATAATGTCGAATGATTTTCTCTTTCCTCGAAGGATATTCTAACGCTACTCCAAAGGTTTCCGAAAACTGTCAGTTACACTGTAATTATGGCAGTAATCCCAAAAATCAATGAAAATTCGGTAAGCGGAGGTGGGGGTATGAGATCAGTACGATACCCAATGAAAATCGGAAGTACAGGGCGGTCTTTATCCTGATGATGGGGATAAAGGCCGCCTCCTGTTTTAATATAGAATAGCTGGAACAGCATTTGAAAAAAGTATTATTTTACAATTTAACAATTATCAGCAAGGCGGCAGCGTTGCGCTGCCATATCGCGAAAGAAAGGGGATGATGCAGGCCGCCTGTGTGCCGTCCGCATAACTGCGGACAGGGAGTAACGGTGTTATGGAGAAAGGATTCCACGACATCGAGCAGTTCATTGCTTTCATAACTCCAGGACACACGGCTTTTCATGAACGGCTCTCAATAGGGGCATATCGTCGAGGCAGGGCAAGAGAGTTTTCTTCACATAAAGATAAACCTCCACCTGCCCGAACGGCATCTATTGAACTGCTCGATGCAGAAATTCAAGAAACAGCTGGTTTTGTCCATTGGTACAAAGCTGGCTGTTTTTCTCTATATCAACCAGCTTTGGCCCGGTGCAGGTCACCGCCAGAAGCTCAGGAAATCCATCGGAATTCTTGAGACTTTTGGAGGTAAAGCCATGTGGCAACGGAATAATGGACAGGCAGAAGATGACCTGCAATTTAGATTTACAGCATATTTGGTGTCGGCGGTTAAGCGCCGTAGAAAAGATTATTTGCTCCAGCTTTATAAGCGCAGCAGTATAGAGAGTACTGTGGAAGTGGTCTACGAATCCGAACCCAGCTCGGAGGAAGTGGTTTTGGACAAATTGCCGCTTATGGATGTGATTGAGAATGGGGCGCTTTTGGAGGCCCTGCAAAAACTCAATGAACGGGAGCGCCAGATATTTCTGGCCCGAACGCTGGAGGAAGAAGATTTTGATACTTTGGGAGCAAAGTTTGGACTGTCTTATAAAGGGGCAGCGGCGCTTTACTACAGGACGATTCAGAAAATTAGAAAGAGTATTGAAGGGGGTGACAAGAGATGAATTTTGAATGTCTGCTTCTCAGCGCCAAGGCTGGAAACGAGGATGCCATTACGGCGATTTTACAGATGTACCGGCCATTGCTGCTCAAGTATGCCATTATTGATGGAGCATTGGATGAGGATCTGTATCAGGAATTGAGCATTATTTTGTTGAAGGCGATTAAATTGTTTAAGATTTAAGTCAATGAGAAAGGCTCCGAGATCCTTACGGCCTCGGAGCCTTTCTTACTGACTTAAAGGGGAGAACTGTTAAATTTATATCCGCTGCCCAGTACAGTCCGGATATAGCCACCCTTGGGCATATTCGGCGTCAACTTACGTCGTATCTGACTGATGACGCTGGCAACGGCAGTTCCGCAGTGCTCACCGTCCACATTCCACACAGCCTCATAAATCTGGCTGGCTGAGAATACCCAGCCAGGGTGACGAGCCAGATAAGCGAGGACAGCAAACTCATGGTGAGTCAAAGTAACAAGTTGACCGTTGCAGGATACAGTTTGCTCCTTTAGCCGAATTTCAAGGTCTGGAAAGGAGAGGCTGGCGTTAGAGGGTGGGAGAGCAATATGGTCAAGTTCTGGTTCGTTTGCAATAGCTTCTATAATTTTATTGAGTATATGTTCTTCGTGGTCTGCAACGGATAATATTAAAAATTTGCCCATATTGTTCACATCCTTTCTTCTCCTTATGTGCATAAGCAGTGGTTCTGTTTTTGGAAAATCTTAAATGAGATGGGGGTATAGTGCCAGAGCCTTTTCTATTTGTAAAAGGTTGCTGAATATAGAGACTTCAAAACTCTGGGACTGGGGCCATTTGTTCTAATGCTTAAATATCACCTTACCCAGAATTAAACTTATAACCGTAGCCAATTACAGTTTTTATATACTCGCGCCCCTTGCAATATGGTTTTAGCCTTTTGCGTATTTGGAAAATTGTATTTTCTACTGCGTGTAAATGGTTATTTGTAGGCTCATGCCAAATCTTTTCATAAATCTGCTCTTTTGTGAAGGTGGTTTGAGGAGATTGTTGCAGCAGATAAAGGACTTCAAATTCGTTTGTTGATAAATAAACTTCCTTCTGTTCTAATATTACACAATGCCGGTTAACATCAATGTGTAAGGTGTGACTTGCTTGCTTCAATCCCCAAAATTTTAGCGCCATTGTCCGGTCGTTTGCAATTTGTGCAAGCAGCAAGGATAATTCGTTAAATTTTCTAACTTCTCTCAATTTCTTATATAGGTTGACAGTTATCGTACTCCCGTATATGTCCTTATCAAAATCAAAAATATGTGTTTCGATTGAAACAGAATCATCATTATCAAGTGTAGGGCGTGCCCCAATATGGGTAACACCATAATATCTCTTGTCGCTTAAAAGAATATCTGCCACATATACCCCTGTATTTGGCAAAAATGTATTTTTTGCTATCTCCATGTTTGCGGTAGGTGTCCCCACATGCTTTCCAATACCTCGGCCGTGTATAACGATTCCCGTTAGTGTGTAAATAGGCGCATTCGTATTTTCTTTCATTTCGATCCTCATATAATTCCATTCATTGATAGGATGATCAAAACACAAGTCACAATGATGAAGCTTGCCAATATAAGCAGACCAGTATGCTTTTGTCTTGCTTCATTTTCCGAAGTAGCAACATATCCGCTTTTTCTCAAAGCGGTAACTATGGGCTTATACAGTAAAAATGTAATGGATGCATTTAACCCGCCTTTCAACAAGTTAAATGGAAGAAAGGCAGGGAGTAACAATTCCACAACCGCTTCTCTTGGATACCCCATATAAAGCGGCGTTATCAAATAGTTCCATAGCAGCATAACAATAACCGTTATTAGCCACCCCGATGCCAGGCCAATCAGTGCACCAGATAGAGTGTGTTTTTTTTTGTAAATGATAGACGCCGTACACGCAAAAGATAGTGTTTGTACGATATTCATGATACAACCTAATATTCCGGTATCGCTTACTGTAATCATTTCAAGGGTTGCCACAATGACAGATACGATACAGGAAGTCATCGGTCCCCAAATAAAGCCGCCTAAAGTTACAATAACATCTGATGGGTCATACTTTAAGAATAGAATAATCGGAATCCTGCCAACAACCATGGTGACATAAGTGATTGCACATAGCATCCCAATAGCGGTGATTCTTTTTGTTTTACTGTTCATAATTGCTTTCCTCCGTGACAAAAAATTAACACCCAAAAGAAAAGGTCTTTCAGGTGTTAACATTATAATTAGGCCACAGAAAAGAAAGTAAGCCTCTCAAAATCTGCGGAAATCTAACCATATCTTCTTTCATCCAGACTATACTGTTGGTTTTGGAATTACACCAAATCGTGCGTTTTACGCTCGCGGACTTTACCGCCAATCGGGAATTTCACCCTGCCCCGAAGACACTTTTATTCAGTTGTTTCCCCGCAATTATAACATCAACCACTTTTGGAAGCAATGAGTTGAAGAAAGTTCGGAAGCATTTCGGAAATCATCTTATATTCAGTTATAGTTTTTCATACGAAACTAAGTCGGTGAGTGGAATCCTCAGATGGTCATGTCTTTCTGTATCTGCAGCTTCTTCATTTCCATAACCGATTACTAAAATATTGATTGGCTCTAAATTATCGGGCAAATCAAATTCTTTCCGGATAACATCAGGCTGAAAGTAACATACCCATACGGTACCTAAACCTAATTCTGTTGCCTCCAACATCATATGGTCTGTTAGGATAGCTGAGTCAATGTCTCCGGTTTGTTTTTGGTCAAATGGGCGAACCCATGCTTTGTTATGATCTGCACATACAATAATTGCAAGAGGAGCATTATAAATATTTGCCCCTTTGCTGATTTTTTCCAGCCCTTCTTTGCTTTCTACTGCAATTAAGTGAACCGGCTGTAAGTTTGCTGCTGTTGGTGCAACATGAGCAGCCTGCAAAATTTTATCAAGCTTCTCTTTTTCCACCTTTTTGCTGCTGTAATTGCGTACAGAATACCGTTTTTTTGCAATCTCAATAAAATTCATCATGGTCAATCCTTTCTTGGTGTTGTATAATTTAGTTGCCATATTCAATCGTCGTACTAATTTTAACATGGTGCAGTAGAATAACAAGATTGCACTTTTCAGGTAGATACTTCCCTCAAAGAAAGTACCCAAAAAGGAGTGAATTTATAAAAATGAATTATCAAAAAGATCAATTTAGTTGTCCAGTGGAAGCCACACTTTTTCTGATTGGAGGAAAATATAAACCTCTCATTCTTTGGCATTTGATAGAAAAACCTTTGCACTACATGGAATTACAACGCTTAATTCCAAAAGCCACCCCTAAAATGCTTTCACAACAACTTCGCGATTTGGAAGAATGCGGCATGATTCACAGAGAAGTAATTCCAGAAAAACCACCTAAAACCTTGTATTCACTTACCGCCTTTGGAAAAAGTATCATTCCGGTATTGGATTCTATGTGTAACTGGGGAATACACTTTCTTGAAGGATTGGATATTACACCGCCTTGCGGTTCAAAACTGTAAATAGTCTATTTGGGGAAGAGTAGACTGCCGTTTGTCGAATTTATATATGTTTTTTTCAAGTAACACAGGATTTATATAAAAAAGCGCCGGACAGAGCCAATCAGCATATGTCCGGCGTTTCCTATATCACGGATTCAAATTTATATCCACTGCCCAGTACAGTGCGGATATAGCCACCCTTTGGTGTATCCGGCGTCAACTTGCGCCGGATCTGACTGATGATACTGGCAACGGCGGTTCCGCAGTTTTCACCGTCTCTATCCCATACAGCCTCGTAAATCTGGCTGGCTGAGAATACCCAGCCAGGGTGACGAGCCAGATATGCAAGAACTGCAAATTCATGGTGAGTCAGAGTGACAAGTTGACCTCTGCAGAATACAGTCTGCTCCTTTAGCCGAATTTCAATATTTGGGAAGGAGAGACTGGCATCAGAGAGCGGGAGAGCAATACGGTCAAGCTCTGGTTCGTCTATGATTGCTGCCATGACCCTATTAAAAATATGTTCTTCGCAGTCGGAAAGTGATAGAACCAGAAGTTTTCCCATATTGCTCACCTCCTCGTAAAATGTAAAGTGCTAATCCCCAAAATCATAGATAGAACTCTGAGATATTACTTTTTTTCCTAAAATAGTAATTGCTTTCTTGCTGCACTGATTTACGCACCGATAGCATAAGGTACACCGTCCATTTGCTACAATCTTACCTTTGGATAATGACAAATTATTCATAGGACATACCAATGCACATTTGCCGCACTTTATACAAGTGTCGGAATTTATCTGTATTTTGTCTGAATACGCTTGTGTTTTACGGTAAAACCAAAGCCGCTGTCCTAACAGACCTGCAATATGACACCAAAAGCCTAAACCGTTTTTAGTTGGAGTGCCATTTTTCAAATTGTACACTGCTGATTTTATACATTCTTCTGCTTGTATGACAATTTGCTTATTTTGATCCGGAGTACGCTTTAAGGCTTTTACATCACAAATGCAATCCGGCATTTTCAAATGAAGTCCACCCCATATATGTGCTCCGTATCGCTTAAACAATCTTGCAGATACACCCGCACCATCGCCGCTAAACAGTCCCATTGTTGCAATAATAAAAATGTGTTTTCCTTTCCATACATCAGAATTTCCACAGATAAAATCCCGTACTATTTTAGGCAGGTTGCTGTAATAGATTGGATAGGCAAAAATGATGTCTTTATGATGTGCAACTTTTTCTATTGTACCTTCATCCTCTAAAGGAGTTATTTCAATGTTCCTATCATATAGAGCAACAAACTTTTCTAAACAATATTTTGTATTTCCCGTCCCACTAAAATAAATCCCAATCATATTTTTTCTCCTGTATTATCTATAAAGGGAAGCTGAAAAACATCCATAAAATCAATGACTTTCTCCCTCCAGTCATTATCATAATTTACATTATTCATGGTGGCTAATGAGGTAACACCATGTATAAAAGCCCAAATGGTTATGATAATATCATTTTGCTTTTCTTCTGGATAGTGCGACTGCTCTAGTAGTTTACTTACAATATTTTTATAGATGATATAGGGTTTATAGTTTTGATCGTCTGGTATCGATAACGATAAGTCAATTTTTATGTTGGATTGCGAATATAAAAATTGAAAATAAGCAGGGTTATCTACAAAGAAAGACACATAGGCTATCCCCATATCTTTCAATATTTCTACAACATTATTATTCTTTTGAACGGCACTTTCTAATTGTTTAGAAAATCTATCTGTGATAAATAGTTGCATTGCTTCAAGCAGTTCTTCTTTATTTTGAAAGTGGCTGTAAGGGGCAGCATGGCTGACACCACACGCCGCAGCCACCTTTCTCAAAGAAAAAGCATTTACTCCCTCTGTACTTACAAGCTGAATACCTGTTTCAATCAAAGCATTTCGCAAGTCTTTGTGATGATAAGTTTGTCGTTGCTGTGCCATGCTAAATCCTCCAATCTTTACACTGTCTACATTGTACTTCGTTATCTTTACACTGTCAAGTTTGCAGTGGTTTTTATATCATAGCGGTTAAAATGAGTTTACAAAGGTAATATTTTTATGCGTATATACTTGGGAGTACATAGAAAAACGCACCGGATACAGAGCTGATAGGCATACTGTATCCGGTGCGTTGTAAATTTTTAACCTTTCAGATAGTAATGCACATAGGCATTATAATCTCGATGCCGGGTGACTAACCGCAGCCAGATATAAAAGTGAGCAGTTTCCGAATACAAATTGAATTCGGTGGGCTCGCTGGTGGGCTGGGCGTACCCTCGGCAGAACCGTGTTAGGGTGTCCAAATTCAGAAACTCCGGCAGTTGGAACAGCGCATTCTGGAAAGCATCAATTTCATGGGCAACTTCCAGAACAGGCGTATCCTTTTGGCACTGATGCCAGGTGGTCCACCATTTCCATCCGTCATAATCAGAACGGGAATAGGCTATCTCGCTGGCAGGACGGGAGCCCTGCTGAAACAGATCTTCAAAGGTGCAGGAAGTAGTCAGCAACGGATCTTCAAAGTCGGTCTGCTGCTGGCTCAAACCGTTTTTAACAGCTGCCCATTCTGTTAGGGGGAGTGGGCAACGGTTGGCATCACGCAGGGCTTCATCCATACCGCACGCCTCGCAGATATGGACATCTGCATAGCGGCTCAGGGCGTTGATGACCAGCCTGCGGTCCAGCGGCTGACCACACCGAAGACACAAGGGTGGTTGCTTTGCCTCTGGGGTAAACAGCAGTTTATCCTGTTGCCATATGGTTTCTAACAGGGATTTGGGGTAGATACGGATCTTCATGATGATGTCCTCCTATTTTATTGTCTTTCATATTCGTACCGTTTCCTCCGGTCTTTGGACCAGGGAGGGTAGACACGAAGTTCCTCCTGAAACATGGTCATCAGCTCGGCAGCCATGTCCTCTTTGCGCCGGTAGATGCACTGTTTCTCCGTACCATCGGCATAGCGGATGGTAGTCTGGAGTGCGGGACCTTTCTGCGTGAAGATGAATTTGCGGCCATGAGAAGGGTCAGATGCCTCGATCCAGAGGGGCAGGGTGGTGGAAACCCCATCTGGATACCGCCAGCCGCTGTAATCAGTGTAGCTAAACCCGTTGATTTCCCGTGCCAGCCGGCGCAGGGCAATATACAGCCGCTCAAAGCGGCGTCCCAGTTCGCCTTTTTGCTGCCGGATGTAAAGGGTATGCCCCTCATGATCCAGAGCATCCAATTCGTTGCTATAAAACAGGTATTCAGGGTAAAGGCAGCCATCCGATTCGAGAATTTGTCCGGTGGGTTCCGCAAGGTGATTGTCTGACAGCCAGGCCGGAAAAAGTCCGTCTGTGGCTTTTATATTGATGAAAGCGCAGTGGTCGGGGCGGATTCCGGTTAAGTTGGTGGTAAGATTTTCCCACAAAATCAGGATGCCGTGATCCTTTTCATAGAGCTTGATGGCGAGATTGCCGTTGGGATATGTACTGATTTTCAAAGTCAGCTGGGATCGGTGTTCGCCCAGTGTAAATGCGAGAGTATTCATAAGTGTTTTCCTCCAAAGAAGCACCGGCCGCCTGCAAAAATGCAGATTGCCGGTGCTTCTTAGTGTGTGTTCCGGACAAGGAAACCGGAGCAGAGAGAGGAATGCAGTTCCTCTCTGGTCATCGTCAGCTACACAGCCAAAGTCTTTGACTCGAACTGATAGCGCAGAACCTGAGCCAGCCTTGTCCTGTTTTCACAAGTAATGCGATAGGTAGGGCCATAGTTATGCCTCTGTTCATCCATCCTTCGAATGGAAATGCTAAATCGGGAGCCCTCCTGAGTAATCCACAGACGCCTGCCCGTGGCAGCATCTTCAGCAATAATCCATAAAGGGCACTGCATGGTCATGCGGGTCTGGGGGTAAGCATGCCAGCCGCTGCGGTCATGGTAACAGAAACCGGGGGTAGTCTGCCGCCTTTCATTCAGTACATCATAAACTGCCTTATATTTCATGCACTGCACCGCCTTTCAAAGTTTTTCAGGTAGCCTGCATACCCTTCCGGGTCCAGCTCCTGCAGCCGGTTGGCACGAAAACGATATTCAGGATAGGTGCAGAACCCACTCTGCATGGTGCGACCGGTTGGGATAGCCAGACCATGTCGGATGAGCCAGGTGGGAAATTCCGAATCGGCATTGGTGTCGATAAAGGCATGGTCTTTTTGCCGTTGGCCGGGCAGGTTGACGGTGAGAGTCGCCCAGGGTTCCGGGTCGCCGCTTTCCCATGTCACCATTTGTATGGCAAGGTTTCCATTCAGGTAGGAAGTCACCTGCAGCTGGATGGGGTGCGTGGCGCCAAATTTCTTGTAAGGCAAGGTAACAGGTGCCGCATCGGTATCAGGCTCTCCGTCCTCTACGCCCAGTTCCCAACTAAGGGACAAAATCTGGCTCTGGCTCAGCGTGCGGGTATATTTCTTTGCGTATTTTGGCTTGAAGAGCAGGGCACCGTCCTGCAGGAGCAGCTTTCCTTCTTTTTGGTCCTGAATACAGCGCAGGCCATGCAGACGGGGCTTTGCGCGCTCCACCGCATCGTGGATCTTCGGATGGTCAAACCATATGGAATACTGTACGGCTACATGGAGATGGGGATGCTCCTGAAAGCGTGAGCATAGGAGCTCCAGCACCTGTTGACAGACTTTTCTTCGTTTCTCCAGCGTCTGACGCTCGTTAAAGGTCAACGTGAAATATGAGAAATCCCGTTCGGATGCGTTTGCGGCGTCATTAAAGGGATTACACCAGAAGTACAGATCCCATCGGTCGCTGCCATAGGACACAGGGATATTTTCGTCATACTGGTAGCAGACAAAGTCCTGTGCGATGGCTTCCATGACGGGTTTCATTGCTGCGCTGCTCTCCAAACTTGCCTGACGGATATACTGCTCCCATTCTTCGCGGGTGTGGCTGTCATAAAACTGTTTGTTGGCTGCTGCCTCTGCTTCGGTGCATAGAGACTGCAGGCGCAGGGAGTGGACATCTTCTTTGGCATAGCCTTTTTCAAACCATCTGGTATCAATATTCATATGAGAACGATCTTCGTGAATCTTCATTTTGCATCCTCCTTGTGTATAGTTGCTGCATTTTTGGATGTAGTGTGGTCGTTGGCATTTCCAGTCATGGAGCCGACCATTTCTTTCAGACTGGCGATATACTGTTTCCATACCTGCCTGGATTCTTCAGCACGCTTCAACTCGGCAAGCTGTTCTTCCGGCGACAGGGCTTCAAACTCGCATTGGCGGCAGTCTCTATCAATATCCTGAAAGATACGGTTCAGGATGGAGAGAGCCAGCTCTGTAACAGTGGGACTGTGTTCATCAAGTGCCTTGCGGCCTTGACGGAACAATTCCAGATAGCGCTCATACTGCTGTTTGCTGATGAATTCCCAGCCGTAGGCTTCCTGGATGTCACTTTCGCTATGGTATTGCATAGCTGCTTCAAATTCTGCCTCGCGGTCTGCAGCTTCTTTTTCGATATGCCGCCTGAGCTTGGCGCGGATGCGTTCCAAGTCTTTGAGTAAAAGCTTGCAGGCTTTGGCCTCCATGAGATAACCGTGTGCTTCGCTGTTTAGATATTGCTGAGATGTCTTTTTCATGCGGCAGCTTCCTCCTTGGATTTGGATTGAACAAAGAGCAGGAACCCTTTGCTGGTATCCTCCAGAAGCTGCCATGCACCATCCCGCCAGACACAGGCGGTTGCATCGTTGTAGACTTCCGGTGTCTTGGGTGGGTCGTCAAAGCATTCCGGCGTCACATAAAGGCACATATGTCCCATATAGAAGGGCTGCAGAGCAGCTTCTATCTCTTTGCGCAGGGCAAGGGCGAGTGATTCGATCTCGTCAATATCCTGACGCTGAAAGGCAGCATCTGAAATTTGTTTGAGCCGCTTGGTTTGCTTCACAGCTGTATCGATATAGGGTACAGCCTCATCAAAGTATTTGTGTTTGATTCGCATACCATCGAATACCAGAAAGCGGGTATAGGCGGTAGCGGCTTTACAGATGTCTTGCCGCAGGGCATCAAATGGTTTTTTGTATTTGGTTTTCAGCACCTCCATGGATACGACCTGCAGATTGCGCCGCAGGGTTTCCAGATGGTTCATTAAAGTGGTGCGTAGTTCATCTCGTTCCATAGACATCCTCCGTAGGTAGCTTCCGGGCGGCTATCCGCGCCGGAAGTGGCGGCAGTGCTTATGCACATTGGCGTGGGTAAACGCAAAGTTTTTGCAAGCCAGCAATCGGTTCCGTTCTCTGGGGGATTGTCGGGCAACGCTTGCATGATACTTTTTAACAGATGTTTCTATAGGATTATTCGAGTTCAGGTTCCCAAGGGGGATCTTCCTCATAAGGCGCAGCCTCCTTTTCGTTGTCAGTGGACTTGCCAGCAGCCCGTACCGTCAGCAGAAGGGCATCTTCCCCGACATCGCTGCTGTGGGACTTTTTGGCTCGTTTCTTTTTGCATCTTTCCACGGCTTTGTCATAGTCGTAGCCGATACCAGCTTGCAGCTTATCCGCAATTTTACGAAGCTTTTCGGCATGGTACTCATAGGTAGCACGATGGAATCCAGTCAGCTCCCACTGATCGCACACCGATTCCAAAAGCCGGACATAGTCCCGCAGTGCGTTGACTGTTTTGTAGATATCGCCATAGCAGGTAGTAAAGGTATGGACGCCATCAAGATCCCGAAAGCAAAAAATCAGTTCTTCCCCCAAAAACTGTTCCAGCTGAACTGATTGTACAATCATTGGCCGAAAAGATTCCTGGGGCAGTTCGGGCAGTCTGTTCTCATCCATTGCTATCCTCCTCATGTTCCGGTATTGGCGGCTGTGGGCCTAAGCCTGCCGCAAACATCTGCACAGCGGTACGGTAACCAGAGGCGTATGCCTGCTCCAATACAGCAGAATTGCGGCATTGTACCGCAGTCTGATACTGTTCAAAAGCGATGGACGCCTCGCTGGAGAGTAGCGGAAGCAGAGCTTTTTCTTTCTGTTGTACTGTCTGGTTAAAAGGTGTGAGGCGTTTATCGGGCTTGAACACATCTGCTTCATATTCGCCGTAATAGAGCGAAGTGAGAAAGCGTGGGTCTGCCGGAAAGGATATAGCAGATGGTGCAGGGCGGGAAAGTGCCGCTGCAATGTCTTTGAGTGTGTCGATCAGTGCGGGGAGCTGAGCATTAAAAAATCTTTGCCCCATCGCTGTTTCGTGTAAATTCATAGAATAAGGCCTCCTTTCTAAAAGCCATTTGACTTTTACTGTTCCTTGGCAATCCGGTGCAGGTCTGCTAACAGGTGTCGGTTATTCTGTTCATACTGAGGCTGAAAAGGCTGGTCCAAATCAAAATTGTAATAGCGGTAGTAGAGCACCTTGAATACAATGCCTTGCCGCATGGCAGGGTCAATGGCGCGCATCAGTTTGCCCAGTTCGGTGGCAATTTCATATTCCCGCTTTACATATTCTTTGTCCTCCCGTTTAAAATTCTGATACAGCCAGTCCTTGACGGATACCCGACTGCCGGTAAAGTGGCTCCGGTGCCGGTCCAGACATAGGCAGTATTCAAAATCGCGGCCACGCTCCCCTGGACCTACGGTAAGAGGATAGATACGGCAGGTACGGGTACGGGCAGGGTAGACGGAACAGCGACCATCCATAAGGAAGATGCAGGAGCCGTTTGGGGTGTTTGTCTTGAGCATATAGATAGGGAAGCCTTCTTCGGTCAGAGGTTCCGGATCGCAGTAGCGGAACAGGAAATCCTCTATTCCTTCGATGGGCTCACCTTTTGTTCGGAGATAGCGAGCCAGACGGTAGGCGTCCAGACTCTCCACCATTACACAGCCTTCGATATTGCGGCAGCACTCCCCGCATTGACGGCAGGAAAAGGTGAACTGGTCTTTGGGGCGGACTGGTTGGATCTCATTCATGATTTCTTCGTTCATTTTGTTCCTCCATAAAAAGAGCCGTGACGGAATGGTATCCGCCACGGCCAGAACTTGTGGAATAGTCAGCGGGAGCTGGCTGTTCCAATCCATTTACAGTCCCTTCACGCACATGCGGCCAATCTCATAGGGAACGGACTGACAGCCGCCAGCGGAAAAGGGGACATGGAGAGATGGTAGTGGGAGTTCTGCGTTTCAAAACGGACGCAATCCTCTGACTCCTCCAGAATCGCCACCACACGCGAAGTGTGGTAGATGATTCCTCCGGTGTGCAGAAGTGCACCCTGTCCAACAGACAATGGACGCAGCAGCGAACCGTTTAAAACGATCTGTTTCTTTTCTTTCTTCATTCGGTTTGACCTCCAATCTTTTTGAAAATATGGATGTAAGGGTATTTCGTATCTGTAATGGGTTTATTCATAGCAGATGTCCAGCAGTACATCATGGACTTCGGCCAGAAGTTCTTTAATGCGCCGCATAGGAACCTTCTGGGTACGGGCAATCTCGCGGATGCCATAGCCGCCCTGTTTCAGATGCACAATATCCATTTGCTGCTTGGATACTTTTCCGGCCAGCTCGTGGAGCAAAAGGTCCATTTCCAACTGCTGCATGATTGGGTCATGGGCAGGAATGGTATCTTCCAAAGGCGCACCATCGGGATATAATCCGACGTGAATACTGAGAACCTCCATATTGCGCTTGCGGCGCTCCTGGGTGCGGAAGTAATCATAGAGCCGGAATTTCATTTGTCGTGTGGCGATTGTGCTAAAAGAGAATTTTTGTGCAGATGGAGAGTTGAAGTAATCTTTTACTGCCTTTAAGTATGCGAAAACAACCACATCATAAAATTCATCTTCCGGCAGATGGTTTTCATTCAGGAACTTGTAGACCAGTCCGTGATGATCGGTGGCAAATGCCTGTTGTTCTTTGGTTAATGGTACTTCACATAACATTGTGTTTTCCTCCTTAAATAAAAAAGAGGGATACCTCCGGTGTATTAAACCGAAGGTATCCCTTTGTTCATGTGTCATGTGGTGCAGGCCACATCAAGATACTTATGCGGGCAGCTGCTCGCAGTCACCATTGATCTGGCTGACAGTATAGTGACCGTCTGCCGGCTCGTTGGTCATGGCGCCAGGCTCGATTACATAATCGCAGCCGGTGTCGCGCTGCTCCTCAGTGATTTCAGCACGCTGCTGGAGCAGGAGTTTGATTTGCTCCTTAAAGCTATTGGCGTAAGCCCGGATCTGAGCCAACTCCTCGCCCTGGAAATCCTGCAGCAGTTTGAAGGTAGCAACACTGTAGTCATTGGTGCCGTTGTTCTCACGCTTTAGACCAATCTGCACGATACTGCCGTAAGTGGCGCGGCGGCGGAGCATGAAGGCCCGGTTCAGAAATTCCTTGAAGGGCTTGATGCTGGTAGGAGGCAGATTTACCTGCAGAGGCATATACTCACCACTGCGAAGCAGGTAGAGCACACGCATATTTTTACAGGCTTTTCCTTTGCTGCCATCAGGTGCAGAACCAAAGCGGTTCATCACGCAGGCAGCACAGGCGCCTCCGGGAGTGCCGATGCCAACCTTGCCATCCACAGAAGAACAAAGCGGCGTGGTATCGTCGTCATATTCGCTGCCAGCCGGCCAGTAGGCGCAGGTGGCGTGGTTATGCAGAATGACGCCTACCAGAGTCTTTTCATAGTCGGGATTGTCCGGATCATCGGACGGCATCTCAAACTGGAGTGTGCCGCCGGCGGGAATCTTGACACGCTGAAAGCTTATCTGCAGACCATCGGCGTCCTCAGCCAGTTCCTCGGCGCTGAAATCGCCTTCGATCATAGTGGGGAGCATGAATTTTTCCTGTTTCATCAAATCGCTGTTCTGATTATACATAGTGGTTCCTCCTTAAAAATTGTGATGGTTGCAGATGGTCAGGCGGCCATCTGATTGATACGGTTCCACTGCTGCCGGGGCATGGACAGGATATTGTATCCGATCCCCTCCAGGGCAGTGGCGCGGTCATAGCTGTCCACATCCTGACTAAAGCGTGTGACAGCATTGGATAGTCCATAGAGGGTCAGATCCTTGCCTTCAATCAGACGCTGCAGAACGCCGGTGCTTTCTTCCTCGGTGATATTGAAATCTTTGCTTGCCAGACGGACAACACTGGGAATATCAGTGGTGTTCATCTGGACGGTTGTGGCTTCACGCATCATGCCTACTACCCGTGTAAAACGTGTTTCATCCACGGCGGCCATCACGGTATCCTTGATTTTCATGGCAAATGCGTGGTCATCGGCGGCCAATGTCTCCTGTGAGAACAGTTGGAAGTTTTCGTCTGCCTCGTTGACCCGGCCGATGTGAGTACGGCGAGTCTGGGCATCGTTGACAACCATGCCGTTACTGCATACCAGCCGATAGACCAAAGGCTGGATGTTGACGGAACCCAGTCCAACTTCACTATTGCTGATGATAACGCCGGACTGTACGATGTCACCGGGTACAACTTCGGCTTCAAGCCGCTTGTTGACTACCTTGATGTACATACGGCTGTCCGTGATCTGGCAGCTTTCAAAATAGGCGTCTTCCATTTGCTGAATGACAGGAAGGACGATTTCTGCAATGTCCAGATTGTCAATGCGGCGATAGCGGTTGCTCAAAAAAGCCCGTACAGTTCCATCCAGAGTGCGCACCATACGCTGAGCCGGTTCCCGCTGGAACCAGGAATTCACATTCTCCGCCAGCAGTTCTGGATAATCGGAAAGCATACGGTCATAGTAAGCAGCCGGAATCTTCAGATGCGTGCCGATCTGCCGATGGGCGATCTGGTTAATCTCCAGTGGCTCCACCAGTGGGTCATTGTGGTCATCAAAGGTATGGAGATAAAGCTGGGAACCAAAAGGTTCTACTTGAAGCCGTCTGGTATCAAGCAAATAGTCTTGCTTGAGTTTGGATTGGCGGTCAATCTGTTGTGCCATTTCCACGATGGTAAGTCCTGATTTCATTCGTCAAGTTCACTCCTTTCTCTGCGTTCCTTGGCATCAGAAGCATTACCAGGACACCTGAATGCCCTGGGCAGTGACTTCAGCGGCCAGACCATTGCTTTCCAGAACCTCTGCCAGACGGGGCCAGTAGACCTTCTGGGGAAAGTTGTTCAGATGCTCCTGAGAAACAGCATCTTCTCCCTGCTCAATGCAGATATCACCGTCTTCCCGAAGCGTCAGTTTGCTGTGCCCACGGGAATTAAGGTCGGAAATCAGTGCTTCCAGTACAGAGCGTCCCTGTGTTTCATACCAGATACGGGGATCAACAGGCTGCCTGTTCGGAGGTGTTGTATCATTCTCGTTTGTTTCTCCGCCGACCTTGGATAGCGGAACGATCTTGACCATATCGCATTTGATATTGGCATTCTGATCCAATGTCACATCAGCGTGATCAAACTCGTCAATGCCAAACACACGGATGCGGCCGGTACCGCCATTGCGGATCAGCTGCTCCGGCTGCTTTTCACACCACTCGAAGGTGGCTTGCGGATATGCGGAGTGCAGATATGCCAGAATACGATGGTTGGTGTGGCACACCAGAAGGTCATCGGAGCTGGTGCTGCCCAGGTCAGGGATCTCAAAACTTCTTGTTTGGATGCCTTCTGCATGGAGCTGTCTGGTGCGCTGCTGACGCTGGCGATGCCGTTTAGCCTGCTGCATATAGGGGAGAAGCAGGATCAAAACTACCCACAGTCCCCAGAGAGTGAAAACGCCCAGGAGTAGCCAGACCTGCCAGGGCCCGCGTACCAGAGCCATAATTGCGATGACCGCACCAATCAGGATCGTGATGCTGCCACTCAAAAGTCCTCTGTCATTATTCATGTTTGATACCATCCTTTTTTCTGAATTTGTTGGAAAAAAAAGAGGGACCGCACCAAGCTTTCAGTTTCATTCTGAAAAACTTGATACGGTCCCTCTTGGGCACCGAAGTAAACTACTCCGGCAGGGATTCACGGTTACCGTCCAATACCTCTGTGGGAGGCGGTGCGGGTTCCGCAGTAATGTCCGGGTCATTCTCCTGTCTGTTCGCTGCGGCGGGCTGTTTGGGGAGGAAACCAAAGTCATTTAGACTGACCTTCAGCTTCTTTTCCAATTTGCCATCCTTCATGCGAACATCTACCAGCCGCTGTGAGCCGGCAAGCCAGATCATACTGCCTTTTTTGACCTTGAATTGCATGAGCCGGGTGACATCTGCATCCCAGGCCCATACCTGATAGAACTGCGTCCAGTTTTTGGTGCGTTCCATCAGATCAAAGCATACATAGCTTTGTTTGGACTGGCTTTCTTTGGGTACGAGGTCGTTCATGACGCGCCCGAACACAAAAATTTGTGCCATAACACTCCTTTCTGCCATTGGCATTATTATCTATATAAAAAAGTGCCAGCAGTTTTTCGGCCCTAAAAGGGCGCAAAAAATCACTGACACTTGCATACAAACTTAACAGCGTGTGCAATGCAGGCTTTTGGCCTACGGTACAGATCAAAAAGACCTGTATTCCCAAATGGGATACGCACAAAAATCAATTACAGATACAGTATAGCACTGTATCTTGTACCTGTCAAGATGTAGAACGCTATATATAGATTTGCAGCCAGCGACAAATACGATATGTAGTAATTGAGGAAAGGTGTTGTGGCTTCCTCATTATATAAATAGGAGTGATTACATGAAGTTCTGCAGGATAGTGTGAGTTTGAAGAAATATCGTGATATATCAAAAAGAAAGTAGAGTTTGTCATAGATTGTTGCCTCTTTGTCATAATGTCAAGTGATAAATTCAAAAAATAGCAGCCACGATTAAAGAATTCCTCTTTGTGGCTGCCATTCTGATAATTTTTAGCTTGACTTGTACTGCTTAACTTATTATATTCGAGAGTACGAATTATAATGTGGCAGTACGGAGGTGCAGTATGGATTACATGACTTTGAAAGAAGCAAGCAAAATTTGGGGAGTAACACCTCGTTGGATAAATTACTACTGTTCCGCAGGGCGCATTCCAGGTGCAGAAAAAATGGGGACGATCTGGCTTATCCCTAAGAATGCAACAAAACCATTAGACGGACGGAGAAAATCTGCCAGGCAATCAGGAGGAGAACATCATGATTGAAGTTTATTATGCAGAAGATGATGAAATGATTGGCAAATCTGTAAAAGAATATTTGGAACAGCAGAATTGCAAAGTGAGTGTTTTTGATAGGATTGCCGATGCCAAGAAAGCGTTGATCGGTCATTTGCCTACAATCGTCTTGTTGGACTGGAATATGCCGGACGGACAAGGCAATGAATTGTGCCTTTGGATTCGGGAAAGATGGAAAACCCTGCCTATTATCTATTTGACAGTTCGCGGTGATTCCCATGACATTGTTACTGGCTTCCAAAATGGGGCGGATGATTATGTGGTAAAACCCTTTGAACTTGTTGTTCTGTATTCTCGTATTCTGGCGCTGTTACGGAGAACCGAGGGCGTAACCCACACAAAACTATTCTGCGATGACTTGATTTTGGATAAGGAGAAAACGGCTGTCTATAATGGGCAGAAAGAAATCGTTGTAAGCCAGCCGGAGTACCGAATTCTCCTGATTCTGATGGAAAACAAGGGAAAAACGATCACCAGAAACCAGTTATTAGAGCAAGTTTGGGATCGCAGCGGGAACTATGTAAATGATAATACGCTGACGGTCACAATGAAAAGGCTACGGGAAAAGCTGAATCATCCAGCCTGCTTAAAAACGATCCGAAGTTTTGGCTACCGTATGGAGGACACACAATGAGCGAAAAATGGAAACAAAAAACACTTCTGATTTTTCCGTTTGCTGTTCTTGCGGCAGGCATGATACTTACCGCCGCTTTCTTCCTGCACACGTACCGGCAGATTGCATTTGAACACACTTCGGCATTATGCGAAACCATATTGGAAAATTCTCCTGAAGCCGAGCCGCAGCTATTAGCGGCTCTGAAAGATTATCATTCATTGACCGAACAAGAACTCAGAGACAACGATTATCTGGAGAAATACGGATACCGGGCCGATGATTTTTGCTATGATTTCCCGCTGGATACAGTGCTTTTTCCGATTATATTTTTCCTTGTGACCGCTTGTGCTTTTGGGGCCGGAATCTTTCTGTCCCGCAGAAAAAATCGAAAGAGGATTGATGATTTGACCGAGTATTTGGAGCAGATCAATATCGGTGCTGGCGGGACATTGATACAAACGAAGGAAGATGAATATTCCCATTTGCAGGACGAGATATACAAAACTGTCACGATGCTTTATCAAACAAGAGAAACGGCAGTTGCCGCAAAGAAAAATTTTGCAGAGAACCTGGCTAATATCGCACACCAACTGAAAACGCCGATCACAGCGGCCTTTTTGTCGTTGCAGCTTATGGAAAAAGAGATTCCGGGGGCTCACACAGAACAGGTCAAACAGCAGTTGAAGCGATTAAATCGTCTGGAAGAATCCTTGCTTATGCTTTCCAAAATTGATGCTGGAACGCTGCCGCTAAAGCGGGAAAAGGTCGATCTTTATACGGTATTAAATCTGGCAGCAGATAATCTGAACGATCTATTGCGGAAAAATTGTATTACTGTTGACATTCCAGAAAATGGCTGTATTGAATTTTGGGGAGATTTAGAGTGGACAATGGAAGCACTCATCAATCTCATAAAGAATTGTATGGAACATTCCAAACCGGACGGTGTAGTCCATTGTGACTACTCAGGCAATCCTCTCTATGTAGAAATTCGGGTATGGGATGACGGGGCGGGCTTTGACACAGAGGACTTACCGTATCTTTTTGATCGTTTTTACCGCGGCCGGTGTGCGGTTGGAGATGGAATTGGAATTGGCCTGGCTCTTACCCGTTCCATTTTTGAATTGCAGAACGGAACCATAACCGCCTGTAATTTGCAAAATGGCGGTGCTTGTTTTGAAATAAGGATATACAGTCACTGAGATGTCACTTTACTTTGTTATACTGTACGTAAAACCATTCAGTAGAGAGGAGAAAGTGACATGGAAATACTAAAATGTGAAAATGTCCGAAAGGTATATGGCTCTGGAAACAATCAAGTTGTGGCATTGGATCACATTGACCTGTCCGTACAAAAAGGGGAATTTGTAGCAATCGTAGGGGCATCCGGTTCAGGAAAATCCACCTTGTTGCACATTTTGGGAAGTGTGGATAAGCCAACAGAAGGGAAAGTCCTTATCGAGGGAACAGAATTATCTGCCATGAACCGAACACAGGCAGCCATTTTCCGGCGTAGAAAGGTCGGGCTGGTTTATCAGTTTTATAATCTTATCCCCACCCTTACCGTCCGAAAAAATATTCTCATGCCGCTCCTGTTAGACAAGCGCAAACCCAATAAAGAATACTTTGAGCAGATTGTACATTCGCTGGGAATCGAAGATAAACTGGAAGCACTGCCCAGCCAACTATCCGGCGGGCAGCAGCAGCGTGTTGCCATCGCTCGTTCTTTGATTTATCGTCCGGCGCTCTTGCTTGCTGATGAACCGACCGGCAACCTGGATCGGAAAAACGGAGATGAAATCATTGACTTGCTGAAATTATCTAACCGTAACCTAGAACAGACGATTCTTTTGATTACCCATGATGAAAAGATTGCACTGGAGGCGGATCGTATTATCACCATAGAGGATGGGAAGATCATCAGCGATCAGAAACGGAGGTAAGGATATGTGGAAAGACTATTCGATAGGATTCATCAAAAAGAATCGGGCTTCCAGCGTATCCGTTCTGGTGGCGGCGTTTATTTCTGCTCTGTTTCTCTCTTTATTGTGCGGTTTGTTTTATAATTTCTGGAATTATGAAATAGAATCCGTTGTTTTAGAAGAAGGAAACTGGCAGGGACGCATCAGCGGGGCGCTCGAAGAAGATGAATTGTCCGAAATTGAAAATTTCGCCAATGTAAAAACGGCGGCAATCAATGAGGATTTATCAGACGAACAAACTCTTGTAGTCGATATTTGCTTTGATGACATGAGGGCTGTGTATCAGGATATGCCTCTTATCGCCCAGCAGTTAGGCGTTCCTGAAACTTCCGTATCGTATCATGAATCGCTGTTGTCAAGTTATTTTATCAACGATCCACAGAACAGCAATCCTCCCTTATTGATGGCTTTTTATCTCTTTGTACTCCTACTTGTATCGGTGTCTTTGATTTTAATCATTCATAACTCGTTTGCTGTATCGATGAATGCCCGTGTACATCAGTTTGGCATCTTTTCCAGCATTGGGGCGACACCGGGGCAAATTCGTACCTGTCTTTTACAGGAAGCGGCGATGCTTTGTGTACTTCCTATATTGCTCGGAAGTTTTGTCGGAATCGCTTTGACTTTCGGGGCCATCCAAGCAGTCAATATCCTCGCCGATGGTATTGTCGGCAGGCATGAAGCTGCCTTTACCTATCATCCGCTCGTGTTTGCAGTCACGATTCTGACCTCGTTTTTGACGGTGCTGATTTCTGCCTGGCTGCCAGCCAGAAAATTGAGCAAGATAACCCCACTGGAAGCCATAAAAAACACTGGGGAATTGCAGCTAAAACGGAGAAAAAAATCCCGTATTCTTGCGCTTTTATTTGGAACCGAAGGGGAACTTGCCGGGAATGCGCTGAAAGCACAGAAGAAATCTCTGAGAACCGCTACGCTGTCATTAACCCTTTCTTTTCTGGGCTTTGCTCTCATGCTGAGTTTTTTTACTCTCTCTGGAATCAGTACAAACCATACCTATTTTGAACGCTACCAGGATGCCTGGGATGTGATGGCAACGCTTGAGGACACAAAGATCGAGGACTTTTCTCATACGGAAGAAATCCATGCTTTAACTGATACAGACAGTGTGATTTATCAAAAGGCAACCGCCGTTTGTTCTGTTCCAACGGACGCTGTCAGCGAAGAAGTAAAAAGTCTGGGAGGCCTTGAAACAATCGCCGGAAGTAATGTCAGTATGGTGGATGGGATTTATACCATTCAGGCTCCTATTGTAATCATGGATGATAACAGCTTTGCCATGTACTGTGAGCAGATTGGCGTTTCTTCAGCGGAAAACGGGAGCATTGTTTTGAATCGTATTTGGGACAACATAAACAGCAATTTCAGATACAAGGAATACGTTCCGTTTTTATCCGAGAACCAGGATACGATGACTTTGCAAAACCTGGAAGATGCGGCTGCGTCTGTGGAGATCCCGGTTTTGGGCTTTACACAGGAACCACCGGTTTTGAGAGAAGAATATGATAACTATGCTTTAGTCCAATTTGTGTCCCTTTCCACCTGGAAACAAATCGGAGAGACGATTGGAAATGCTGAACCAGACACCTATATCCGCATTCTTTCAGAAAAAGAAAGAACCCTGCCAGAACTGAGCATGATTGAAACAGAGTTGACGAATGTGCTGGGGCATGACATTTCTTTCGAGGTAGAAAACCGGATACAGGAAAAGATAGACAATGATGCCATGCTAAACGGATACAAACTGATAATTGGGGCATTGTGTGTGCTGCTGGCCTTCATCGGAATCGCTAATGTATTTTCCAACACGTTGGGATTTATCCGGCAAAGGAAAAGAGAATTTGCGAGATATATGTCCATTGGCATGACGCCAGAAGGTATGCGAAAAATGTTTTGGATCGAGGCCCTCGTTATAGCGGGTCGCCCTGTTCTGATCACGTTGCCGATTACGGTTGTGTTTGTGTGGTTGATGATAACGGCAAGTTACCTGAATCCAATGGAATTTTTAGCAATGGCTCCCATTGTTCCTATCCTGCTTTTTATCGTGGCACTTTTTGGCTTTGTCGCACTGGCATATTACCTTGGTGGCAAGAAAATCTTGAAATGTGATCTGGTAGAAGCACTGCGAACGGATTATATGGGATAATACTATCGTTCAGACAAATCGCTTTATCCACAATAAAAGCCCCATCCCTCAATGGTTGAGAGATGGGGCAAACTATTTACGCTGCAATCTCCGGGATTTCCCCGACAAAGTTATACATAATTCTAACTTTCTGTACCTTCTGTCCGTCCACCTTCTTAACCTCGCCAATCAGGATTTTGCTGATAAACCGGTTCAGTACGGACTCGTCCAGTTCCTCAATGGTGGTATAGCACCGGATTTCCTTGATAAAGGTTCGGTCATGGCTTTTCTGTGCGCCCGCCCGGCTCTGCCTCATGGATAGGTCGTGCAGGCGTTTCTGGCTGGTTTTCTGCTCCTGTTCCAGCGCCGCCATCAGCTTCAAAAATCGCTGTTCGGTCAGGAGGCCTTTGTCCTTATCGGTGTGCAGGCTTAAAAACATCCCGTCAAATTCCTGATTCCGGGCTTCCAGCCATTTCCGTTCTTTCGCAGTTTGGGAAGAGTCCACCAGATACCGGCGCTCCATCTGGTGATTATGTGACAACTCGTTCAGATGGAACAATTTCGATATCTGCTATGAATAGTTATATGGACGATCAGATTCCATTGATTATTGCGATTGGCAGATATTCCGGAGAAGTAAGGAAATCAGGACTTACTAATGTTGTTTATGCTGTAGATTAAACAGTATCTTTATTTGCTCCATTATTTTCCTCATAGCCGAGAAAATTATTGGTAGACAGAGCTGCATCTAGATATTCATTTCCCACGGCAGGCCGCGCCCCTTTCTGAAAGTAAAATCGGTAGGGTGAGCCTATTTTAAGTCGGGCCGATTTGCTGAGAAGCAGTGTGATCTCTGTGCCATGGCTGTCTATCAAATGCACTTTGCGGTAACGGCGGAGCATGGGTGTACTGATACCGGCGCAGATGCCTTCCACCACCTCGTAGTTCTTATGTGTGGCAGTCGCCCAGATCCCTCGACAGGATATAAGACAGGCGCAGAGTACGATAATCCCCAATGACAGCAGGATATGATCTTTTGTCGCCACGCAGATGATGGCGCTGATTCCCGCACTGGCGATTCCGGCCAGCAGGGTAAGCAGAAACTTTCGTTGCAATACGGTGGGAAAAAGAATCCATTGTTCCATCATGCTCAGACCCTCTCAAAGATAATCTGCTGCCGCAGATACAGATTGGCAACGGCTAATGTCACCGGTTTGCTGCTCTGGCTGACTTTGACCATGCTGGCAATGTTGTCACTGGTGGTTGTTTCATCTCCGTATAGGGAATCCAAAAGCGCACATTCATTGGGGAGGCGGGAAATATTTTTATCTATGCACTTGATGATCTCTGCAGTGGAGAGCAGGGCTTGTCCGGCAAGGCGCATGACCAGAGCTTCGTATTTGGTGCGTTTATCTTTCTGGAACAGTTTCCGCGCAGCGGATACCGGAACATGTGCCAGCAGCGTCAGCTTGACAAAAGAGGCGAGCCGGAGGAAGAACGGTCCGCTGGTTGGGATAATGCTGAGCGAACCAAGCAGGTCATACAAAGCATCGTATTCTGTTTCACCACTGCCGGATACCAGAAGACCGCGGGTAAGCAGTCGGTTTGTACAGTCTTCCCAAGAACGCTCGGTACAGTAACCGGATGCGGTGGCTAGCTTTTCGTATTCTTGTGCGATGTCATCCCAGCGCAGGATTCTCCAGTTGAGCATGCTCCAAATCACCATTTCCTGCATATCGGCCATGTACTCCTGACCGCCTAACAGGATGATTGGACAACTGCGGTTGCAGCCGTTTGTCCTTCGTTCAAACCGGCCGACCGCAGTGTATAGGGTTTTGATTGCCATATTTCGATACCTCCTTCTTATACATATCCCTTACTGTTGCTGATGCTGATTTTCAACAGATCAAAGTAGGCAGGTTAAAAAGTCAGGGTCATTGCGAAGTTTTTCCAGGGAGCGGGAGATCCAGGCGCCCACATGGGAAGGAGGGACTTGATAGAGGGCGGCGATGTCTGTAATGCGCATTCCCTGAACCTTCAGCGCCAGTGCTTCGATGCCAAGTCTGGCAACGCCCTGATAGTTCTGTTTGCTGGCTTCCAGCAGATCAAGGGTCTCCAGACGAGAAAGGTGGGAGTCAAAATGGTCATCCGGCTGGTCTACCTGATCTCCATCTGCGGCCAGCTCGCCCTGTTCTCCGATGATCAGTCGACTGATGTGCCGCCCCTGACTACAGATTTTTCGGCAGTAGGAGAGGAGTCCATTTTTCACAACCTTTTTGGCGTAGGTTGAAAACTGCGCCTGTCCGGCATTGTAGGTAAAAGCGGCCTTGCAGAGCCACAGGCATCCTTCCTGAAACAGATCTCCATACTCCAGACCACAGATGCCGGGATTTACATGGATGTTGTTGACAATGACCCAGTGAACGATGGATAGGTTTTTTTCTACCAGTGTCTGCTGGTCTTTGGTAAGCTTAAAGTTTTGCTTCATCAGGCTTCACCTCCGTTCAGGCAGCACGCCCGGATGTGTACGCCGGAGCCTGCTGACAGAGGGAAATGACTTGCTCGCACATATATTCGGAAAACTGGCCGATGTGGGTCTGGTGTGCATCCAGCCCCAGTTTGGCTTGCAGCCAGATATAGACCTCCCATTTTTCCATATGGCAGTCCTGCTGCAGTTTTTTTAGGGCACGATGGGCCAGAATGCGTTTGTGGCGCAGATCGCCATTCGCCAGTGTCCCCATGGGGAGCAATGTGCGCTCATGAGCACTGACATAGGCATTGCAGGCCGGCCATCTGTCGCAGACATACAGAAATTTTCCTCTGGTCTGTGGAGTAGATCCATACACAAGGCTTGCAGGCCGAAGAGAAGCGTGAGCATGACAATAAGGACATTTGATTTGCTTTTGTTTCAATAAAATCACCTCCATTACGCGCCGATGACGGCGGCATTGCGTCTTAACAGGCAGAATCATCCGAAGTAGGTATCCCGGTCTGGGCATAGCTGTAAAAACGGACATACATGGTCCGAAGAGGTATGCCATTCCAGAAACTTGGTATAAGCAGTCCGGAACGAGCGGCACTCCAGAATTGCAGAGCATTCTTCGGGGTCCACTGCTTCTCCACTCAGCTTCCGCACTGTCTGGACGGACAGAAAGATCGGCTGACAGCTTGCGTCTGTTGCCATCAGGAACCCCTCACAGGATGCCTGCCGGATCATTGGACAAAGTGAACCGCTGCAGCGGATGAACAGGGCGTTGCGCCAGTTACCCCGGACTGCTTGCAGAAAGGAATAGAACTGACACGGTTTTTGATTCATGCTTTCACCTCCGTTATTCGTTATCTACAAATAAAAAAGGGGGCCAGCTGCAGAAGTTCTGCAAACTGGCCCCTGATTTGGTGCTTAGGAGAACAGACTTTCAATCTCCTCAGTGATGCGGGGGATGACCGTATCGTTGAAGATGAGGGTCAGAGCCGCCAGGAGCAGCGCACCCAAAACTACGGCGATAATGATCTTGACGGCGTCCGAAATGTAAAAATCGCCGCGCTGATTGGACAATGCCATACGGCCGAGGTTGAGCAGATAGTTGGCTTTGGTATAGATACGGGTCGTGAATTTTCTCATGGGTAACCTCCTGTTATATGTTTGATTGATGGTTGAGTGGATGGGTATATCAAGTCCACCGCCTGTTAAGCGCGGCGGATAGGCTTGATCAGGTTGTTTTTGTTGGAACGGGGCCGGTTCGGATATGCTTTAGGTCGCTGGAACAGCAAGCAGCGGAAGCGGCGCTTTTTGGTGCCGGTATCATTCGGCGGATAAAATTTCTTTTTGGGCATAGGCATTCTCCTGTAAAAAATGGAGCCGGGCTGATGAAGCAGCTCGGCTCAGTTCAGATGAAAAGAAATGATGTGCCTACCGCTATGGAAAATCGCGTGGGTACAAATGCTCACCTCCCTATGTATCTGTCTTCCATATGAGGAGCAGGTATGAAAACGCCCGGAAGTACCATGGCAGATACCAATTAGCCAAAGAACGCCCCGAGCGAACTCATAACCTCGGTACAGAGCACCACCAGGTAGATGATCATAATGCAAATCAGCATCATCATAGAGTAACGCTGGATCTTTTTGGGACGTTTGGCAGCTTCCTTTTTCAGATTGTTCTGCTCGATCTGACGCATATCGAAGGTAATCATTTTGAAGTACATCCGCTGGTCATCGCCGCGCAGGACACCAATCAGGCCACGGATCACATCGGACAGCATGGGGCTGCCAATGCGGGTTTCAAATCGAATGAGGGCATTTTCATAATTGCCGGTCTTCATATCAGCAATGGTCTGATCCAGTTCAGCGCCGAAGTCTTTCCCAGCCACACGGCGGTAGGAAGTCAGAATTTTAAGTACATCCCTGTCATTTTCAAGGCTCTGGCCAACAGTCAAAGCAAACCGGGGAATCTCGCCCTCAATCAGTTTGCGGCGCTTTTTAACAAAATCAAAGGCGGCATAGTAGGTTGAAAACCACAGTGCCACCGCAAGGCCAATCAAAATAGGTACCAGCAGCGGAATAAGAAATGCTATGGGGATGGCACACAGGCCGACTGCCCCTGCAGTTACCCAGGCTCTGGCTGTATAGACCTCCGGGGTAAGCTGCAGACCTGCAATGTCCAGAGCGCGTTGTACCTTATTGCGCTTGAGCCGATCCAGCCGCAAATAAGGGGCGATCCAACCGGCGATTTTTGTCACATAGACATCAAGTAGCTTTTCGTTTTTGGTGCCCTGCTGTTTGCGGGAGAGCATCATCATTTGTGAGGTCTTCTTGGTCGGGATGTCCACAAAGGCGCAGGTCAGGTTGTAAACGGCAAAACCGAAGAAGATGATGGCGATGAGCGCCAGAAAGGTCATACGCTGTCACCTCCATATTCGATGGGCTTGCTCAGTTTCATGATCTGGGTCAGCGCAAACAGGATGATGGCTGCGCAGATCGCCAGTGCAATTTTGCCCGGTGTGGTGAAGATAAGGGTGTGGAACCAATCCTCATTCAAGAAATAGAGCAGCGGCACATTGGCGATAACCAGAAATATCATAGTGATGGCTTCACGTCGCGGTCCTTGCATCATTGCCTCCAGTTCCGACTGCACCACACGCACATCGGAGAATTTCTGGTTGATGGTAGGAAGGGTATTCTTCATACTGCGGTCGGACTGGCACTGGATGAGGGTGCCGCACCATTCATGGAAGACCCGGTTGGGAATCTTCATCTTCAGGCTGTTGATAGCGCTGGTGATGTTGGCATTGATCAGTTCCGCTTCATAAACGAAGGCTTCAAAGTTGGCTTTTACCGGCTCATTGATATAGGGCAGGTTTTCCTTGACAGAACGGATCAGATCTTCGGTACGCAGGTAGGAAGTCGTGATGATGGAAATAGCGGTTTCCAGTTCTTCATTCAGGTGCTTTTTATAGCTGGCAGCGGTGCTGCGCAGATACCAGATCGGTATAAGGGAAAAACCGATACCAAGAATGGGCACCATGTACACATTCCCAATCAAAAGAGCCAGCACAGCCCCCACAGCGAACAGGATCAGGGACAGTCGTTTTACCGCTTCATAGCGGTCAGCCCGTCCAGTGCCCTTCAAGATCTGTTTCAGTTCGTAATCCTGATTAAAAAATCCCTTGGCTGGCGTGCCCAGAAGAACATTCAGTTCGTCCGATAAGGTAGCGGATTTTCGCTGTGAACGGAAGATGGCATCAATAAAATCACCCGGCTTCACACCAAACAGAGCCAAGAGCCCGGCACTGAGCAGGATAAAACAGATAAGATAGATCCATTGCAATTAACCCACCTCCTTTGGCGGCTGCATGAATTCTTCCAATTCCTTATTGGAAATGCCATTGTCCAACAGTCTTTTCTTCAAGGAATCGGAGATCAAGCCGATTTTTTTATGGTGCCCTACCACACGGGTTTCACCACGGTCATCAGTTACATTGTCCTCCACTTCATATTTGTATAGGGAATGGGCGATCAGCCGCCCGTCCTGGTAGTCCTCGCCCTCGATGATCTCCATGATCTTACGGGAACGGTCCTCCAGCTGCTTGGTAAAGACGATGATGGGATACGCCTCTACCATGATCTGCATGAGGATGGAGTCATCCATGTTGTACTTGCGTTTGGCAAGGGTCATCATCCTGCGGTAAGTACTGTTGCAGGAATTGGAGTGGATGGTGGTACATACGGTATGGCCGGTGCGGGAACTTTCGGCTGCGGACAGGCTTTCTGCTGCTGACCGCATTTCACCCACGCCGATGACATCCGGATGCTTACGCAGCACCCGCTCCAGAAGAAAATCCTGATTGATGTTCAACGCAGGGTTCTCGCTGGGGCGGGTCAGCAGATGTACTACGGAATTGAGGATATTGCCCTGTGCATCCCGCTTGACCAGATCAAATTCGCGGCTGCCTTCTTCAATGGTAATAAGGCGCCGGTTATTGGGTACATTGGACAGCAGCCAGGCCATGATCGTGGTCTTGCCGGAGCCGGTGGAGCCTGCAATACAGACGGACACCCCATAGCGGATACATGCAGTCAGAAAGTGAAGCATTTCAGCAGTGGCACTGCCGGAGTTCAGCAGTTTTTCTTCACTGACGGTCTGCTGGTTGACAATACGGATGGAGGCATTGACGCCTACATCTGCATCCACAATGGGAGTTTTGTCCACTGAAATACGGATATTCTTGTCCAGAAATCCCACAATGCTGGGCATGGTGTCATCAATGACCATGCCGCAGGCGTTGAGCATCCTGCGAATCACATCGATGGCGTGCTGGGGCGAACTGAATTTATCAGGGATCTTGATGCTGCGCCCACTGGATTCGATCACTTCAATGTCGTTGTAGGCGTTGATGTTGACCTCCTCAACACCGGGCTTATAGATCCATTTCTTTAAAAAGGAGTAGCCGGCCATGTCTTCATAGAGCTTGGAACACAGTTCTTTTGTAGAGAGCCCGTCAAGGGCATATTTGCGTTTGACAATGTAGTGTTCCATCAGTTCTTTCAGCAGGCTTGTGGCACGCTCTGCATTGCCTTCCCCAGCTTCGGCAATGGTGGAGGCATGGTTTTCGGCAAAATACCGCTGTACATCCTCCAGTACCTGGTCATAGGTCAGCTCCTGATTGGCGGCCGGTGTGAAGAATATATCATTCAAATTACTCATCGGCATCCTCCTCACATTCATACGCCGCATCCTCCTCTGACTGCTCAGCCAGTTCCATTTGCTCCAGAATTTCCAGTACCTTGTTCAGTGAAGCAGTGTATTTGGGGTTACAGTAGGTGATAGCCTTGAACATACCGCCTTCGGTAGCACAGCGGTCGATCTCCTTACTGTAGGGAAGCAGGCCGTCAAACCCGCCAATGATATAGCCCATTTCATCCAAGGCGTGGAAGGGACGGGCCAGACCGGCGAATGTCATATGCTCAGAAAACCGGAAGCGCTCGTCCACAAGCAGAGGTTGATGGGCTTTCAGGTAGTTGATGCCCTTTAGGTCCGGGGTGAGGATACGGATGACCACATCGCCGGCTTCAATGGCGGCGGGAGTGAACACATTGGTCATGCTGGTGCTGCAGTCCAGAATGACGAAATCTACCAGCTTGGCGGCAGCATGAATGAGCTGCAGTACCATGGCATATTTGACCTCTGGGTAGCTCAGCGGGTTTTCTCCTGCCGCATATCCCATCATCCCGATGAAGGGATAGTTTTTCAGCACTGTCACATGACTGGCGACCAGAGATGTATCAATCTCCACACTGCTCAAAACCTGACCGATAGAGGTGTTGGTTTGGATGATCTGCTCCGGCAGCCAGACCGGCAGCATAGGGACATTCATATCGGCATTGATAATGATGGCTTTCCGCTTGTCCCGGGTCAGGGCTTTTGCCAGAATACAGCAGAATATGGATTTGCCGCTGCCGGGGCTTCCCCAGACGGTGATAACTTTACCCATAACGAAGATTCTCCTTCCTTGATTTGATTATTCTGCCGAGGGTGCAGTTTCATTGGTGGATTGTGCAGTCTCTGCATTTACCGTTTCCTGGGGTTCACTTTCAGCGTCAGAATTTTCCGCATCTGCAGCTTCTTCCTCAATCAAAGTTTCGGGGAAGTAGATTTCCTGCAGAGTCTTATCCTGCTTGGCAAGCAGCTCATCTGCCAGTTTGTCATTGTTGCGGGAGATAAGAGCTACATGAGCTACGCCGTCATTTTCAAGACCGGTAATGATCTTCGCCTGTTCAGGGCTTGCCAGCACAGTGATGGTGGCTGACTGCTGCTTTTCTTCATCCTCCGTGGGCTCCTTGGCATTATCCACATTGATGCCGTCTGAGTCTGTGACGGACAATACTTTGACAAAACGCAGTTCCGGTACTTCGGCCGCCGTATCAAGAAAGTGGTAAATACGGATGATGTCACCGGGCTGAAGCTTGTCAGAGAGGCCGGAAGCAAGTGTTTTAACGGTCAGCGAGATAGCAACCTTACCGGAAGGGATGCTGTTGAGCGCCACATCGGACGAAACCGGTACAGAGCTGATCTTGCTGGTAAGGATATAGTCACCCACAGCCAAGTCGGCGGTAGCGTAAAGACCATTTACATCAGAGAGCTGATGGGCGATGTTGGAGGGGAGGTTATAGCCTCCTACCTCAACCACCTCAGCATTTTCTGACGAGATTTGCTCGCCTTTCAATACCGGCTGGGTGATACGGACGATTTCCTCTTTTCCATTGGTCTGACGGGCGATGGTTGGAAGTGCCACGAAGGCGATAACTGCCGCCAACAGCAGAGAGAGGATACCGAAGATGAATCGGTTATTCAGTTTCATAAGCGTTGTCTCCTATCTTAAAAATAGTTGGGCCAGGGTCGCTGTACAGCAGCCACAGGCGAGAAATGGCAGGAACGGGATAGCAAGGGGCTGCCCGGTTCGGTAAAGCCGCCTGAGAAGAAAAATCACAGGCATTGCGGTAACAGCTGCAGTCAGAAAGACCAGCGCCATGCCGGAAGGACCGTAGACCAGCCCTAATATCCCGCAGAACTTGATATCCCCGCCGCCCAGACCAGTGCCGTTTGTTGCCAGTGCAGCTGCCAATGGAATACAAAAGCCGAGCAGGGCGCCTACCAAAGCATGGGTAGCGACCGGCCAGAGGAAGAGCGGCGGGAGCCCATGATTTAACAGGAAATACCCCTGCAGGACCGGCGCCAGGGCAGCTAAGGGGATAAAAAAGACGAGTGCCCGGTCAGGCACCCGTCTGTAAAGCACATCGTAGACAGCAAAGCCGGCCACCACAAAAAATATGGTAAGCAGGTAAGCTGTCCAGAGGTTATTCTCGATTGGTATACCAGTCATCATAAAGGCTCCCTTGGATCGAAACATAGTCATTTAGGTTGATGGATAACATGCCGTCAGGAGTCCAGGTATCCCACACCTGTGTATAGATGGTGTAGTCGGTGGCATCTGGGAACCACAGCGGTGTGAAATGCACTGTCCGGTCATAGGTGGAAAACTCGTTGGGCTTGAAGATGAATTTTGCACTTTGGCCGCCAGAACGCTGTAGAAGCCGCAGATAGGTCTGATACTGGAACTCAGGAAATACGGAAAAAGCAGTTTGGGGATAAGTAATGTGGCTGGTTGGGGCATCTGTGGACAGCGTTGCCCGCACTTCGGTTTTAACGCCGTACCCGCTTTTCATCGTCTTGCCGGATGCTGTGGGTACAATATCGTCTGGCATTAGGGACATCTCTCCGCTGATGGAAGCGGAGTAGCCCGTATATTCGTATTCCCAATATCCTTCATCCACCCAGTGCCCGCCATCTTCACCGTGGTCGCACCATACCCATACAGGCACCCAGTAGCAGCTCCAGACGCCCCAGTTGGCAGTGAGCTTCTGCGTTTCACTGGGCAGGGGCGGCACAGAGTAGCCGGGATTCGTGTCGGTTGCCACAGGGTCAGGTGGAATGTGCTCATTCAGATCCACGATTTTTGCGACAAAGGTATCCTGAGCGGTATAGGCGCCGCTGACAGATACTGTAATGGTCACGGTCTGTGGGGTGGAGGGGGTATGCCATTTGACCCAGGCTACCTGACTGTCACCGGCTGGGATCACTATATCATTGACCCGGTAGGTGGTGCCGAGAATATGGAAGGTAACCGATGCCGGATTATCCGGCGTCAGATCCTGATCCGTCCGCAGTGTGACGGCGGTGATCACATCCGTATCTACTCGGTATTCGACATCAGGGGCCTCAATTTCTCCTTCCGGCGGAGCTTCATCAAACCAGACGATACCAACGCCGAGGGTGCTGATGATGTCGGAATTGTTCTGCTTCCCGGTGGTGTTGCCTGTCCAGGCGGAGATGCCAAGGTCACTGAATTCCAGGAACATGGACAGCGGCAGGTTTTTATGGGTAAGCGAGGTCATGGTTTTCCGCAGATTGCCGCCGGACATCTGATCATACAGGCCGGCTTCAGTAGCTGTCATACAGTAATACTGGCCGTTGTGTGTGAAATAGGCAATGGGTTCGATCAGCAGCTTGTACTCGCCGGCAATCATCCGCTCATAATCGACTCCGGCTGCCTGAGCGACCATCATGCATGCATATTCAGAACAGAAATACCGTTTGATGGCTTCAATGTTGCTCTGCCCCTTGCTGCTGACGATTGTGGGCATAGACTGCGCGGGCTTAATGCAGGAATAGGCAGCGCCGGACTGGAGGGAGAGACCGGTGCCGCTCAGGTATTGCAGTTTGTTGACTTTCCCAAAATGGAGAAGACTGGTCTTCTGCGTCCGGTTTGAAAAGTCCAGAGGAGAAGATACGGCAGTTCCGCTGGATGCGTCAACAACCGTAATGCGGACGCCATCATTACCCGGAGTCCAGAAGTTGCTGCTTGTGCCCTGACCCATGCCGCCACCTCCGCCATCTATGTTTCCATTTCCGCCCGTTGCAAAGGCAGAGGAGGGGAATAGACAGAAAACAAGGGTAAAGCAGCATAGGAAGGCGAGAAGTCGTTTCAAATACATCACGCTCCAATCCTTTTGAAAATAGGAAGGCCGCCACAATCCTGTGACGGCCAAGTAGTGCCATATTCAGTTGTAGTAAATCAGCCCATATTGCCGACCTGTTTGTTCAGATCCCCATCGCTGTCACCGTTGGACTGCTGTACATCTCCGGGAACAACCCAGCCAAACACCGGATCGTATACAGCTCCATTTCCGTTGCTGGAGCCGGGAGCCGGTTCATTGCTGGGCGGTGTTTGCTCGGCGGGCGGGGCAGTAACCTCCGGAACTGACGGGTCGGGATTGACGGTATGCTCCTGACCAGGATCTTTGATTTCGGTCTTACCTTCCGGCACTGGAGGAGGCGTTTCTTCAGGCTTTTCGGTATCGGTGAAGTCGATCACAACCTCATCCTCCGTTTGGGAGGTTACTTTGGGATATTCTTCTTCGGCGTCTGTGGATTGGCCGGGGGCATAAGCATCTGCTCCATTATCACTATCTGTCTGTGTGCCGCCATCTGACCAATCGCCGGTGACGCTGCTGGGTGGGGATTCATCCGGCCTAAAATCTCTGGTACGGTCGCGGCTTACGAACCAGCAGACACTCAGAATAGTGACGCAGAGGAGAGCCAGCGAGGAAACAATAAAGCCTTTGGATTGGAAAAACTTCTTCATATTTTACATACACTCCTTTTTTGCTGTTATATAAAGCCTATACGGTAGAATGTGCCGGGCTTTCAACAGTATTGTTAGAATTTTGTGTTGTGGTAGCCTGTCAGCTCCACCCGTTGGGTGATAGCCGGATAACTGTGGCCGAACATCCGCACATAGAACTCCACGTCACAGTAAAAGATGTACTCAACCCGTCCATCCTCAACATTGAAATCCAGGCTGATGTCGGAAACCTTGTAATCCTCCGTTGAAAGCGGAATCTTGGAGTCCAGGCCACCTGCCACTGTAGCCTCCAGCATGTCGGTATAGTCACTGCTGGAGTAAAGGGTATTTAGGTACTCTTCAAAGTTGGTCTCACGCTGGGAACGGTAGGTATCTGCATAAATCGTGCCGCTAAGATTATTTAACTCCATTTTAGCGCCGTTGCGGATGTTGATGCAGGTGATCCGGATGGAAGCATACAGGAGCAGGAAGGAAATCAGCATCACGATGCCTACCACAAAAAAGCAGGCGAAAAAGGTGATCTCGCCCCGTTCGTTTCGCAGCGGCTGTTTCAGCCGCAGGAATATGCGTTTCATAGGTCACCTCACTTCCAGTAGTGCTCACTGACGCCGCTACCACGGGCAACCACTGTGATGTTTACCAGGTCAAAATTCCAGAATCCGCCCAGTTTGGCATCTCCCTCGATAGTAATGAAGAAGGGGGTGCCCAACTGGATGGCATTTGTCATACCGGATGGCCTGGATGATGTGTAAGTAGCGTCAATGGAGTAGGAGATATTTTCGGCTCCTTCGATCTGAGAACTCAAAAATTCAAACAGTTCATCAGTCTCGCCGTTGACGCCGCCGGAAAGCTGGATTTGTTTGACCATCTGATCGGCGGCATGGTCAAGTTCCTGCTTGGTGGAAATGATGCTGAACAGGTCAATAATGAAGGCCAGCAGCAGGACAGCGATGAAGATAAAGACCACCGTACTGAAATAGTTGGCCTCGCCCCGCTCGTTGTTCAGCATCTTCCGGGCTTTTTGAAAGAGAATAGAAACCACCACCTTTACTGAAATTGAAAACAGCCGCTCCAAACCGGAGCGGCTGCTATGCAAAGTTTTGACTGTACCAAGTATAACAGATATGGATTTACGGCGAAAGGGCAGGACTGTGCCAATGTAGAGACAATTTTGTGCCAACCATGTTTCTTTGAAACATTACAGCAGTGATTCCACCAGCTGATAGATGTCGGTAAATGGATTGACAGCAATTCCAAACGGTTTGCTGCTGTCATTTTGAAGATGGTATTGCTCTACACGTTTGGCGTTCTGAATCGCAATGGCTGTATGCTCTGCTAACTGGTTATATACATCGCCAGCTTTCTCATAATCAGGGAGATAAGTGGTCAATGCGTTTTTCACTGCGGGATAGTCTTTGAAAAATTTGGTGGTGTACTGGAAATGCAACAGATACCAAAATTCAAAGCAAGGATTGGAGAGTGCAATCTGAATCCCCTTCGCATCTGCCATTTTCCTTGCCTTGGAGAGCAGACTGTCCTTTGCAGTGATGGGGTCAGGGTTGTTGTAGTTCACATCTCCATCTGCAACTACCCATACAGAGTCTCCCTCTGATACGGAAATCTGATTTTTGTTCTGATATTCCACGGCTTTCCTGATCAGGCTGAGGTAATCAGTTTCACCTCCGCTGGTGCGGCTGCCGACCACACGAATATCAATGTTTGTCTGACGGTTGCGGTAGTGTTCAAAATACTTAGGCTCAGTTTGAGAACCCTCCGTTACAATCAGAATGACAGGCTTTATTTTTCTGCGTCGCTGTCCACGCTTTTCAATTTTTCCATGTGCCATTTTACAGCCCTCCCTTGATAAAGGGGATCGCACCATAACGGCCAATCAGATAGCCTTTCTCCACCTTGGCATCCTTGCGGATGGAAAAATCGTAAAGGGAGAACAGATCGGTAGCCGCTGTTTGCTCGTCTTTTTCGGTAAACCAAATCTGATCTCTCCTCAGTACATCCAGGTCAAGAAGATTGGTGTTGTGTGATGTGAAAATCAACTGGGCTCCATTTGGATTGAACTCCACGCTGTTAAAAAGCGAGACCAGATGCTTTGTCAGAAGAGGATGCAGATGAGCGTCCATCTCGTCAGCGACAAGAAGGGTTCCTTCATCCAGCACCTTTTTTACAACACCGATCAGTTTGAAATAACTGTTGGTGCCATCAGATTCCTCTGCCATGTTCAGCGCGTAGGAAGAAGTATTTCCCTCTGTATCCTGTACCGTGTGAATGGCCTCAATATTGGTAAAGATATCATTGCGCTGAGAAGGAGCGGGTTCTGCATCACGCATCTGAAGGGACTGTATGCCAAAATCTGCAACACGCAGCATAGAGGCGATCACATGCCGGTAGTCATCATCTTTGAGTTGTTCTGCTTCAAGGCCGTAGGCGTCTGCAACAGAATTTTTCGTGATGATCTGGCAGGAAGCAAACCATTCCAGAACCGGAATCACTTTGGAATAGCTCCAGTTTGATGCGACAGACAGATAGAGCTTGTTGGCCGAAGTGCGATCCTTGAGAGTGTTTTGTTCATCGACATCAACGGTAAAGCGAAAATCTTTTGTGTCTTTTCGCTCAAAAATGAGTGCCTGCCTGCCATTGGGATAGTAATACAGATATTCTTCAATAACAACCTTGTCTGTTACAGAAAAGCCATACGCATATCGGATGCCATTTGTGGTGAAGATGACCTCAAAGCTGCTGGGGCGAGAGGGTGTTTCCCGGTCAAACTTGAACGGCGAACGCTCAATGGTTTTGTGGAGCTGCTGGTTATGCGAAGTCAGCACATAATTTACCATGAACCAAAACGCATTCAATACATTGGACTTTCCGGAAGCATTGGCGCCGTAAATCACGGCAGACTTCAAATGCTTTTTGCTTCCGTCCACAATCAGGTGCTCTGGATGTTCGTTATCCTTACTGGCAAGCAGGGATAACACGACATTATCTTTGATAGAGAGAAAGTTCTCTACACTAAATTGAATCAGCATAAAACAACCTCCTAAATCCTTGTTATAATATATTATATCCGCATTTTTGTGAAAAATCAACGCAAACGAAAAATAAAAATCTATATAGAGGGTTTAAGAGGATAGTCGTGTGGAGAGGATATGCGGTGGGAGTTTCGGTAATGATAAAAAGCAAGCCTGGGAAACAGTTCGCCGCTGCTTCCCAGGCACTTTGCTTACAGGTTCTGACGGATGATCCGGGTGATAATACCTACAGCCACACCCCGCTCCATATCCAGACGGGTGACGGCAAAAGATACATCGTCCTTTTTGCCGGGCATCCGGTAGTCATAGCAGGAGTGGGCTACCGCATTGACGCCGTTGGAGAGGCGTACATAGACAACGCCCTTGTGGACATCTGTGACACGGCCGGCATACTTGCCCTGGATACGGCACTTCTGCAGGTTGTCCCTGTCGGTGTTCTCGGAAATACTCTTGATGTCAGCCTTGATGCCCAGGTCCTCCAGACTGTTGCGCCGCACGCTGAGAATCCGGACCAGCACCTCATCGCCTACGGAAAAACGCTCATGGGCGTCACCGATCCAGTCCCAGGCAAGGTCACGGGCAAGGATGGAGGTTTCAACGCCGAAGACTTCCACGCGCACAACCTTTTCGGCCACAGCAATCACACGCGCCTGGACGATGCGGCCCTCATAGACACGGTACATACCGGCAGCATCCGTATCCAGATAGAAAATCTGGCGTTTGCGTAGCATGGCCTCCTTGCGGCTGGCAACTACGCTGCGGGTTTTGGAGTCGATACCACGCACGATGAAGTCAATGTCAGCGCCGAGCATGTTGCCAAGAATCTTATTTTGGCGCAGCATAAGGTCGGCGTATTCCTGACCGGAAGGGCTGCGGCCCAGATTGATCATCATTTCCTTGATAGGGATAATGACACGGAACCCCTTGTAATCCACAACTGCCACCGTCTTGCGGTTGTCCAGCTGTTCAATGCCGCCCAGCTTGCCGGTGATGATCTTGCGGGTGCGGTAGGCATTATGGATTTCATGCCAGATTACATCATCACGGTCTTCGGCAGTCTCGACATCATCCCGGCTGCGGATGGTAAGAACGGAGGCCTCGCCGCGCTGGGGGCGGGGTTGACGCCGGGGAGGAGAAGTGGGTGCAGGAGCGGCAGCTTCCTCCAAGGCAGAAGCATCAGGCTCCACAGCGGCTTCCTCCGCATCAGGGATAGTATCGGCTGTAGCTACCGGATCGGCAGCCTCGGCAGGGACTTCCTCTGTGACAATTTCTTCAGGAGCAGCAGCTTCTTTCTTCTTTCGGCTGGTACGTTTGGGCTTGGGAGGTGCAAGGGGTTCCTGCACAGCATCGGCGTTATCTTCGTAAACATCAGGCGGCTGCACATCAGAGTCTTCCGGCATATCAGTGGGAGCAGCGCTTTGATCGTCTGTTTCAGCAGGCGTATCCCCGAACATTTCCTCCTCGGTGAGTTCAGGAAGGGGATCTTCAGCCATATCTTCGGCAGAGGTGTCCTCTTGGGGCTGATCCATCTGCCCTAGCAGTTCGTTCAAATCCAGACCATCGCCAGCGGCAGCAGGAAGGGATTCAGGTTGAGCGGTATCGGCCAGCAGAGTTTCGTCTTCTGACATAACGGTTTCGGTAACAGGAGCGTCCTGTTCCAGAAGTTCTTTTTTCTTGGTTGCCATAGATTAAAACCTCCTATGAATTTGATAGTTTTGTTCAAGACAGGATGGAATCCTTGTCTGTGGTGATAATGCCTTCCGGTGTACCGGCAGATTTGGGAGCCGGAGCCTCTTTGGGTGATTTATCCATGGGGGATGCCGGCTTTGTGGCTTTGCGCTTTGCCGGTTTCTTTGCTGCCGGAGCCGGTTTCGGAGCGGGCTGCGGTGTTTTGGCGGCTTCCTCTTCCAAGCGGCGCCATTCCGGTACATGGGCAGATGCTTTGCAGGAACGCAGGTACTTGGCTTCCGGGTGTTTGGAGTAATCCATTTTGTCTACCTGCAGAACCTTCTTGCCGCGGATGATGATGAGAGCCTGATCCAGAGGGAGCCGCAGAACTTCATCAGGCGTAAGTACAGGGCGTTTTCCAACACCGGAGGTTTCACGAAACTCCGGCGTATAGTTGGAGATACGCCAGGTGCCCAGCTGTTTGGACTTACTGGATACTGCTACGGAGGCAAGTCCTGTCCTGGCAGAAATAAATTCGGCAGTAAGCTGGTCTGTACAGCCTAAAAACAACTGCGCGTCACAGTTTCCAATGATCTCCTGCCACAAATTCTGCGGGTATCTGTTCTGCAATCCTGCGAGATTTTGGAACACACAGGACATGGAGATATTCCGGGAGCGTATTACGCTGAGCCGGCGGGAGAGGTCGGGGATCGTGCCGCACGCTGTCAGTTCTTCCCCAAGGATATGGACAGGCACAGGCAGTTTACCGCCCTCGCAGTTGTGGTCTGCATATCGCACCAGTTTGATGAAGCAGAAAGATAGAAACAGCGAGGCCAGAAAATCAAAGGTGCTGTCCTGGTCGCTGGTAACGAGGAAGTAGGCACAGGGCTGCTGCCCCGGAAGCTCCAGATCGATCTCATTCTTAGCGGTAATTTTTTTGATCAGCTCAGACTGGAATACCTGCAGGCGGCTGCCAAGACCGATAATCACGCCGCTCCGCACTGTGTCGCTGGCCTGCTTGAACAGGCTGTAGGGTGCTTTGGCGGGGTGCGTGGAAGGAAGCGCTTCGAACAATGTGTCAAGTTGGGATTCCCCATTGAGGGTCAGCAGCTGGTAGACTTCGCCAATGTTGCGGTTTTCTTCCGCATAGCCTTGATCTACATACAGTACCAAGGCCTTGAGCAGATTCATCTCGCAGGCATCCCAGAAATGGTCGCTCTTGCCGTTGTTCGTGGTGTTCTTGATGATGACATCTACAAAAAGCTGGGCCATTAGTTCCTGTCCCTCAACTTCGGCAAGGCAACACCAGGAATCTGAGTTTTCAGGCGAAACGAGGTTGAATACCTTGACACAATAGCCCCGGCTGCGGAGAAATTCGCTTGACTTCTCGTACAATTCCGATTTGGGATCGCAGATGATCAGCGATTCTCCGGCGCCATTTTCGCCTCGGACAGTGGCCTGAAGGATACGGTTCATACAAAACGAACGGGTTTTCATGGAACCACTGGCGCCGTAGACTGCCAGATTACTGTTGATTCTGGTATCTTCCGGTATGCAGACTGCTTTGCCATCCAGCATACCCAGTACAACACCCTTGTGTTTGCGCAGATCGGGCACCAGATCCAGTACGCCGGACATCTCTTTGCGGGACATCCAGCCGGAGGTGCCATAAGTGCCTTTGGCGGAGTAGGAGAAATTACGGTCTTCATCATACTCGCCGGCATCACCATATCCCATGCGCATGACCATGATGAGCAGCACTGCTAACAAGCCAATGCAGATCAAGATGCCATACACACCATAAGGCGGTCGGAGCACAGAGGAAAGGCAGAGAAGGAAGTCGGGCGAAGCGGCCAGCGGTGAAGTACCATCGCCGGGAATACCGCCGCCCTGTTTCCAGGTTGCATAGTTACCCAAAAGCTGCGCCAGAAAGCCGCCTGCGTATAGGATCGCAAGAATGGCAAAGGGCGCTGCAATCAGGCTCACAATCAGTTTTTTCTTGTTTATGGGAACAACCTCCCCTCGAATTTTGTGAAGTCGATGGTTTGGAAGCGCACTTGGGAACCACAGTAGCTGCGAAGTACCTCTGCCTGGAAGTCAAAGCAGATCAGTGTGCCCAGGCGCTCAGATAGTTCGAGAGAGGTGTTAAAGCGTGCGATACGGGGCAGATCGCAGAAATAGCCAAACAGGACTGGTGAGCCATCCGGTGAAATGCCGTCATGCTCAATAGCCAGTCCGGGCTGCCTCGCAGTAAGACCTTGGAGCAGAATACGGTCCAGCTCCGCAGTTTTCCCAGGGTCGCACAGCAGTGCAAGTATCACCTCCCCCTGATGGTCGTTGGTAAGATAAAGAAAATGTTCATAGCTGCCATCCAGCATGAAGAAATCATGTTTGCGTCCTCCGGTGCTGGTCAAAATCTGGTAAGCCAGATCCATGCTGTTGCCCAGAATCAGTCCATGAACATCCTCATGGCGAAACTGTAGGGACAGGCGCTGTTGGCAGATTACGCTCCAGATCAATGCCTTGACCCGCATTTCCGATTTGTAGCGCCACTTCATCAGGGCGCTGCTGCTGTTGTAGGTCACGAAGATGCCGGAGGGCGCAAGGAGTATTCCGGTGGAGCGGGAACTGCGGATCTTCGTGGTGTCGATCCCCATTTCTTTCACTTCTCTGGAACTGAAAAAAGCAGGATAGACAATCCTGCCGCCAGCGTAGCCCTCCGGTGCAAAAATTGCCGGTTTTTCATCCCGATACACACATACACCCGCATTATCCATGGTCACATAGGTTTCGGCCAGGCGGTGTAGCCGGAGTCTTCGGTCAATTTCGCATTTCAAACGGTTGGTGTCGGTATCTCCTGTCAGGTAGCTGGCAAATCTATCCGGCCGGCTTTTCAGCAGAGTGGCTTTGGCTCGCGGCCCCAGACGGTAGCCGCGCAGTTTATCCCGGTAATAGGTACGCAGCAGCCCGTCTTTTTTCAGTGCAGTGACAACAGACTCCAGATAATATGGACTGCCGGGAAGTCTGTTAAGCTGGTCTGTGGGGAACTCGCCGGAGATGGCAGTCAGAGAGAGAAGCCTGTACGCCATCGTGTCTGGCTGTGGGAATTTCCCAAGTGATCACCTCCTTGTGGTGTGTGGCTTTTACCGAGACTGCAAGGAACTTCGGTAAAAATCCGTGGTGTAACGACAGAAAAAAGCCCCGAAATCCGGGGCGAAATACGATGTTGCGGCAGGTCGGACAAGCAATGGCTGAAAATGCTCAAAAATCCGAGATGGATTTTAGGGTGTTTTCATGCTCAGCAAGCCAGGCGGGAAACCGCTTTTTTTCCATGACACTGATTCTGGTACAGTCCTTTTCGCCCAGCGCAGCGGTGTTGTAGGCATCGCAGAGCAGGCCGGTATCGTCAGCCATGACGAAGGTGGAGAGGACATCCAGAAGCTGCTTTTCTTCCAGATTGTCGTAGTCACGGATACGCCGGGTGGGAAGGCACTGGTCATAAACCTGCGTAAAGCACACCACACAATCGCTGAAGCGGGGCATGGGATGCTCTTTGGCGTATTGCTCCAATGAGAAGTAGAACGGGTCGAGCAGAAACTCAGTGTTTTGTCTCTGCTTGCGTTTTGGGAGCAGACCAGGCAGGGTGACCTCCAGTACACCGTCCTCATAGACAACCTCAATTCCGTGTACAATACCGGCGGATGTTAGGTAATCGCCTTTGCGGATGGTGGTGCTGGAATATATCAAATGCCGCAGCCTGCAGGCAATTTTCTCTGCCCGCAGGGCGGCGTCAGTGGATAAGACTTCATAGTTGTCCGGATAGCGCTGAATATCCGTGGTATCCATCGCGTAAAGAGCATTGCTCAAACGGGATATATCATCAAGAATGCTTCCAATCCGGTGTGAGATGATTTTTCGTTCCAATCAAGTTCCTCCTGTTTTCTTAAAGTAATGCACCTGGCCCGCTGCATCCACGGTGCAGAAACCGGAAATGCCAGGGCAGTCAATGCGGCGAATGTCTTCCGGATTATCGACCAAAATGATGCGGCGTCCACCGCTGCGGTCATCCCGAAGCGCATGGTTGATCAGGGCCTCCTGGCCGGAAGCTGCGTAGACGATTTCGTATAGTTCACCGTTTGCAAAGAAGATAAGCTTGACCGGAAAATCACCGGGAGCATGGTATTCCACCTGTCCGATAAAATCCAAGAGTACCCAGGCAGCCCGTATCAGGGAGTTGTCTGATTTTGCTGCCCAACCAGACGGAAAGTAACCGCCTGTATCAGTTTGAAAAATACGGCCCTGCTTTTGCAGATGGGAGAGCAGGGTCTTGATGATTTCTTCTTTGCCAGGGTGAAAGCAAAGAAGCTGCTGCATATTGAGACCGGGATACATCGTGACGATCCGCAGCAGAGTCGCAGCTTCATTTCCATAGATTTCAGCCCTGGTCTTCATGGGTATCACCTCCAATGGCGTAATATAGGCGTATTCAAGACGCATTAAATAGGAAGGAAAGCCAGTCAGTGTAAACCAAAAGATGATCTGGCTGGCAAAACTGGCTTTTAGGCGTAATACAGGCGCAAAGCAGACGCATAGCGGTGTCTGGCAGGAAAGTTGCACATGGGAATCACCTCGCTTTTCAAATTGTTATATCTGCTGTTCGGCAGATGTGGATTGTTCACGGCGTTTTCGCTCTACGATTTCACGCAGCTCGCGGCGGTCGGTAGTGATCAGATCCTTTTCCAGAGGGCTGGCTTTGAACTCCACCATAATATTGTTGTTATTGGTAGAAATCAGACCGTGACCTCTTTCAAAGTGAGTGATCTCCATTGTTTCAGCATCGGACAGGTGCAGGGCTTCCTGTACCCGCTGGGCTTCGTCGTCCTCCAGATTCAGAATGATCTTGGTCTTGGAGTTGTTGATGATGCCCTTACCAAATCTGCCGCCGTCAAGGTCAAAGAAATCGGCAAGATCCTGGCTTGCAAAAATCGAGGCGCCGCCGTAACCGCGTATGGTTTTGGCAATTTCCAAAAGAAAATCGCCGGCCAATCTTACACCAGCAGCACCGGCACCGGATAGAAGCTGCCAACACTCATCAATGAAGATGGCTTTTTCTTCTGTACGGTCGGCTTTGGCTCTGTCCCAAACAAAGTCCAGCGCCACAAACATACCTACGGTGAGCAGGTCTCCGGTGAGGGAGGAAATATCCAAAACAGTGTACTTGTTGTCGAGCCGAACATTGGTCTGCTTATTGAAGGTGCTGGCGCTTCCGTTTACCAGACGGTTTAGGATGTGGGCCATGCGCATCGTTTCCTTGGAGGTTTTCAAAATTTCGTACAGGTCACCAAGCACCGGCATCTCACGGTACTGGCCGGGCTTTGCAGGGTCTTCCAAAGAGGCATTATCATGAGTGATGCCTTTTGTGTTATAGGTACGAACAAGGGCTTCGTCCAAAAGCTGTCGTTCCTCGTGAGACATATCGGGGATCAGCAGACTGAAAAATATGTGGAGCTGCTGGATCTTTGCTGCAAGTTCAGATAACTGGATGCCTGGACCGTCCAGAAGTTCATTCACCGAGCGGTCTACCCGCCGAATCTCCATGACATTGATGCAGTGGGGACTGGCCGGTGAAATCTGGATAAAGGAGCCGCCCACATTGGAGCAGGCGCGATGGAATTCATGGCCTTTTAGGGGTGCAACAATGAAAATGGGGATATTTTTCCGCCTCATTCGCAGCGCCATCAACTGCATGGTAAAGGTTTTGCCGGCTCCGCTCGTGCCAAGGATCGACATATTGGCGTTCTTATAGACCGCAGAATTGAAGATGTCCACGATAATAAGGGAACTGTTGTACTTGTTGACACCCAGCAGGATACCGTTATCATCACACATCTCATAGGATGTAAAGGGATAACAGCTTGCGGCACCGCCTGTTAGCAGGTTGCGCTTACCCCGCTCATACAGTTTCTTTTCCATTGCCACCAATGGCAGGGCAGATAAAAACGCCTGTTCCTCCCGAAAATGGCAGGTGCAGGCGTTCATGTCCTGTGAGAGCAGGAGCTTTTTCATCTCGCTGACCTTCCATTCTAAGTCTTCCTCGTTGGAGGCAGTAATGGTAATCAGCAGATTCAAGTAGTAGAAGTCCTCGTTGTTGGCAAGACCCTCTTTGAGAAAGTACCCGCTTCGGATAGCGCCATCAATGTCATCAAAGTCGGTGTTGGTGTCGCTGGCGTCCTTGATTTTGGAACGGTTGATACGCAGCTGCTGTCCGACTTTCTGGATGATGGTTTCTTTGGGCTGACGGGAGAGGAACATATCCATATCGATCCCATCACCGGCATTGACGATAAGACTGAGCCAGCCGGCTGGAACCTGCGTTTTGTAGCCATCAGAGGGCACCAGCAAATAAGCATAATACAGACCGTCAATGCAGATATGGTGACCATGCGTGAAGTCAATGCTTTTTGGCGCACAGAATTCGGTGGCAGGGATATGGTCGATCTCACTGTCGCGCCCTTTGGCAAGGTACTCAGCCACAACCTCCTGTGCCCGGACGGAGAGCGGCTTTACAGCACTTTCATTTCTGCAGAGCAGGTTATAGAGGACATCTACCGTAAACTCATCCCAGTTTTCCGGAACGATGACCTCGTTACCGCACTGACGGAGGTAGTTGGTAGCAGTATGGACTGCACTTTGCAGGGCATTGATTGCCTCGCCTTCTTCATCAGAGCGCTTGGTGTTGCTCCACGGCTCATATTCAAAAATCAGGAAGAAACGTCGGGTAATTGCCTCACGGGAACCGATCTGCTGAACGAACTGGAGGTAGTCTTCCTGCATGAGCAGACATTGTTCATTGGTCTCCTGTTCCATCTCCTTCCGAACGGTATCCAGATGGCGGTTGATCTCTGCCCGACGTGTCAGTACCTTGATTTGCAGCTTGATGGGGCTGATTTTCAAGTAGGACACAAAGGAATAGATGATGTTCCGCTGTTCCTGGGCGCTGCGCAGCATAAAATTGATGGGTACTACCTCGACGACCTTGACATAGCGGTGGTCCTTCGTGTAGATGATGCCGTTTTCAATTTTGGAAATCGGCAGATAATCTGCTACCGGGTTAAGGCAGGCGGGCTTCGGCTCCTGAGTGCGGATAGGGCGTTTTACTTTGCGCTCTTTGGAGACCTTCTTTTTTTGCTTGGCGGCTTTCTTCTCTTTGGCAGGCTTCTGCTTTTTCACAGGACGGAGTTTTTGGCGGATCTCGTAGCCACGAACTTCATCAAACTCCGCTGGGAAATCCTCTCTGCCGGAGCGCCGTGACCGCCGGGGAGCCTTATCGGGCTTGTGTACCTTCTTTTTGATATGCTTGCCGCCATGCTCTGCCGCAGGAACCGCATCTTCTGCGCTGTTACCGCCTACAATGCGGCGGTTTCGCAGGTACTTTATGAAAATCAGCAGAAAAGAGGAAAGGCTCTCACCGGAAACTCCGATAAGCGCCACCAATGCTGCTGGCAGTGCGGTCAGGCACAAAGCGATGATACGGGCAGTCAGGCCAAGAGGGAGCAATGAAAAAACCGGCACACCAATGGCAAATGCCAGGATACCGGCTTCAATCACATTGCGGGCTTTGAACATACCACCGAAGAAGGTGCCTGACTCGATGAAATTCGGTGGTATTATGTAGGTATCTCGGTCGATTTTATGATTCATGATTAACCTCGTTTCCGAAGCCGGGCGGGCACATCAGCCGATAATCCAGAACGGACCGCCAGCTCCAGCGCGCCGGCTGGCCTCATTTAAGATAATGGACAGATCCCAGAGCTGTTCGCTCCGTGTGTAACTGGCAGGGTCAGCCACCATGATCTTGCCGTCTTTTACGCCACGCAGGACAATGAAGTGACCGGAAGAGGTAAAGTGGCCTTCAGACATGATTGCTACTACCAGTTTACCATTAGCCAGTGCGTCTGTGATGCGCTGTGGTTCCGCAGTGGTACAGCCGGAAACCGGAAGCCCCCATTCCCCAGCGGCGGCAGGTATCAGCGCATGGTAAGAACCACTGCTTTTACACCAGTAGCCGTTGTTGTAAGACCACTCGGCCATCTCCACAGGGTCAACCATATCGTCCGTCAGAGAGGACACCACGATTGCCATAGCGGTAGGGCCGCAGCCATAACCGCCAATATTGTCCGTACCATATGCTTTACCGGCATAGCGTTCATCCAGCTGATTGTAGTAAACAACAGGTGTGATCCCGTCGGTGAAAGTAACATCGCCCAGAGCGGTGATGCTGTTTCCGGTCCACGCTTCCAGATTTTGCAGCAGACCATCGCCCAAGAACAGGCTTAGGTTGGAAGCGTAATCAGATGCAAGCTCCTTTTGGTCATCGGTAAGCTGGAATACAACATCAGAAAAATAGGACTCACCGTTGTAACGGACAGTATAGACCATCCATGTTTCGGACACCGTTGTTTCTTCCCCAGTCTCCGGATCAGTCACGGTGCTCTCACGAATCTCTTGCTTGCTGGTGTAGGAATATAGATGCTGTTTGTTTTCCCGCAGGGTGGCGGCAAGGTCATTCAGAGAAATGCTTTCAAAATCCTTGTCTTTGGCCGCACAATACTGAGAGATAAATAGGTTGGCGTTATAAATGGGACCGCTGGAATAGGCGTTTTTGACCTCCATATGGTCGGCTCCCGATGCCGCAAAGTCAGCTTCGATCCGGGCAAGTACATCATCCAGTGCCTCGCCCAAGATGCCGTTGAGGGTAAAGGTGATCTCGTTGGCGTTCTCAATAATCGCTGTTTTGCTATTCAAAATCGGAATTTCGGGGTCAGATGGCGAAAAGGCATTGGTCAGTCCGCCGAAAATAAGACCGGGGAGCATGAGAACAAATAATACCGGCAGCATAAGCAGGGCAATGACTGCCACAATGATTTTTCCGATATGCTTCCGGCCTGCCCACACTGCGCCTGCAACTGCACCGTAAGGACCGCCTGCGGCAGCGCCTTTGGCAGCGGAGGAAATAGCTTTTCCGGTTTTGATTGCGCCGCGGATGGTATGCGCTGCGGAGGCACCGGTCTCCACAGCTTCGGAAAAACTGCTTTTTTGATCTTCTGGCATTTATATCTTGTCCTTTCTCCTCGGGGCTGGAGGCAGCTTTTTGACAATGGACTCGTTGAAGGCGATAGAACCGTCAGGAGCCATATAGGGCGATTTGTCAACAGCATCCACAGCGTACTGCTTATACCATGCTGTGCCATCCACGGCATGAACGGTGGTGTACTGGCCTTCCGGGGCAACATATTGGTCTGCGTGGTACATACCAAAGGAGATGCCTTCGGGATGTTCCGCAGTCACTTCTGTGCCGGTGATGCGGCCGCCGCCAATTTCGACATTTTGGAAGGTCGGAACATTTTCAGCTCCGGATTCCAGTGCCGCATATCCCATGTAAGAGTGCAGGGCTTCGGCGGCTTTTTCACCGGAAATGGCCCCCATCTGGCTGATACTGCCCGTGGCTACGCTGCCGATTACATTGTTGGCAAAATTGCCGCCCTTACTAACGGAAGAAGCGTACATATGGCCGCCGATTCCTCCGGCTGCAGCATCGCCTAAAAGACTGCCAAGACCGGAAGGCTTGGAGCCGGGAGTTGTGGTGGCTGTTTTGATGGCACTGTTTGTGACTTTTCGGCTCACCACTCCAGAAAGACCGCCGCTGGCAAACCCTGCTCCAAAGCCGTCGCTGCCTTTACCACCGTTTGAGTTGACATTGGTGGAACTGCTGTTTCTCCCGCCGCCAAAGTGGTGACTGGAAAAGTTCTTGATGCCGCCGATGCCTCTGGCAGCAATCATAGCCTCAGCCAGCATGCTGCCGCCGGTATGTCCTACATTGACACCAAGACTGGAGAGGAAGGAATCGATTTTCTGGCCGACTTTGAGAAAGCCGATAGCACAGAGAAACCAGATAAACACATTGCCGGAAACGGCTTCTTTTCCCACAGCGTCTACCTGAGCCTGCACATCGCTTTCGGAGATAGCGGCAAAAGCCGGCTGGCAGAGCAGGCAGGAGAGAATTGCGACTGTAAAGGCCGCAAACAAAATTTTTTTGAGTTTCTTCAAGGATAAGACCTCCTTACAACGAAAGCGGGTTCGCAAGGAAGGACCCCACCATGCTTGTGAACAGGCGCAGGCACCAGGCGTTCATGACCAATAGGAAAATTTGACCGCCAAGCATCCGGCACCAGGATTTCCAGATGTTTGCTGTGGTCTGACTGGCGCCCATAGAAAAAGCCACAGGAGCCGTGTAGACCAGTACACCGAGCAGCACATACCGTTCAGCTGCCTCGAACAGAAGTTTTAGGTAATTCCAGGCCAGGATGAGAACCAAAATCAAGGTAATCAGCGCCACAGCCCCATTGGCACACACACCGATGATGACCAGCATTACGGAATTGAAGTCTGCAAAGCTTAATGCAGGAAGGTCAGAGTCCATGATCCAGTGATAGGGGGTGCCGCCGATGGTAAGAACAATATTGACGATTTCATCTGAAAAGAGCGTCAGCAGGATAAAAATAACGGAACGGATACTCAGCTTTACCGGGTCTTCTGCTTCCACACCTGCGCCAAGACCGAAGTTTTTGAATAACTGCCAGACCCAGTTAAGCAGGATGATCCCGATTGCCAGAGCTACGAAAACAGAGTACATAGTCTCTGCTGCGGGAAAATAACGCAGAAATACAGCCATATCACAGCCCAGCGCACCCAAAACCGATGTGGTCACCAGATCAAGACCGGCCATTACCTGTTCTGCGATCCATTCCACTATGCCGTCTAAAATGCCCATAAATGCAAGCCTCCTTTCCGGCGAGCAGTCAGACGGTCAATCAGCCTGTCCATTGTCCACCACTAAAGAGTGGCGTCACATACGCCATAATAAAGCCCAAGCCGTTGAGGATAGCCCAGGTGATACAGATTCGTTTGAGCCAAGCGCGGCTTTCATCCACCGTCCGTCCGGAACGGGAGAAGTTCATGAGCAGTAAGGCTACCGAAGCAGTGACGATGGCGGCGATAGTGGAGATGGCGAGGATTTGGGTGTATACATCTTGCATGATCTCTTTGGCCTTGGTCCATACATCTGTTGCAGCATAAGCCGGCTGACAGAACATCATGGACATCATCACACACAGGAAGGCACTGTAAGCCACTTTGGGCAGCGAAATCCTGTGCTTGGACTGGGTATCCAGCTCCTGGAGCTGCGGAGTTTGAGGGGTTTTCGTTTTCTTCAATTTGCGATCCTCCAATTCTGAATGATTTTTTGATGCTCAATAGGGAACAGAAAAAACCACACCTGTCAAAACAAATGTGGGCTTTCAAATGGTCGGGCGGCCATCTGGGCAGCAAAAAAGCACCCTGATGAAAGGTGCCGTTACTGTCCTGTTCGGTTTTGGGTGCAAGTTTGAGCATATTCAGTTTAACACATCGGTATTTACACTGAAAGAGCAGAACCATGCCAATTTTGTTCCCGAAATGTGCCAATTATTTGCCCGACTGTCCGGAAAGTGATTTTGTCTCTGGGAAGAACTGTTCCAGCATGTCTAAACTGTCCTTGGAGGTATAGCCCCAAAGGACGGAACTGAGGGCTTCAATGGCTTCCCGGCGTTTGCGGTAGTAGGTTCTGAAACTGATGTCACGAATATGCGGTCGCAGGGTTTCGATGATTTCCTCAACATTTTTGAGCTGCTGCGGCGAGAGGAAGGAGTAGTACAGCAGCCAGTAATATGCCTCACCGTTTTTGTGCTTGGTACGCAGCAATTCGACTGCGGAATCCAGCAGCTTGAGCATTTTGTGGCTGCGTTCAATGCACTTGGCATGATGCTCAATGTCACTTCCGGCCAGATCGGCGCCGGCCAGATAGACTGAATCCAGAAAATCTTCGATGGAGGTGCCATACTCAATCTCAAACTTGGTACGGACATGCTGGACAGAAAGCTCCAGGCTCCACACAACATCCCGGTATTTTTTCAGCAGTTTCCAGGTATCGTGGTACAGGGGATTATCAGCAACATCAGGTTCAACAAATTTTCTCATTTCAGGTTCCTCCTATTTTCGTGCTCCTCAGAGGGAGTGAGTGTAAGTTCAAAAGTGGCGATTGAAGTGTTTGTGCCGCAGAGGATGGTCAGACCAAAGTGGGCTGTGGATTTCCCTCGCGCACGCGGAATCAACTCTTCCCAGCAGTCGTCCGATAAGGGATATAACTTATAGCGGGAGAGCGGGCAAGAAAAGCAGGAAATCCCTTGCGTAGATAGGATGTCAGCCATCTTGCGGAGTATCGTTTCAATGTGCGATTTTGAAACGCTGGAAAGTGCATCCGAAACAATGACCTCATGCTCAGAGGCGGAATGGCTCTTTTCGGTTTCAGCAGTTTCCGGAAGCTCCAGATGAATGTTTAAGGTCATGGCAACTTCCTCCTTGTCGATTAAAACATCAGAAATCTCAAACATGGTGGACAGGTAGTTCTGCAGGTAGATCACGCTTCCATGCCGGCCGGGAAACGACATGATAGAAATATATCCAAGGCCATCCAGCTTTTTCAGTATCCGGCATACAGTAGCGCGTGACAGCCCCCAGCGGCAGGAGAGTTCAGTGTAACTGACCAGCGGGTTTCCGGTACCATTGCGAAAGTAGGCTACCGGACCGACATCTGACCCCTGCACCTGCGTATCGTTGTAGACAGCGGATACCCACAGATCCAGGACGATGTCCATTTCAGAGCAGCGGGCAGAGCTGACCAGCTCCAGGGCAACCGAGACTGGCAGGAAGAAAAAACCGGTATCCTTTTGACATGGGGCATTGTACTCCAATGCGGAATTGTGGCGAGCCCAGTGGAGAATTTTATATTTGACTACATTGCCACGACCCAGCAGTGTATAGGAAATCAAGTGCTGCTTCTGAAGGGTATCCAGCATGGACAGCGCCTGCCGATGAAAGCGGGTGCGGAACCAGCAAGACAGTTCCTTGACGGTGCACACCCATTCGCCGGGCGAGACTGTATAACTGATCCCGTCAATACGGCGGTATGAGGTGCGGAAGTTTGCATAGCTGCAAAGTACAGTAAAATGAAAAAGGCCGGAGCCTCCGTTTATGCGGATGCTCCGGTCGTTGATCAGTTTGTGGATGAACTCACGATAAATCCGGCATCGTGGGTAATCTACCACTTGTTTAATTTGAAGTTGGTATTCTGGCATAGTGAACCTCCTAGTTTTTTATGCAGACAAGTAGTTCATTGAAAAATGTTGACTTGAATAACTGATGGGGTTATACTCATATTTGTATGAGCTGCAAATAAGCAGTTTGTGCATTGCTGGTTTCCGCAGTTTTAGCATAGATACCTTATAATATAGGCTAAAAGCGATAAAGAAACAGTATCAGGGATGTTCTTCATGGCTCTACAATGTGCCAGTCCTTTTTGTGGAAGATTTATCCAATTTTTGACATTTTGGAGTTGACACACTTTTTCACAAAAAAATACGCCTACAAACAACTACAATTTTTATACAACTTTTCGAGTGAAGCGGACGGCCCAATAGGACACAAGACGGATGATAAATAGTTTCAAAAACCCAGCAATTATGCGGATTTTGCGCACTACGGAGCGGTATGAGGCGGGATGGAGAGAGCAAAATTTTATTCCCGACGATGAAGCCGCTGGACTGATTGCGGGTGCACAAGGCAGAATAACCGTGTATACGCGAGATTCTGCAGATAGCTTACACCAAATTACCACAGGCTTGCAGCAAAGGAAGCCTTGGAAATGTACAGATTGAATTTGGGCAATCGACCCGTCGAGAAATCGGCGGGTCTTTTTTTGCCCATCGGAGGCGCGGCGGTGTGTTCTTTTCGCAGCCTTGCAGCTGCACAGCGTTTCACGCCGGTATCCTATTTCAACTTGTTTTACAGGAATATTCGCCGCAAAAGCGCTCCGGATACGGCATATAGTCTGTGTTTTCGCCTGTTTTGGCAGAAAAAGGCGAAATTCCTTGAAATACCGCCCGTGAAGTGCTATGCTATTCTTATATAATGCCGTTTTGCGGCGAGAAATGAGGAAAAAGAAGGGCAGTCTGTCGGGGAGAGGCGGCTGTCACGGGTAAGGAGAATTGGTTGATGAAAACAAACAAGAGGAAGCGGGGTCTGTCCTTCCTGCTCGCGGTACTGGTAACAGCGGCATGTCTGCTGACCGGCTGCGGCACACAAAAGAGCGAAGCGCAGGAGGACGCGGAAACCATTCAGGTCTATCTGTGGAACACCACGCTGTACGAAAAATATGCCCCCTATATCCAGTCGCAGCTGCCGGATGTGAATATTGAGTTCATTGTCGGCAATAACGATCTGGATTTTTACAAATTTCTGAACGAGAACGGCGGCCTGCCGGACATCATTACCTGCTGCCGCTTCTCGCTGCATGACGCTGCGCCGCTGAAGGACAGTCTGATGAACCTCGCCACGACCAACGAGGCGGGCGCGGTCTACAACACCTACCTCAACAGCTTCAAAAACGAGGACGGCAGCGTAAACTGGCTGCCGGTCTGCGCGGACGCGCACGGCTTTGTGGTCAACCGCAGTCTGTTCGAGAAATACGGTATTCCGCTGCCCACCGATTACGACAGCTTTGTTTCCGCTTGTCAAGCGTTTGAAAAGCACGGCATCCGCGGCTTTGATGCGGACTATTTCTACGATTACACCTGCATGGAAACGCTTCAGGGACTTTCTGTCTCCGAGCTTTCCTCGGCGGAAGGCCGCAAATGGCGCACCGCCTACAGCGACCCGGCCAGCACCGAGAAAGTCGGTCTGGATGACGCTGTCTGGCCGACCGCATTCAAGAACCTCGAGCAGTTCATCCGCGATACCGGCCTGAACGCCGCTGACCTGACACTGATCTACGATGACATCATGGACCGGATGCGCAGCGGCGAGCTTGCCATGTTCTTAGGCAGCTCTGCTAACGTTAAAATCCTGCAGGATGAGGGCATTGATACGACCTTCCTGCCGTTCTTCGGTCAGGACGGGCAGCAGTGGCTGATGACCACCCCGTATTTTCAGGTTGCGCTGAGCCGCAATCTCGAGCAGGACAGCAACCGCCGCGACAAGGCGATGCAGGTGCTCCGTGTCATGCTCTCCGAGGAAGCACAGAACCGCATCGTCTATGACGGACAGGACATTCTGAGCTACAGTCAGAACGTCAGACTTCGTCTGACCGATTATCTTGAGGACGTGCGCCCGGTGGTCGAGCAGAACCATATGTACATCCGCATCGCCTCCAACGATTTCTTCTCGGTCTCCAAGGATGTGGTCTCGCGCATGATCGCAGGAGAATACACGGCAGAGCAGGCGTATCAGGCGTTCAACGCGCAGCTGCTTGCGGATGAGCCTGCCGCGGATACGGCTGTGCTGACCTTGGACAAGGGCTATTCAAACGTTTTCCATGCGGACAGCGGCAATGCCTCCTTCTCCGTGATGGCGAACACGCTGCGCGGCGTGTATGACACCGATGTGCTCATTGCTGCGGCGAACAGCTTTACCGGCAGCGTGCTGGCGGCAGACTACACCGAGAATATGGCTGCCTCTATGATCATGCCGAACGATCTGCGCGCGTATCAGCGCACGATGAACGGTGCGGAGCTGACCGAGACCGTCCGCGCCTTTGTCGAGGGCTGCGAGGGCGGCTTTACGCCGTTTAACCGCGGCTCTCTGCCGGTGGTCAGCGGCATCGCCATCGAGGTCAAGGAGGAAAACGGCGGCTTTACGCTGACCGGGATCACGCGGGACGGCAAACCGCTCCGCGAGGACGAGACCGTAACCGTAACCTGTCTGGCGACGGCGGGCAGCATGGCGCCGCTGTTTGCGGACGAGAGCCGTGCCTTCGAGGGCGGCGACACGAGAGTTCGGGACACCTGGAGCGCGTATGTCTCCGAGGGGAATGCCGTACTGGCGGAGCCGGAAAACTATATTACATTGAGGTAAACGGAAATGGCAGATAAAACACGCGGAAGCAAAATAAAATACCGCTTCCTGAAAAAATGGCGCCGCCCTGCCGCCGCACTGTTGGCTCTGGCGGTGCTGCTCGGCGGCATCTGCTATCGGTATTTCTTGTTTATGTCGCAGACGGTCTATCGGGAGAGCACCTCGCATCTGTCGGAGATCCTGCGTAAATCCGACAATATGCTGAACCATCTGGTCAGCCGAAACCGGATGATTCTGCATCTGTGGGGCGGTTTGCTGGAAAACGCCTCGAGCGAAGAACAGATCCGTTCCAGTCTGAACGAGATGCAGAAGGAGACCGGCTGCGCCGCCCTCTACTTCCTCGCCTCGGACGGCAGCTGCATGACGCAGGACGGCGAAAAGAGCAGCCTTGGCTCGCAGACCGATCTGGACACGCAGCTTTTCGCCGGAGAGGACGTCGTTGTGAATGCGGTGCTGCCCGGAAAGCCGCAGATGCTCGTGTTTGCCTGCCCGGAGATGAGCGGCACCTACCGCGGCTTCGCCTATGATGCGATCGCCATCGCCTACTATAATGATACGGTGCTGAATGCGATTGACAACTCCGCCTTCGAGGGCACGAGCCACAACTATGTTGTCTACCCGGACGGGCGCGTTGTGCTCGACAGCGAGGCTGACGGTGAGAACGGCAGCGAGGAATCGGTCTATAATTTCCTCGCGGAGCTGCGCAGCAGCTCCAATCTGTCCGATAAAGCGTTCGACGCGCTGAGTGACGATTTCGCGCAGGGCAGGGACGGGAGCAAGATGCTGACGCTGCATGGAACCCGGTACTATCTGGTCTACGAGAACACAGGCATCCAGGACTGGATCATGCTCAGCCTTGTCCCGGTCAGCGTTGTTAACGCCAGCATGGATACGCTGTGGCACCGGACGGTCGAGATCGTGACCGCTATTGCGTGCCTGCTTATGGTGCTGCTCATCGCGCTCATCGTGCACAGAAGCCGCGATGCGCTGCGTCGGAGAGATACTGAGATCCTGTACAAGGATGAGCTGTTCACCCGGCTCTCACGCAACGTGGACGATGTTTTCTTCATGCTGGATGCCGAAACCTCCCGCACGGACTATGTCAGCCCGAACATCGAGCGGCTGCTGGGCGTGCCGCTCAAGCAGGTGCAGCAGGACATCCGTGCACTGCGGGCGCTGCACCCGAAGGACTCTCCCGACCACGATAAGAACTTCCTCGCGGGGATTCAGTGCGGCGAGCAGAGCGAATGGGATGCCGATTATGACCATCAGCAGACTGGTGAGCGCCGCTGGTTCCACATCGTTGCCATGGGCAGCGAGGTCGCAGGCCGGACCAAGTATATCCTCGTGATGTCCGACCGCACGGCTGACCGGAAGATCAATCAGGCGCTTTCCGAGGCGGTTGCGGCCGCCGAAGCCGCCAGCCGCGCCAAGAGCACCTTCCTGTCCAATATGTCGCACGATATTCGTACACCGATGAATGCGATCATCGGCTTTACCACCCTTGCGGTCAGCAATATCGATAATCAGGAACGGGTGAAGGACTATTTGACCAAAACCCTCTCCTCGAGCCGCCACCTGCTCGCGCTCATCAACGATATTCTGGACATGAGCCGCATCGAGAGCGGCAAGCTTCATCTGGAGGAAACTGAGGTCAACCTCGCCGAGATGCTGCACGATATCAAGACCATCGTCAGCGGACAGATATACGCCAAGCAGCTCGAGCTTTATATGGATGCGCTTGACGTTGCCGACGAGGACGTTTACTGTGACCGGACACGTCTGGGGCAGATTTTGCTCAACCTGCTGTCCAACGCTATCAAGTTCACGCCGGCGGGCGGCACGGTCTCCGTGCGTATCCGGCAGCTTGCCGGAACCGTGCGCGACTGTGCACAGTACGAGTTCCGCGTCCGCGACAACGGCATCGGCATGAGTCCGGAGTTCGCGCAGAAGATCTTCGAGCCGTTTGAACGCGAGCGCACCTCCACGGTCAGCCGGATACAGGGAACCGGCCTCGGCATGGCCATCACCCGGAATATCGTTGAGATGATGGGCGGCACGATCAAGGTGCAGACCGAGAAGAACCGAGGCACCGAGTTTATCATCTGCCTGCCGCTGCGCGTGCAGACCGGCAGCCGCCGCGAGGAAAAGATTGCGGAGCTTGCCGGCCTCAAGGCGCTGGTGGTGGACGACGATTTCAACACCTGCGACAGCGTGGCAAAGCTGCTGACCCGTGTGGGAATGCGTGCGGAGTGGACGCTCTCCGGCCGGGAGGCCGTGCTGCGTGCACGGCAGTCCATCGAGTTGGGCGACCCCTGCCGCGCCTATATCATCGACTGGCGGCTGCCGGACATGAACGGCATCGAGGTCACGCGCCAGATCCGCAGCCTGAACGATGACACCCCCATCATCATCCTGACCGCCTACGACTGGTCGGATATCGAAGCGGAGGCGAAGGCGGCAGGCGTGACGGCCTTCTGCTCCAAGCCGATGTTCCTGTCCGACCTGCGCGACACCCTGCTGACAGCCATCGGACACATGCAGACGGCAGATGAGCAGGACATCCTGCCCGGGAAAAACGCCGACTTCCGCGGACGGCATATCCTGCTGGTTGAGGATAACGAGCTGAACCGTGAGATTGCGATGACAATCCTGCACGAGTATGGTTTTCTGGTCGATACCGCCGAGAACGGCGCGGTCGCGGTGGAGAAGGTTCGCACCTCGGACCCGGGTCGCTATGATCTGGTGCTGATGGATGTGCAGATGCCGGTCATGGACGGCTATACCGCCACCCAGCGCATTCGTGCGCTGAAGGACCCGGCGCGCGCCGCAGTCCCGATCGTTGCCATGACGGCCAACGTGTTCGAGGAGGAGCGAAAGCAGGCGTTCGACTGCGGCATGAACGGCTTTTTGTCCAAGCCGATCGTGGTTGAGGAGCTGATCGACGCGCTGAAGGGCATTATGCACTGACCGCGCCATGCGGATATACAAAACCCGGAGTACCGGCCGAAAACGGCTGACGGTACTTCGGGTTTTTCGGATATGCAGAGGAAAATAAATGCCGCTGCGCCGCAATCTTCGCTTTCTTTTTGGGTCGGGAAATAGTATAATTATGGCATGGGAAAAGGAATGAATACATTTTACCGAAGGAGGGGCAGAACATGAAAAAGCGATCAAGAATTGCTCTGCTGACCGCACTTCTCACCATAGTGTTCGCGGCGGGCATTGGCGTTTACAGCAACTACATCGGAATACAGATCTATCAGGAAAGCTCGAATCATCTGCTCGAAAGCTATGCGCAAATCTCCAAGACCTTCACGCTGTTCGTGCAGAGAAACTGGGCCGTGCTGAGACAGTGGGACAGTCTGATGAAGAATGCGAAGGAGGATGCGGATGTTGACAGCATCTGGCCGGATGCGCAGAGCAACAAGCTGTCGTGGCATTACAGCGACGTCTATCTGTTCAACGAGAGCACGCAGTATCTAACAGCAGATGGGCGAAAGGGCAGCGCCGACAGCATCGACGGCGTTTTTCAGGAGATGTACAGCAAGGGCGGGCCAATCGTCTCCACCTATACGGCAACCTACGGTGTGCCCAAGATCGCGTTTGCGATGCCGATGAGCCGAAATCTGACGCTGGACGGCGTGACCTACACCGGTATCGCGGTCAGCTATGATACGGACGTGGTCGATGATCTGGTTGACGGCAGTATGTACGGCGGACAGAGCGACTGCTATGTGGTGCGCTCGAACGGCGACATCGTGCTGGAGTTTGAACCGCAGACCGAGCTGTGCGCGGGAATGACCAACCTGTACGACCTGTCCAACCACGCTGACTGGAAATACGGCAGCATGGACGATATCAGGGACTGCATCCAACTCGGCAAGAGCGGAAGCGCGCAGTTCATCTGTGATGGGGCGAGAAACTATCTGGTCACGATTCCGACCGCATTTTCGGACTGGTCGCTCGTCGGCATCATCCAGACGGATGAGGTGGACGGCGCGCTGTATGGCGTGCAGAATTCCTCGCTCATCCTGCTCGGCGCACTCAGTTTTTTCGCCGTCATCATTGTGGTGCTGGCGCTGGGCATGGAGAGCCGGCTGCGCCTTAAGGACGAGGAAACGGAGCGGCTGAACATCGAACGCGAAAAAATGAAGAGCGATCGTTTCCTGCAAAGCATGAGCCGCATCGTCGATCGCTATGCGGTCGTCAATCTGGATACCGGACGCTACCGCTATCATGAGCTGCGGTTCGATCAGCCGATCTATCCGACCTCCGGGCAGTATTCGGAAATGGTTGAAATCATTTCTAAACGCTATGCCGCGCTGACCGATACGGAAAACGCCAAGCTCTCGCGGCTGCTTACGCCGGACTATCTGCGCAGCGTGCTCCGCAAACCGGATGACAATCTCAAAATCGAGTATTGCAGCCGGACGGAGAACGCCTATATGGTGATGACCGTCCTCCCGGTCGAGTGGCACGCGGACGGCACGGTCTCCGTGATCATGCAGGTTGTGCAGGATATCGGGCAGAAGGTCGAGCTGGAAAACATGGCAAACACGGACAGCCTGACCGGCCTGTTCAACGAGCGCTATTTCAGTCGGGTCCTGAACATCTGTGAGGCGAAAAAGCTGCCGTTTGTGCTGTATTACCTCGATCTCGACCGCTTTAAGCCGATAAACGACACCTACGGTCACGCCATGGGAGACCGGCTGCTCAAGTAGATCAGCGCGCGGCTGCTGCGCTGCATCCGCAGCCGGGACTATGCCTTCCGCATCGGCGGCGATGAGTTCGCGCTTATCGTCAGCGCCGATATGGACGAGGAGCAGCGCAGCCGCATGGCCGAGCGCATTCAGACTATGCTCTCTGCGCCCATCGTTATCGAAGGAAAACTGCTTTCTGTCGGCGTCAGCTGCGGCGGCGCCTGCTATCCGGAGGACGGTGACGCTTCGCAGGTGCGCATCACGGCGGACAGCCGCATGTACGCGGAAAAGCAGCACCATCACGAAGACGACCGGACGGAGGAACAGTCATGAAACACAAAACCCTGCGGTGCGCCGCAGAGACAGCCGCCCTGCTGCTGACCGTGGCAATGCTGACGTTCCTCATTGCCGGACTGCATCAGCACGAGCCGGACAGGGAGCTTTCCACACTCGATACCGGCTGGTATCAGCTGGCGGACGGCGTGCGGCACGAGGTTACGCTCCCGGTCACGCTTCCGGCCGAGCCGAGGCAGACGCTTACCTTGTATAACGACACGCTGACCGACAGCGATGCCGGAAGGCTGCTGTCCGCGCGTGGCGTGGAATACGGCATCGAGATTCGTGCGGGCGAAACGCTGCTCTACCGCTATGAGGACAACGCTTTTCCGAAAAACACGCAGATGAAGGGCCGCCTGTGGGCGGATGCGGAACTTCCGGACAACATCGGCGGACAGACGCTCAGCCTGACCTTTACGCAGCTTTCCGACCGGACCGGCAGGTTTGACGCGCCTCTGCTCGGCTCGGTGCGGAGCATCACCGGTCATCATATCCAGACCTCACTGTTTTCCCTGGTCATGATGCTCGCCATGGTCATCCTTGCCGTGCTGGCGCTGCTGATCTTCTGCTACATGAGCAGCCGCGGCATCCACGAGCGCCGCTTCCTCGATGTGGCGGTCTTTCTGCTGCTGTGCAGCCTGTGGTGCCTGACCGATTCCGCTCTGTATCAGATTTATGGACGGGACACTGCCACCGGAAGCGTCGTTTCCTTTTACGCCTTTATGCTGATGTCTATCCCGATGGTGCATTTTGTCCGCAACACGGTAAGCGGCAGGCAGCAGCTTGTTCCCGATATATGCATTGCGCTGTTCTGCGCCAACGTGCTCGCACAGGGCGCGGCGTACCGGCTTTTCGGCATCCGGTTTATTGATATGCTGCCGCTGACGCACCTGATTCTGGCGGCAGGCGTCGCAGCGATGCTGACCGTGCTGCTTCGGTCGTACCGCGAGCAGCCCTCGCAGCAGCTTCGGCTGCATATTGCGGCGTTTGCCGCACTGGGCGTGTTCGGCGTGGCCGCGCTCGTCCTGTACGGCCTGCTGCACATCTACTGGTACGATGCAATATTCCAGTTTGGTGTGCTGCTGTTCATCATCCTGCTCTTCCGTGAACTGCTCGGACAGGCGGCTGAGGATATGCGCTTTCACATGGAACACCGTATCAGCCATCTGATGCAGCGCGAGGACCGTATGACCGGTCTGCCGAATCGCCGTGCATTCGAGGAATACATGGAGCGCATCCGTACCGGCGAGGTCGGATGCCGCGATGCGGTGCTGACCTATATCCGGCTGGAGGGTCTGAACGAGCGCAATGACCGCTTCGGCCTTCAGGCAGGAGATGAGGCGGTCATCGCCGCCGCGCGGTGCGTTGCAGACTTTTGCCGTGCGTGCGAGGACGGAGGCGAAAGCGTATCGTGCTTCCGCACCGGCGGAAACGAGTTCGCCCTTATCCGTCCCGAGCCAAGTGCAAATTCGGGGCAGCTGCACCGGCAGTTCAGCGCGATCGTCGCGCGGTACAACCGCACCTGTGCGCCGCGCGCCCGCATCACGATGACCTACGGCTTCAGCCGCCTGTGCGACGAGGACGGAAAATCGCGCAGTATCAGCGCATGGAAGGCGGAGGCGGACGCCTATTTGAAGAGAAATGAAACCAGACTGGGAGGGGACACGGAATGACAACCAATCTACATTATCTGATCGCCGGGATGGCGGTGCTGCTGGTTGTTCTGTGGCAGTATTCTCATCAGCGGCAGATGGATGACCGGAACAGCCTCATGTTCCGCCGCCTGCTGACCGTCATCAGTCTGGACGTTTTCACCGAGCTGGTGAGTACATGCTTCATCCTGTACGCTCCGTACAGCTTCGGCATCGGCCGCATGGTCTCGAACACCGTGTTCTATCTGTTTCAGGCGATTCTGCCGCTCATTCTGCTGTACTATGTCTGTACACTGTGCTCGAGCCGTGTGATCTCCACCGGAACCGTGCTGCGCATGGGCATTCCGACTATCGTTCTGGTTTTTATCATTCTGACCAACCCCTTCACCGAAAAGCTGTTCTATTTCGACAGCACCGGCTACTGCCACGGTCCGTGGTATCTGCTGCTGTATGTCAGCGCCCTGCTGCACATCGCGGCGGCAGCGATTTTTGTTGCGGTACACCGGGATGCGGTCAGCCGCCGCAATCTGATGGCACTGCTTGCGGTCTTTTTGCTCGCCGCCCTCGGCATCGCCGCGCAGGCCGTCAATCCCGCGGTGCTGACGACCGGCTTCGGTCTTTCGCTCAGCATCCTTGCAATGTATCTGACCATCAATAATCCCTGCGCGTGCATGGACAGCCTGACTGGACTGAATGACAAGCAGTATCTGCTGCGCCGCATGAACGAGCTGACCGACGCACACAAGGCCTTTCACATCATCACGGTCTACGCCTACCAGCTTGACCACATGAACAAAGTCTCGGGCGTGCAGAGCGGCGACGAATTTCTGCGCCGCGCAGCCGAGCACATGCAGGAGATCGCGGGCAGGAACGTGTTCCGCGTGACAGGCAAGCGGTTTTTGCTGCTGACGTTCTCGCTGCGCGAGTACGAAGCCTGCCTGACGAGCCTGCGGCAGGTGTTCCGCACGCAGCCGGACGACGCGCAGGCCGCTCCCTCGCCGGTCATCCTGTGCGGCGTGGTGGGCGCGGAAAAGCTGGGAACGGGCGGTCTTGTGCTGGATTATGCGGAATATCTTGAATCTCTCGCAGCACGCCGCGGCGGGACTGAGGTCATCCAGAACGACCGCAAGAACAGGGACAGTTTTTACTACAACAAGCAGGTCGAGCAGTTCCTGCACCGCGCGATCGACGAGGATCTGTTTGAGGTCTACTATCAGCCGGTCTATTCGCTGCATCAGCAGCGCTTTGTCACCCTTGAGGCGCTCAGCCGCCTGCGGCATCCCACACTCGGCTGGATTTCACCGGATATTTTTATCCGCCTTGCGGAGAAGAATCACCTTATCAGTCAGATCACCGAGCTTCAGCTGCGGCGCGTCTGCCGTTTTCTGCGCGAAAACCCGGCGCTCCGCGCGAGCATTGCGAACGTCAAGATCAATCTTTCGCCGCTCGATCTCATTCACAGCGATGGCGGAAGCCATCTTATCCGCATTCTGGACGAATACGGACTGCCGTACTCCTGCTTCCAGTTTGAGATTACCGAAACGGTTGCGACCGAGTACTCCGCGAGCCTGACCCGGGTGGCAGAGAGCTTTCAGGCGGTCGGCATCGGCCTGTGCCTGGACGATTTCGGCTCGGGCTACGCCAACCTGAACACGGTCATGCAGCTGCCGTTCTCGGTCATCAAGCTCGACCGTTCGCTGCTGTTCCACATCTGCACGGACAAAAACGCCGCGCTCTTCTACCAGAGCATCGTATCCGCCTTCTGCCGTCTCGGTTACCGCATCATTGCAGAGGGCGTAGAGACGCAGGAGGAGATGGAGCTGCTGCGGAGCTGGAACGTGGATATGATTCAGGGCTATTATTTCTCCCGTCCTCTGCCGCCGGGCGACCTGCTGCGGCTGCTGACCGAGGAAGCCGTCGAACAGCTGTGACCGGATGCGGCGAACCGTCAAAAAATCCGTGAAAAAATTTTTCAGAAGCCGGAACCTTTTTAGATGCGCTTCGTCTAATAGAGAGAAAGAGAGCAGATGCTGCTCTCTTAGAAAGAAGGCTTTTTATATGAAAAAAACACTGATGGTATTTGCATGCACGGCTCTGCTGGCTGCATCGCTTTCGGCCTGCGGCAGCAAGCCCGCCGAAAATAAGGATACCGGTACAGCATCGTCTGCGGCGGCCTCGTCCTCGAGCAGCGAACAGCAGCAGGAAAATACGCTCACCGGCTCGCTCGATGAGAAGAAGAACGGCATGTTCGTTGTAACGGATGCCGAGGGTGCCTCCTATGAATTTACCTACGATCCCTCCGATACGCCGAAGGGTCTGGACGATGTCGCAGAGGGCGATTCGGTCACTGTGACTTATACGGGCACGGTCTCCGAGGTCGATTCGTTTGACGGCACGATCGTTTCGGTCGAGAAAGCTGAGGCAGCACAAAATTAAAGACGCGGCTCCTTGCGCAGACTCCGTCGCGCTGCCGCGGCTGTCGCTTGGAAAGAACGCAAAAAAATCCCCTGCCGGGGACAGATTTTCTGTCTCCCCGGCAGGGGATTTCGCTTTTCAGGACTTCTGCTCTGCCTTGTCCAGATACATCAGATAATCCGCCTTGCGGATAGCCTCTGTGATCGGATGCACGCCGCAGATGCCGCCGATGCTGACCGAAAGCTGAACATCTGCAAACTCCGACATGCGGATGCCGCGCACGGCCTGCTGAATCTGCTTTTTCTTGTCGAGGAAGACCTCCTCGGTCATACGCGGAAACAGCAGCAGGAACTCGTCACCGCCGTAACGGATCAGAATATCGGTCTTGCGGATGCAGGAGCGCACCGCGTCCGCAATGTCGCGCAGCGCCGCGTCGCCTGCGGCGTGGCCGTAGCGATCGTTGATGAGCTTGAAGCTGTTCACGTCGATCAGTGCCACGCCCTCCATGCCCTCAAGGTGGGTGCGGTAGGTTTCAAAATAACGGCGCGAATAGACGTTGGTCAGCGGGTCGAGGAACAGCTGCATATCCTCGCCGCGCGTGCGGTCAAGCAGAAAACGTGAGCCGTTTGCGTCGATCCAGCGGCCCTCGTTGAGCCGTGAGACCAGCTCGAGCACGCAGGGCGTGCCGTTGATCGTAATATACTTGGAGATGACGAAATACATCTCATTTCGCGTAAATTCGAGCTTATTGAGCGTAGTATGCTCAGCATACGCCCGTGCAGAGATGCAGTTGGCGCAGCCCACGTCGGTATCCCAGAATGCGGCGCAGCGCTCACCCGTGCGGTGCAGAACGCCGTCCGCATCGAGATCGAGCACGGCGTATTTTGTCGGGTCAACCAGACGGACGACATCAAAGAACGCGCTCAGACGCTGTATATCATCGGTGATCGACAGCTCGTCCGTTGCGCTTTTGCCTGTGCAGCGGAAGGGAGCACAGCTGTCCTGCACCTTCTGCGTATCGGTCAGACAGCCGATCACGCCGACATAGTGACCGGGGGAGAACGGCGACCAGAGCGTACGCATCCGGATGTTGTGCCAGTGCTGCTCGTGCCCGACCGGCAGGAGCAGGCTGAGCGAAAGCTCATTGTTCTCGGGCGTTGTGGCCTTGAGGGCGGCTCTTAGCCGCGCAATATCGGCCGGCCGCAGCAGTCGGAGACTGTCCGGTTCATGCACGTTCAGTATCGTGCGCTGCTGCTGCCGCGGACGGCTTTGGTCGGCTATTATGACGATATCGGCGGGAACGTCATACTCAAACTGCACATCGCCGCAGCAGGAGACAAAGAAATCCAGCTTTTCCTTGACATAATCCAGCTCGCGCTGGGCGCGGTCGCTGAGCGGTACATCGCTCTTTTGCAGCAGCTCGGCAGACAGGCGCTTTGCGTCGCGGTGGAGCACCTGATCGGCGGCGAGCGTCGGCAGTGCGCTTCGGAGGCGCATGCTGATCTCATGAAGGCAGTCGAGCAGCATCGGGTTGAACGCGCCGCACTCTCCGTTGAGGATCATGGTGATGGCGGTGTCGTGGCTGTACGCCTTTTTGTAGCAGCGGTCACTGGTCAGCGCGTCAAATACGTCCGCCAGTGCGACCACCTGCGCCGAGATCGGGATCTGTTCACCGAGCAGGCCATCCGGATAGCCGCCGCCGTCCCAGCGCTCGTGGTGCCAGCGGCAGATCTCGATAGCGACCTTGACCAGCGGCTCGTCGCGGTATTGCGTCAACTCCTCGAGCATGGATGCGCCGACGGCGGGATGGGTGCGGATGATGTTGAATTCCTCGGGCGTCAGTGCGCCCGTCTTGTTCAGAATGCTCTCGGGGATGCTGATCTTGCCAATGTCGTGCAGGGCGGACGCGGTGGTGATGAGGCGGATCTTTTCCTCGGTCAGACCGTATACATCGGTCTTTTCGGTCAGCTTGCGCAGCAGCATTTCGGTCACGGTCTGCACCTGAAGCACATGCTGTGCGCTCTCACTGTTGCGGAATTCGACAATATGACTGAGGATGCCGATCATGACATGGCTGTTCTTCTCGTTCCGATAGATTTGGTCGGAGACCATGTCCATCAGCCGCTTCTGGTTGGCGTAGAGCGTGAGCGTGTTTTTGACGCGGCGCTGCACAATGAAGGAGTCGAACGGACGGCAGATATAGTCGGTAATGCCAAGGCTGTAACAGCGTTCGATAACCGCACGGTCCTCGGCGGCGGAGATCATGATGACTGGCAGCTCCTCAATCCAGCGGAACTGATTCATGCGCTCGAGCACGCCGAAGCCGTCAATTTTCGGCATATTGATATCCAGCAGCAGCAGGTCGATGTGCATATCCTGCTGGATCATGAGGAGGGCCTGCGCGCCGTCCTCTGCCTCTGCGTAGTCATATTCCTCGCCGAGAATCGCCTTGAGCATTTCTCGGTTGAGCTCTGAGTCATCAACAATCAGAATTTTCTGTCGGTTCATAGTCGTTCGACCGCAGCCGGGTCGCTCTCCCTCCCTTTGTTTACCGGAATTTGACCGGTTGCACAATTATATTATACTACCAATGCGATGCAGAATAAAGGAAAACTTCCGTCAGCGCCAACGGCGGAAATTTCTGTTGTGCAGGAGCGCGGCAGCATGTTATAATAAAAGATAAATAGTGCCGACCTGCGGCACAGACAACGAACAAGAGAGAGGACACCATCATCGATATGAACAGACACAAACGGGTAAAATGCGCTCTGGCGCTTTTGACCATGCTGACGGCGGGTCTGCTGTCCGGCTGCGCCTCGGAGGCGGCATCCGACAGCACACTTCCGACGATTACCGTCGGCAGCGACACCTATCCGCCTTATGTTTATATGGATAATAATGGCGACATTACCGGTCTGGACGTGGATATTGCGGAGGAGGCATTCCGCCGCATGGGATACCGCGCGGAATTCACCACGATCGACTGGGAACAAAAGACCGAGCTGGTCGATAACGGAGAAATCGACTGCATCTGGGGCTGCTTTTCCATGGACGGCCGCGAGAACGACTATCAGTGGGCGGGACCGTATCTGGTGAGCCGTCAGGTCATCGCCGTCGGCGCGCAGAGCGGCATCGAGCAAATGAGCGATCTTGCCGGAAAGACCATCGCGGTGCAGGCTACCGGAAAGCCGGAGGCGATCTTTCTGAGCGGAGGCGAAAACGTCCCGGCCTTCCGAAATGTCATCAGCCTCGCTGACCGCGGTGTGCAGTATGCCATGCTGGACTGCGGCTATGTGGACGCAGTAGCAGGACACGAGGAGGCTATCCGGCAGTATATGAAGGACTACGGCGCGAACTTCCGCATTCTGGATGAACCGCTGCTGACGACCGGCATCGGCGTGGCGTTTTCCAGGCACGACACACGCGGTCTTGCGGCGCAGCTGACCGAGGTTGTCGCGCAGATGCGCGAGGACGGCAGTATGGAACAGCTGGTCGGAAAATATCTCGAGGTTCCCGCGCACAGTCTGGAGGTGGAGCAGCTTGAACAATAATTCCCGACGCATTGTCTTACGAAGGACGTTCTGGTGCCTGTGCTTCGCAGCGGGGCTTTTGTTCCTCAGCGCGGTATTCCTGCTGTCCCGGCACGCGGATATGCGGGACTGCGAGCAGCGCATGACCGAACTGATCGACTTTGTAAAGGAGCAGTCCTCCTCCTATGTGCAGTATAACGAGACCGCCGTGGCCAAGGCGCTCGTGCGCGGAACGACCGCCGTTCAGGAACTGGAGGGCGTGACGCTTGACTGCGGCGAGGATGAGCTGCGGCAGTATGCGGAGCGGCTGGGGCTGACCGGCATTTCGGTGCTGGATGCGAACGGCAGGCTGGTCTGCGAGTACAGCACGGACGGCATCGGCTATACCCGCCTGCAAACCGATTTGGAAGCCGAGCGCGTGCTCGCTGTGATCGGTCATCCGCAGAGCACCTATGTTCGGCGCGTGCAGCTGACCGACGGCTCGTTTGCCGACGTTGCCGTGCGCAGCTGTTCGGACGACCGCGGCGCGGTGCTTGGCTGGCGGCACACCGGGGCGGCGTTCGCAAAGAAATCCGTGCTCTCCGTGCAGAATCTGCTCGACGGCTACGACGCCGAGACCACGGGAACCGTGCTCCTGTCGGACGGCAACCGCGTAACCGCGTCGGACGATCTGTCCCTCATCGGTACGGATACCACGGAAAATGATCTGCTCCGCCGCATCCGCTCGAGCGGCCATGCCGACCGGCTGGTCTATGCCGGACGCAGGGGACTGACCCGATACTACGGCATGTACAGCCACGGGCGCAACTTCTACTACTATATATATGTCCCGGGCAGACTGCTCTACACGAACACGCCGGTCAATTTGGCTGTGTCGTTCCTCGCCTGTGCGATCGTTCTGACGCTGCTTCTGTTTGTGCGCCGAGGCACGGAAAAGAGCTTCCTCCAGCAGCAGAAAACGCTCGAAAAGGAATATCAGACCTCGCTTGAGCAGAAAAACGCCGAGCTTGAACGCGCTATCCGTCAGGAAACGGCGGCAAACCGCGCCAAGCGCGAATTTCTGTTCAATATGTCGCACGACATCCGCACGCCGATGAACGCGATCATCGGCTTCACCTCGCTTGCGGCCACCCATATCGACAACCGCGAGCAGGTGCTCGACTACCTGAAAAAGACCGCAACGGCGAGCCAGCATCTGCTCTCGCTCATTAACGATGTGCTCGATATGAGCCGCATCGAGAGCGGCAAGGTCTCGCTCGAACTGCGTCCGGTGCAGCTGCCCGAGCTGGTGCACGATCTGCGCGATATCATCCAGTCGAGCATCACAGCCAAGCGCATCTCGCTTTTCATCGACATGGTCGATGTGGAGGACGAGAATGTGGTTGCCGACCCCATGCGTCTCAACCAGATCATGCTCAATATCCTGTCCAATGCCATCAAGTTCACCCCGGTAGGCGGCATGATCACTCTGCGCATCGTTCAGAAGCAGACCGCGCCGCATGGCAGTGCGGACTATGAATTCCATATCCGTGATACCGGCATCGGCATGAGCTCGGCGTTTCAGGAGCATATCTTCGAGCAGTTTGCGCGCGAGGAGACCTCAACCGTGAGCAAAATTCAGGGAACCGGCCTCGGTATGGCGATCACAAAAAATCTGGTCGATATGATGGGCGGCAGTATTTCGGTCGAGAGCGAGCCGGGGAAGGGCTCGGAATTTACGGTTTCCCTGCGCTTTCCTATCAGCGGAGAGCAGACCGCGCCGCAGTGCATCCCGCAGCTTGAGGGTCTGCGCGCGCTCGTGGCGGATGACGACACCGACACCTGTCTGAACGTCAGCAAAATGCTGCGCGCGATCGGTATGCGGTCGGACTGGACGACCTCGGGACATGAGGCTGTCGTCCGTACGCAGGACGCGATCGAGCAGGGTGACGGCTTCTATGTCTTCATCATCGACTGGATGATACCCGATCTGAACGGCCTTGAGGTCGTGCGCCGCATCCGCAAGATGATCGGCAGCAACACCCCAATCATCATCCTGACCGCCTACGACTGGACGGATATCGAGGTTGAGGCAAAGGCCGCAGGCGTGACCGCGTTCTGCGCCAAGCCGCTGTTCATGTCCGAGCTGCGCCGCGTACTGGCTGAGCCGTTTCTTTCGGCAGAGCCTGCGGAGCAGACGGAGAAAAAGGCGGATTTCGCCGGAAAACGGCTGCTGGTCGTCGAGGATAACGCCCTCAACCGCGAAATCGCGGTGACGATGCTCGAGGAAGGCGGGTTCGAGGTGGACACGGCGGAAAACGGAAAGGTCGCGGTAGACAAGGTGCGCGAGAGTGCGCCCGGGCACTATGATCTGGTGCTGATGGATATTCAGATGCCGGTCATGGACGGTTATGCGGCTGCGCGTGCTATCCGTGCTCTGCCGGATGCCGAAAAGGCGGGTCTGCCCATTGTCGCCATGACGGCGAACGCCTTTGACGAGGACAGGCAGAACGCAGAGAAGGCCGGTATGAACGGCCATCTTTCCAAGCCGTTCGATATGCAGCAGCTGCTCACGATGCTCCGGGAGAAGCTGTCGCCGTAACGCTTTTATTTTTATCGCGTTATTCGATAATGAAGCCGCCGGATCAGACTGAATAGGAAACGCAGGAAGCGTCCGTTTGGGATGCCTTCCTGCGTTTTTTCTTTGCACACCGCCGGTGCGGCGTTTTTTTACCTTTTCTGCCCGGAAAAGGTTTACATTGCTTATCAATTGGCTTATGATAAAATCTGACAAAGGAGGTGGGCCTGTGCACAGAGTATGTCAATGGTGGGTGCGTCTGTCCATTGTGAACAAGGCGATCGTGCTGAGCTGCGCATTCGTCATTCCCATTCTGCTGGTGGTGGGACTGTTAATGAACGATTTTTACGATTACCGCGAGAAAAGCAATGATATCCTGTCCGAATATGCACGCTGCACGGACTACATGAACGCCATGGAGCAGGAAAATGCGCTTCTGAGCGAACTGACGCTTGCGGCGCCCGGGTCCGATACGATCGACAAATATGCGGACGCCGTGCAGGACACCGCCTGTGCGTGGGAGCGGCTGCGCAGCGCAGAGACCGACGGCAACACGCAGAGCGAGGTGCTCAAGCAGGTCATCGACCGCACGATGAAAAGCTATCGGGTCCGTCAGGAGACGTTCATCGCGCAGTTGCATGGCGGCACATTTGACGCGGTGAACTACGAAGCTCTGCGTACACAGGGCAGCTATCTGACGCAATACACCGACCAGCTGACGGCGGCCTTTCTGATGGAGGGACGCGAGGGTTATCTGGTCCTCGGTCAGCGGAGTACCTCGCAGAACATGGTATTTACCATCGTAGCCGCGATCGGCAGCGTGCTGTTTGCAGGCGCGATGCTGTACTACGCACGCAGCCTGCTGCTGCCGGTGCAGCAGATGAGCCGCGGTGCGCGCCGCGTCGCGGATGGCGAATATGACATTGAGGACTTCAACTTTGCACGCTCGGACGAGATCAGTATGCTCGCTGACTCGTTTAACCACCTCAAGCACCAGATCGCGCGGACGATCCACGCACTGGAAAGCGAAGCACAGCTGGAAAAATCCCTGCGTCAGCAGGAGAGCGAGGCAGCACGCCTGCGGCAGCTGATCGAGCAGAGCCGCTTTGCACAGTTGCAGAGCCAGATCAACCCGCATTTTCTGTTCAACACGCTGCAGAGCGTGGCCAACATGGCCGGAATCGAGCAGGCGACCGTCACCGGCGACATGGTGGTGCGGCTGGCGAACTTCTTCCGCTACACGCTCGACCATGACGACAGCGTGGTAACACTTGACCGCGAGCTTGCGCTGCTGCGCGACTACATTTCCCTGCAGGAGCTGCGGTTCGGTGAACGCATTTTGTTCGAGATGGACTGCGACAGCCGCTGTGCAGCCTGTGAACTGCCGAAATTCACACTGCAGCCGATTGTGGAAAACTCCATTGTGCACGGCATGCGCAGCCGCAGTGCGGGCGGCCGCATCCGCATTGTCACTGAGAGCACACCGAATGGCTGCCGCATCCAGATTACGGACAACGGCGGCGGCTTCTCGCGCAGCAAAATGAAACAGAACACCGCCGAGGGACACCGGTCCATCGGCCTGCAGAATATCGCGGGACGCATTGCGCTGTCCGGCGGCAGCTTCCGCATTGCAAGCTGTCCCGGATTGGGCACGACCGCCCGCATCATACTGCGCATGAAAGGGGAAGAGCATATATGTTAAAGGTACTGATCGCGGAGGACGAACCGTTGAGTCTGCAGAATCTGAGCGGACAGATGCGCGATTTGCTTGGCGCGGATGCACTCATCGAGGGAGTTGCGAACGGACGGGAGGCGGTTGAACGCGCCCGTCAAATTCAGCCGCAGCTGGTGCTGATGGATATTGAAATGCCGGTGATGAACGGCCTTGATGCGGCAGCCATCATCCATAAAGCTATGCCGGAAACCCACATCGTGTTCCTGACTGCCTTCGACCGCTTCGACTACGCCGTAGGCGCCATGCGGGCCGGCGGAACGGATTATCTGGTCAAGCCGTTCGACAGTGCTCAGATTACCGCCTGCCTGCGCAAGCTGAATCTGCTGCCGGAAAGCCGTCCGGCGGTACGCGGGGACAAGCCGGGAAATACGTTCTGCACCCAGTTTTCCGTGTGGCTGGAGTATCATTACATGCGGGATGTGTCGCTCGATCAGGCGGCAGAGGCGATGGGCATGAGTGCGTTTTACTTCTCACGCTTTTTTCGCACCTCATACAACCAGACCTTCCTTGAATACCTGACCGCCTACCGTATCGAACGTGCGGTTGAGCTGCTGCAGCAGACAGACATTCCGGTACGGGAAATTGCCGTCCGGGTCGGCTATACGGATGCAAACTACTTCACGAAGGTGTTCAAGCGGCATTTGGGCGTAACGCCTACCGAGTACCGCAATCATAACGCAAATTGAACGAGCCGCGCGGCAGGATTTACGGAATTTATACGGAAAATTTACTATTTATTCCAAAACATTTATGCAAATGTCATAAAAAAGAATATGAAAATTTTCAGTACGCTGTGATTTTACCTGTCTACCGCAAGTATTTACGATGTTGCCGAAACTGGTCACCCTATATAATAGGAGATGGAAAGATGAATAAACGCTTTCGGTGTGTGATCGCCGGATGGCTGCTGCTCATGCTCTGTGCATGTACCGGCGGCACGGACGAGCCGCATATCCGCTATTACCGCCTTGCCAGCGGGCAGAGCGAAAACTACCTCGCCAATCAGGCGTGTCAGCGCTTCTGTGATCAGGTGCGCAGGGAAACGGACGGCGCGATACAAATTCTGCCGAGCTTTGATAACGAGCTTGGCACCGATGCATCCGCACTTGAACAGTGCGTGTACGGCGGGATTGATTTTGTACGCACGCCAATCTCGTCTGCCGCAGCGTATGCACCGCAGCTTGCGGCGCTGCAGCTGCCGTACGAGTACACCTCGGACAAGCACCTGTTCCGGGTGCTGGACGGCGCAGTCGGTCAGCAGGTGATGGCCTCGCTCAAGGACAAGGGCCTTACCGGTTTAAGCTATTTTTACGCCGGTTACCGGTGCTTTTTCACGACCGGAAAGGCGATCACCTCACTCGATGACATGAAGGACCTGCGGCTCGGCACCGAGGATTCCTCGCAGATGAAGCAGGTCATTCCGATGTGGGGCGCCGAGGCTGTGACGCTGCCGCCGGATGAGATCGCGCTCGCGCTCCGCACCGACCGGATTGACGGCGCCGAGAGCACGCTTCCTACCTATGTGGACAGCGGCTACTATCAGCTTGCACCGTACTGGACGTACGACCGACATTCCTACAACGCGGATGTGCTGGTCGCGTCCTCGGAAACGTGGGAAACGTTCTCACAGGAGGAGCAGACCATCATTGAGCGGTGTGCCGCTGAGGCGGCTTCGTGGCAGCGCGACCACTGGCAGAGCGCAGAGGTTCGAGCAATGCTGCATGCATCCCGCAGCGGCTGCTACATGGCGCTGCTCGATGAGGAGCAGGCCGAAAAGTTCCGTGCAGCGGTGCAGCCGATTTACGAACACCTTTCCGATGCGCAGAAGGAGGTCGTGCAGGCCGTACAGGCACTGGCCGACAGCGATTAGCAAGAACTCCTCCTTGTGCATGACCAGTTTGTTCGCAAACGTCCGCAAAACGGCGTTTTCGATAGAGGAAAACGAACAAGGAGGCTAAAAAGATGAAAATCAAAAGATTGATGGCAGGTCTGCTTTGCGGTGCAGTCGGTGCGGCAACCCTTGGTTTGTCCGGCTGCGGCAATGCCGCGGACAGCGGCATGATGGATGCGGCAAACGCCAATGCAGTTGCAGGCGGCAGCAGTGATCTGCCGGTCATCACCTGGAAGATGGGTTCCACCTGGGGTGACGGCAACATTCACTTCACCTGTGACGAGCGCTTCTCCGAGCTGGTCAGCCAGCTGACCGACGGACGCTTCACCATCACCAACTATCCGGAGGGATCGCTTTGTGCGGCAAACCAGCTGTTCGATTACGTCCAGAACGGCACCATCCAGTGCGGCGGTGACTGGGGCGGCTACTGGAGCGGCAAGGATACCGCTTTTGAGCTGCTCTCCACTACAATGGATAACTTCACCGGCATGGACTACTACATCTGGATCACCCAGGGCGGCGGCCTGAAGTGCTATCAGGATATGTACGGCAAGTACAACATGACGTATTTCCCGATCATGATCAACCACGCAGAGTCCGGTATCCGTTCGACCAAGCCGATCACTTCTATCAAGGACATGCAGAGCATGAAGATCCGCCTCGGCGGCGTTATGGCCGGCCGTGCAGCGGAAAAGCTGGGCATCAACATCACCACCGTTGCGGCAAGCGAGCTTTATGAGTCCCTGCAGCGCGGCGTTATCGACGGCGGCGAGTTCTCCACGCCGTGCTCGGATGATTCGCTGAAATTGCAGGAGGTTGCCAAGTACTGGTGCTCGCCTGCATGGTATCAGTCCGGCGGCGTCAACGGCGTTATGATCAACAAGGATGCATGGAATCAGCTCCCCGAGGAGTACCAGAACGCCATCCAGATGGCGGCTGAGATCTGTACCTCCGAGCAGCTGTCCCGCTACCTGTGGATGGATTTCGATTCCACCAAGAAGATGCTCGAGGAGGACGGCTGCATCGTCACCAAGATGAACCAGGACGACTGGAACACCATCCGTGAGACCTGCCGTCAGGTTTACGAGGAAGAAGCTGCGAAGAATGAAAACTTCAACATGGTATACAGTTCTATGCAGGATTACCGTGAACATGCCGATACCTACCGTGCAATGCTCGGTGACTACGGCTGGGGCTTCAACTACGATGAATCCGAAAAGTGACCGACAGAGTGTTCCGTGCTCTCTTTTGAGAGCACGGAGCCTCAGAAGATGAGGTGTAATATATGAAAGTGATCAAACGCATCTGCGATGTGATCGACCTCGTCAATGACTGGATCGGCAGGATTGCTTCCTTCGCCGTTCTTGGCATTCTCGCGGTCATTGTTACCGAAGTTGTGCTGCGCCGTTTGTTCCACAGTCCGCAGATCTGGACGATGGACGTCATCTGCATGACCTTCGGCTGCTACATTATCATGGTCTGCGCCTACGGCTTCCAGAAGAAGGCCTTTGTTGCAGTCGATGTGCTGTATGCACGGCTCAAACCGCTTGCGCAGAATATTCTGCACCTGATTACCTATCTGGTGTTCTTTGTTCCGTTCGTATTCGTGCTCGTGCCCGAGAGCTTTGGATTTTTCCTTCGCTCGTATACCGCGGGTGAGCGCGGTTACTCGGTATGGGCGCCGCCGGCATGGCCGGTCAAGCTGGCGCTGTTCGTCGGTATGACGCTGCTCGCACTGCAGGGCATTTCCGAGATGCTCAAGTGCGTGCACGGCATCGGTGAAGCCGTTTCCGGCACGGATGATACGAAGGGAGGCGACGCTGCATGATGGAAATGCTGACCAATCTTGTCACGCAGTCCGGCGTGAGCGCAACACAGCTCAGCGCGATCCTGCTTGGCGTACTGTTCCTTATCATGATCATCGGTCTTGCGACCGGTCAGGAGCTTGCGTTCGTCCTCGGCGGCGCCGGTGTTATTATCGGCTATCTCGCCTGGGGCGGCCCGGGCATCACCATTGCCATGACCAAGGTGTACGACCAGATGCAAAGCTATTCCATGGTCGCCATCCCGATGTTCGTGCTGATGGCAAACTTTTTGACACATTCCAAGGTTGCGGATGGGCTGTTCCTCTCTATCCGCTACCTGCTTGGTCCTCTGAAGGGCGGTCTCGGTCTGGCAGTGATCGTGGTTTCCACCGTGTTCGCTGCCACGACCGGTATCGTCGGCGCATCCGTTGTTACCATGGGCATGCTGTCCGTACCGGTGCTGCTGAAGTGCGGCTATAAGCCGTCTCTCGCGTGCGGCATGGTGTGTGCGGGCGGTTCGCTCGGCATCCTGATCCCGCCGTCCATCATGCTGGTTTCGATGGGCTCCTATGCGAATGTATCGGTCGGCAAGATTTTCTTCGCCGCCATCGTTCCGGGTCTTGTCCTGTCGCTGTTCTACATGATTTATGTGTTCGTCATCTGCCATATCCACCCGGATTACGGTCCGGCGATGACCACTGAAGAGCTGGCTGCCATGCCGCTGAGTGAGCGCATCACCGGTTCGCTCGTCAACCTGATCCCGCCGGTCATCCTGATCGTCGGCGTGCTCGGTTCCATCTTCACCGGCTGGGCAACTCCGACCGAGGCAGCAGGCGTAGGCGCACTGTTCTCGCTTATTCTCGCAATTTTCTACAAGCAGTTCAGCTTCAAAATGCTGTACGATTCGCTGATCGACACCGCAAAGACCTCTGCGATGGTATTTATCATCCTGTTCGGCGCGTCTGCCTTCACCGGCATCTTCATGTCGCTCGATGGCGACCAGCTGATTGCAACCTGGATTTCGAGCGTTGGCATCGGCAAGTGGGGCGCGTTCGCAATCATGATGGCGATCGTATTCGTTATGGGCATGTTCCTCGACTGGCTGGGCATCGTTATGATCGTGTTCCCGATCTTCCTGCCGATTATGGATATGTTCGGCTTTGACCGCCTGTGGATCGTCGCAGTTACAGCTGTTATGCTGCAGACCTGCTTCATGACGCCGCCGTTCGGCTTTGCACTGTTCTACATCAAGGGCATTGTGCCGCCGTCGGTCAAAATACAGGAAATCTACCGCGGCGTTATCCCGTTCATCCTGATTATCATCGCAGTGGTAATTCTGGTAACGGTATTCCCGCAGATTGTATATTTCCTCCCGAATCTGGTAGCATCTTAATCTTTCTCCTGAGCCTTCCGGCAGCCACCTGTGCCGGAGGGCTCATTTGCTGTAAGGAATAGCAGGCTTTGGGCAAAAAAATAACTATTGACTGTGCAGGATATGGTGTTATACTGGATGGGTACGCAAAAAAACGTACTATTTGTTACCTGTGTTATTTTACAGTTCAATGCGGTTCCCTCGCACCGTGAAAAGGGACATGTGTAGATGCGTTTGAACTGTGGAATAAACTTCTGTCTGCCGGATTGTTGGAGTATTTGCCGGCGGCAGCTCCCTCCGGGCTCTCTGATCTGTTGGAAATCAGAGAGCACTTGCTTATTCTTGCGTGGAAAAATTCCGCAAATCGCTTGACTTATCGAAAAATTTCGGGTATAAGATTATATTGAACAGTCAAAAATTCGATGTTATACTATTATATAATGTATGCCTGTTTGAAGCCCGAACGGTATGGTCAGGCTCGGTTTGTCGAAAAGGTCAATATTCATGCAGCTTCAGCCAATTCGCGCGACAGCGCGTGTAAAATAGCATTTGCTTTGCAAATGCAAAAAAGTCGGGGCGAGTACCTGACTTTTTTGACTTCTGGAGGGAGAAAGTTTCTGTATTGGAACTTTCGGACGACTTTGGAACGGCTCACGGTCCGTTCCTGCTTGTCGGCGAAACTATAGTTTCGCCGACAGCCTAAGCCTGAACGGTGCGTTCAGGCTTTCGGTATATCATACTGCAGCATCGTTAAAGGAGGGGATTTATCGTGCAGACGCAGATTTTTATGGTGCATAAGCGGCATCTGGGACTGCGGGCGCCGACGGTGCTTGCCGTCGGCTTTGCGCTGACGATTCTGGTGGGTGCGCTGGTGCTGATGCTGCCGGTTTCGGCGGCAGACGGACAGATAACGCCGTTTCTCGACGCGCTGTTTACAGCAGCCTCGGCGAGCTGTGTTACCGGACTCGTCACGGTCAGCACGGCGGTGCACTGGTCGGTATTCGGCAAGTGCGTCATCCTGCTGCTGATTCAGATCGGCGGACTCGGCTTTATGTCCGTCGCGGCTATTGCGTCGTTTGTCCTGCGGCGAACGATCACGCTGCACGAGCGCATGGTGATGAGCGCGGGGCTTAATCTGTCGGACGGCGGCGGCATTGTCCGTCTGACACGGCGCGTGCTGTTCGGCACGTTCATCATCGAAGGGACGGGAGCGGTTCTGCTGTCCTGCCGGTTCGTGCCGCATTACGGTTTCCCGAAGGGAATCACAATGGGCGTGTTCCACGCGGTTTCGGCATTCTGCAACGCAGGCTTTGACCTGATGGGCACACCGGACGATCCGTTTCAGTCGCTCATCGGCTGGGCGGAGGATCCGCTCGTGAACATTACGGTGATGGCGCTCATCGTGCTCGGCGGTCTCGGCTTTTTCGTGTGGAGCGACGTGTGGGACAAGCACAGTTTCCGCCGCCTGCGCCTGCACACGAAAATCGTGCTGACGGCTACGGCAGGACTGCTGCTGTTCGGCTTCGGCTGGACGCTGCTGTTCGAGTGGAGCAATCCGGCAACGCTCGGTGCGTTTGATACTCCGCACAAGCTGCTTGCGGCGGCGTTTGAGTCCGTGACCCTGCGCACGGCAGGCTTCAACACCATCGACCTCGGCGCGCTTACCGGCCCGAGTCAGGCGGTGTCGTGCCTGCTCATGTTCATCGGCGGATCGCCCGGCTCAACAGCAGGCGGCATCAAGACCGTGACGGCGGCCGTGCTCGTGCTCACGGCCATCAGCGCCTTCTGCGGGCGTACAACGGTTTCGGCGTTCGGCCGGACGATTGCGCCGCGCAGCATCATGAACGCCGTAACCCTGCTCATGGCAGGCGGCGTGCTCTGTCTGGTCGGCGCCTGTGCGATCGCCGGAATCGAGGACGCACCGTTTCACCAGTGCCTGTTTGAAGCGGTCTCTGCGTTCGGCACGGTCGGTGTGTCCATGGGTCTGACACCGACGTTGGCGGCGGCTTCGCGCGTCATTCTGATCGTGATGATGTATATGGGCCGTGTCGGTGTGCTGACGCTCGGCGTTGCCGTTTTCATGCGCCGCAGAGAGCCGGCAAGGCTCAAATACCCGGACGCAGATGTGTTTATTGGTTGAGGCAACATCGCACGATTAAAGCAGCGGCGCTTTACGTGATGATGCCTTTATAGTGAAGTAGATTAAGCAGTTATCCAAAGGAGAGACAGATATGAAATCCTTTCTGGTAATCGGCATGGGCCGATTCGGTACCGCTGTTGCGCAGGAGCTGACCGAGCTCGGTCAGGAGGTTTTTGCCATCGACGAGAACGCCGAGAGCGTGCAGCGCATCGCGGAGGATGTGACGCAGGTCATGCAGGGCGACGCGCAGGACGAAGCCGTGCTGGGGGCCATCGGCGTGCGCAACTTCGACTGCTGTATTGTTGCGGTAGGTACGGATATGGAGGCGAGCATCCTCATCACAGTCATGCTCAAGGATCTGGGCGCGCAATACATCATTGCCAAAGCAAGAAGCAATGTGCATGCCAAGGTGCTCGAGCGCGTCGGTGCGGACCGTGTTGTCCTGCCGGAGAGCGAAATGGGCTGCAAGCTGGCACAGCGCCTGGCACATACCAACGTGGTGGATTTTATCGGCGTGTCGGACGAATACAGCATTCTGGAGATACACGCGCCGAAAAGCTGGGTCGGCAAATCGCTGGTGCAGCTTGACGTGCGGCAGAAGCATAAAGTGAATGTGCTCGCCGTCCGTCATGGTGAACAGGGTGCACTGGATGCAAGTCCTAAGCCGGATAGGGCCATCGAGCCGGATGATCTTCTGTTTATCATGGGCGAAAATAAATTTGTGAGCAGGGTGGTGGAACTGGGTTGATTGAGATACAGAGCCGTCAGAATGCCGCGCTCAAGCACCTTGCGCGGCTGGGACGGGAACGAAAATACCGCCGGAGCACGGGGGAAATGCTGTGCGAGGGCGAAAAAATGCTGGGAGAAGCACTGCGTTCGGGCGCGAAGCTGAAAACCGTGCTTGTGAGAGACGGCTGGGACAGTCCGCTCGTCAAAGAGGCGGAAGAGCAGGGAGCATCGCTCTATTCTGCACCGGATGCGCTGTTCAAACTCGCAAGCGAGGTGGAAACGCCGCAGAACGTCATCTTCTCCTGCTCACAGCCGCAGTGGACGGCGGACGCGCTGGACGGAGCCGGGCAGGTGCTCCTGCTGGACGGCTTACAGGACCCGGGCAACCTTGGCACGATCTTACGCACCGCCGAAGCGTTCGCGCTCGGCGCCGTTGTGTTGTGCGAGGGCTGCGCCGATCCGTTTTCACCCAAGGTCGTGCGCTCGACCATGGGTGCAGTGTTCCGTCTGCCGTGCGTGACGCTGCCGCTTGCAGAGGCCGCCGAACGGCTGCACCGGAACGGTCTGCCGCTGTACGCCACCGCGCTGCATGAGGACAGCGTGCCGCTTTCCTCGGTGTCGCTTTCCAAAGCCGCCGTTATCATCGGCAGTGAGGGAAAGGGTGTGACCGAGCAGGCGCTCCGTCTGTCCGATAAGCGCGTGATCATTCCTATGAAGGGCCGTGCCGAATCGCTCAATGCAGGTGTTGCCGCGGCCATCGTGATCTACGAAATGACAAAATGAGGAGGCGGGCACTATGCCGTCAAGACTCAGCTATGTTTGGCTTTCGCTCAAGCGCGGACTCGGCTCGCGTACAGCCGCCGAGGTACTCGATGCCTTCGGCTCTCCGGAGGCGGTGTTCGCTGCCGACCGGCAGGCACTGACAGCTGCGCCGTGTGAGCTGCGCAAGACCCATGTCGATCTGCTGTGCGACAAGGATACGTCCGAAGCCGAGCAGGTCATCCGCTCCTGCACGGAAAAGAATATCCAGATCATTACCATTGGCGACAGCGCTTATCCGGACCGCCTGCGGGCGATCCCGGACCCGCCGACCGTGCTGTATGTGCGCGGACGCTGGCCGGATTTCGACAGTGTTCCCGCCGTAGCCGTTGTCGGCACGCGCAAGGCGACGCCGTATGGCCTGAAAGTCGCCGATCAGATCGGCACAACGCTTGCCCGGACGGGCATGATAACCGTCAGCGGCATGGCGCTCGGCAATGACGGCGCGGCACACCGCGGTGCGCTGAAGGCGGGCGGCTTGACGGTCGCCGTGCTGGCGGGCGGTCCCGATGTGTGTTATCCGCCGCAGCACCGCAGCCTGATGGGCGATATCCTGCTCATGGGGGCTATCATCAGCGAATATCCGCCCGGCACCGAGCCGCACGGACGCAATTACCATCAGCGCAACCGCATCATCAGCGGTCTGTCGGTCGCGTCCGTCATCGTGGAGGCGAGCGACTGGCGTTCGGGTGCGCTTATTACCGCGCGTCACGCGCTTGATCAGGGACGCGATGTGTACGCCGTGCCCGGTCCGATCGACGCGCCTCAGTCGCAGTCGTGCAATGAGCTGATCGCCAAGGGCGAGGCTGCGCTGCTGACCAGTCCGACCGTGCTCGTGCGCGAGTACAGCGGCATGATGCCCGAGCAGGCGGTACAGCAGGCGTTCCGGCGCCAGACCGGCGAGTATCCGGAACCGGCGGCACGGAGCGCGTGGGAGGACATTCGCAGGCGCGAGCAGCAGGCCGAACAGCGCCGCGCCGCTGCTGCAGAAAAGGCGAAGGCCGAACCCAAACAGCCGTCTGCGGCTGCAAAACCGCTGCCGGACGGCTTAAATGAGGATGAAAAGACCATCGTCACGCTCGTGCGGGACGGTGTGAGTACGCCCGAGGAGCTGATCGACCGCTGCGGTCTGGCAGCACCGCGGGTGATGAGCCTTGTCACTATGCTGGAAATGGATGGGATACTGCGCCGCGAAAAGGGCAGACTTATCCTTGGCACATGGTAAAAGTGAGAGAAAAAAGAAAACACGCAGCAATCACGTCGTAAGGCGTGTATTCAATAGAATTTCCACAGGAAATTCATAAAAAGGGGGAGCATGGTCCAGACCACCTTCTCTTGCCGCTACGCGGCAATTCACCTTGTGTATCACCCTTTTTATACAAGTGCGGAGAAAAGTTTCGACGAAGGAGGAACTTTTCGCAGCCTTGGCCATATCCGAACAGAGTTCGGTATGGCCTTTCGATTGCAAGCGTGGCTGCAATCGAAGTAAGTTTTTGGAGGTTTTTATGTCTAAGTTAGTCATCGTGGAGTCCCCGGCCAAGGCAAAGACGATCGGAAAATATCTCGGTTCGGACTATGTCGTCAAGGCTTCGATGGGACATCTGCGCGATCTGCCGAAAAAGAAAATGAGCATCGATATCGAGCACGATTTCCAGCCGGAATATGTGCCGATCGAGGGTAAAGATAAAATCATCAAGGAAATCCGCAGCGAAATCCGCAAGAGCGATTTCGTCTATCTCGCAACTGACCCTGACCGCGAGGGAGAGGCGATTTCGTGGCACATCAAGGAGCTGTTCAAGCTCAAGGACAAAAATTCCCGCCGCGTGACCTTTAACGAGATCACCAAGCAGGCGGTCCGCTCGGGCATCGAGAACCCGCGCGATATTGATATCGATCTGGTAAATGCACAGCAGGCACGCCGCATTCTCGACCGAATCGTTGGCTATCAGCTATCGCCGTTCCTGTGGCGCAAGGTCAAGCGCGGTCTGTCCGCAGGCCGTGTGCAGAGCGTTGCAACCCGTCTGGTCGTGGACCGTGAGAACGAAATCCGCGCATTCGTGCCGGAGGAATACTGGTCGATCGAGGCTCTGCTGCAGACCGCGGACGGCGGTCAGTTCACCGCGCGCTACTACGGCGATGCGAACGGCAAGGCCGAGCTGAAAAACGAAGAGCAGGCGATGCATGTTGTCAACGCTGTTACCGGCAAGCCGTTCACCGTCGGCAATATCAAGCGCGGCAAGAAAAAGCGCACCGCTGCACCTCCGTTCATCACCTCGACGCTGCAGCAGGAAGCCAGCCGCAAGCTGAATATGACGCCGCGCCGCACGATGAGCATCGCGCAGGAGCTGTACGAAGGTATTGAACTCGGTGAATACGGTCTGACCGGTCTTATCACCTACATGCGTACCGACTCGCTCCGCCTGGCGGACGAGGCCACCGCTGCCGCTGCGGGCTTCATTCGCGGCCGCTACGGCGAGGAATATTATCCGGGTAAGCCGCGCGTGTTCAAGACCAAGGGCAACGCGCAGGACGCGCACGAAGCCATTCGTCCGTCCAACGTGCAGCTGCTGCCCGAGGAGATCCGCAAGTACCTGACGCCCGATCAGTTCAAGCTGTATCGCCTGATCTGGTCGCGTTTTGTGGCCTGCCAGATGGCAGACGCCATTCTCGATACGGTTTCCGCCGATATCGTCTGCGAGGGTCAGGTGTTCCGCGCATCCGGTCATACGGTCGCGTTCCCGGGTTTTACTGCGGTTTACGAGGAAGGCACGGACGACGAGAAAAAGCAGGATTCCGCAGGAAAGCCGCTGCCGCGCTTCGATCAGGGCGACAAGCTGACTGCCGAGAAGATCGAGCCGTCCCAGCACTTTACGCAGCCGCCGGCTCGCTACACCGAGGCATCGCTCATCCGTGCGATGGAGGAGCGCGGCATCGGCCGGCCGTCCACCTATGCGCCGACTATCTCGACCATCATCGACCGCGATTACGTCACCAAGGAGAACAAGGCGCTCCGTCCGACGCCGCTCGGCGAAGGCGTTACCGGCCTGCTGGTTGACGAGTTCAAGTCGGTTGCCGATTACGAGTTCACCGCCAACATGGAGCACGAGCTGGACGAGGTCGAAGCGGGCAAGCTGAACTATATCCAGCTGCTGCACAACTTCTATGACGGCTTTGAAGCCGCGCTCAAGCAGGCGGAGATCGATCTGGAGGGCAAGCGCATCAAGATTCAGGACGAGGTGACCGACGTTATCTGCGAGAAATGCGGACGCAACATGGTCATCAAGTCCGGCCGGTTCGGCAAATTCCTTGCGTGCCCGGGTTTCCCGGAGTGCACCAACACCAAGCCCATCACCGAGGACACCGGCGCTGCGTGCCCGGTTTGCGGCGCAAAGGTCGTGAAGAAAAAGTCCGCACGCGGCTATGTGTACTACTCGTGCGACACCTATCCGACCTGCCAGTTCATGACGTGGGACAAGCCGCTCAAGACCAAGTGTCCGAACTGCGATTCCTCGCTGTTCCGCCACACCGACCGCGATTCCAAGGAGGTCACGGACGTTTGCCTGCGTGAGGGCTGCGGCTACAAGGAGCTGGTCAAGGAGGGCCTGCCGCCTGAGGAAACCGAAAAGCGCCGCAAGATGCGCGAAGCGCGTGCCGCCAAGGCTGCGGAACGTGCTGCCGCAAAGGAAGCCGCCGAGAAGAACGGCGAGACCGAGGAAAAGGTCAAGAAGGCAACGAAAAAGGCGGCTGTCAAGAAATCCACCGCGAAGAAAACCCTGCCGTGGATGACCAAGACCACCAATAAATTCAAAAAGCTGAAGGACGAGGCTGTACAGGAGCTGACTGCCAAGCAGCAGGAGCAGTACGCCAAGGCTCTGGCAAAGTATGAAGCAGAAAAGGCGGCTGAAAAGGCGAAAAAAGCCGCTGAGAAGAAAGCAGCAGCGAAAAAGCCTGCCGCCAAGAAAAAGACCACGGCAAAGGAGAGCGCCGAATGAGTGAAATGGTAACAGTAGTCGGCGCGGGACTGGCCGGCTGTGAGGCTGCATGGCAGCTGGCACAGCGCGGTATCTCCGTGCGCCTGTGTGAGATGAAGCCGGTGCAGCACACGCCTGCGCACCACTCGGACGATTTCGCCGAGCTGGTGTGCTCCAACTCGCTGCGCTCGGATGAGCTGGCGAACGCCGCCGGTCTGCTCAAGGAGGAGCTGCGCCGTCTGGACAGCCTTATCCTTTCCTGTGCGGATGCACATCGCGTTGAGGCAGGCGGCGCACTGGCGGTTGACCGCGAAGCCTTCGCGGCAGCCGTCACCGAGAAGATCAAGAACCACCCGAATATCGAGGTGGTCTACGGTGAAGTGACCGAGATTCCGGAGGGCAGAGTCGTAATCGCCTCAGGCCCGCTGACCTCGGATACGCTGTTTGACGCCATCCACGCCAAGGTCGGCGGCGATTTCCTGCACTTTTACGATGCCGCCGCGCCGATTGTCACGGCTGAGAGCATCGATATGGATTCCGCCTACGAGGCTTCCCGCTACGGCAAGGGCACGGCGGATTATATCAACTGCCCGTTCTCCCGCGAGGAGTACGAGGCATTCTGGAACGCGCTGACCACCGCTGAGGAAGCACCGGTACACGGCTTTGAGGATTCCAAGGTATTCGAGGGCTGTATGCCCATCGAGGTCAACGCGCGTCGCGGCTTTGACACGCTGCGCTTCGGCATTTTGAAGCCCATCGGACTGCCGGACCCGAAAACCGGCAAGGACCCGTATGCCGTGCTCCAGCTGCGCCGCGACAACGCGAACGGTACGCTGTACAATCTGGTCGGCTGCCAGACCCACCTGAAATTCGGTGAGCAGAAGCGCGTGTTCTCCATGATTCCGGCGCTCCGTAACGCTGAGTTCGTGCGCTACGGTGTCATGCACCGCAACACGTTCCTGGATTCTCCGCGCCTGCTGGACGCGACTTACGCGCTCAAATCCGACCCGCGCATCCGCTTTGCGGGCCAGATGACCGGCGTAGAAGGCTATGTGGAGTCCACCGCCTCCGGCTGGGTGGCGGGCGTGGCAACCGCGATGGATGTGCTCGGCAAACCGATGCCGACACTCGACCGTCTGACCGCCACCGGCGCACTGGCGACCTATATTTCCGACCACACGGTGGCGAAATTCCAGCCGATGAACGTAAACTTCGGCATTATCGAGCCGCTCGGCTATAAAATCAAGGGCAAGCGGGAGAAGAATACCAAAATCTCCGAGCGGGCGCTCGAGCAGATCGAAAAACTGAAGGGAGAGCTTTAATATGAGGATCATCGTTGATGCGATGGGCGGCGATAACGCACCCGAATCCGCTGTATGGGGCGGTGCGCTGGCTGCGAAGGAATACGGCGAGGAAGTGCTGCTGGTCGGCAAGCCGGAGGTCGTAGCGAATGTCCTCAAGGAGAAGGGACTTTCCGATGTCAAGGGCATCACCATCATGCCTGCAAACGATCTGGTCGATATGCATGACGATCCCGCAACGGTACTCCGCCGCAAGCCGGATTCGTCCATGGCGGTAGCGTTCAAACTGCTCAAGGCAGGGGAGGGCGACGCGCTTGTTTCCGCGGGCAACACCGGCGCACTGCTCACCGGTGCGACGTTGTACGGCGGCCGCATCAAGGGCATCCGCCGCGGTGCGCTCGCGCCCGTTATGCCATGCGCGAACGGTCAGGTCATGCTGTGCGATGCGGGTGCAAACACCGAATGCACCGCCGAAATGCTGCTCCAGTTCGCGTTCCTTGCTTCGCTGTATGCGGAGAAGATAAACGGTGTCGTCAAGCCGCGTGTCGGCCTTGTCAACAACGGCACGGAGGATACCAAGGGTGATCCGCTCCGCAAGGAGGCTTACGCGCTGCTGAAAAAGGCGGGCGACGAGGGCCGTCTGAATTTTGTCGGCAACGTGGAGGGCAGCATGGTGCCGCTCGGTGCGTGCGATGTTGCCGTCTGCGACGGCTTTACCGGCAATGTGCAGCTCAAGACCATCGAGGGCGTGGCCAAGTTCATGTCGAAAGAGATCAAGGGCGTGTTTATGGCGTCTGTCGGCACCAAGCTCGGCTATCTGCTGTGCAAAAAAGGCATGGACGACTTCCGCGAGGTGTTCAATCAGGACAAGATCGGCGGCGCGCCGTTCCTCGGCATCGCAAAGCCGGTCATCAAGGCGCACGGCTCGTCTAACGAGATCGCGGTGATGAACGCGGTCCGTCAGGCGATTGCGTACACTAAGTCCGGCATGATCGATGCGGTAAAGGAAAACATTCAGTACATGACGGTTTCCGAGTGATCCACAGGAAGAAGGAACAAAAATGCTGAAAATTGACTATAAATTCAAGGATGAAAGCCTGCTCCAGTTGGCGATGACGCATTCGTCCTACGCGAATGAGCATCATGGCACGCACCTGCAGTGCAACGAACGTCTGGAGTTTCTGGGCGATTCTGTGCTGGGCTTTGTCACGGCGGGTTACCTGTTCACACACTATCCCGATCTGCCGGAGGGTGATTTGACCAAGCTGCGCGCGGCAGTCGTCTGCGAGGGCGCACTGGATGAGATCGCGCACGAGATCGGTATCCCCGAAGCCATCCGTCTGGGGCACGGTGAGGAGATGGGCGGCGGACGCAAGCGTGCGTCCATTCTCGCTGACGCAACAGAGGCTCTGCTCGGCGCCATCTTTATGGACGGCGGCATCGAGCCTGCCCGCGCGTTCGTGCTGCGGTTTATCCCGCATAAGGTCGAGGTTGCGCTGGCAGGCGGCGCGTTCAAGGACTACAAGACCATGCTGCAGGAGATCGTACAGAAGAACAAGCAGGAAACGCTGGAATACCGTCTGGCAGGGCAGTCCGGCCCGGACCACGACAAGCGGTTCACCATGGAGCTGCTGCTCAACTCCAATGTGTTCGCGCAAGGCATCGGCAAGAGCAAAAAGGAAGCCGAGCAGATGGCGGCGAAGAAGGCTTTGGAAAATATGGGATGCTGACGCTTATCGTCAAACCGCAATAAAGATAAACGGCAAAGAGGTCGAGAAATCGACCTCTTTTGAGGCTGTCGAAGAACTAACGTTTTCCGAGCAGCCTCTCGATCGAAACCACGCTTTCGATCGAATTTCGAAGAAAAACCGCGCCTTGCAGGCACATTTTTTCTTCCCTTGTATAAATTCCGAGGTACACAAGGTGAATTGCCGCATAGCGGCAAGAGAGGGTGGTCTGGACCATGCTCTCGGAATTTATGAATTTGCTCCGCAAATTCTATTTTATGCGTGCTGCCGCACGAAGCAAAAGAGTCGAAATGCAGCTTTTTCGACAGACTGCAAAGAGGTCGAGAAATCGACCTCTTTTTTCTGCGTGACGCAGTTAGCCGTTGAAAAGATACTGCCGCAGTGGTAAAATAAAACTATCTATAATAAAGAGGTGGCATATGGTTCTCAAAAGCCTGATTTTACAGGGCTTCAAGTCGTTCCCGGATCGCACCGAGATCAAATTTCTCGGCGGCATTACGGCGATCGTCGGTCCGAACGGCTCGGGAAAATCGAATATTTCGGATGCCATCCGGTGGGTTCTGGGGGAGCAGTCCTCGCGGTCTCTGCGCGGCGCGAAGATGGAGGATGTGATCTTCGGCGGCACAGCCAAGCGCGGTCCGGTCGGCTTTGCCGAGGTTTCGCTCATTCTGGACAATTCGGCGCATGTGTTCCGCTCGGAATTTACCGAAATTATGGTCACGCGCCGGTACTACCGCTCGGGTGAGAGCGAGTATTTCCTCAACAAAAAGCACTGCCGCCTCAAGGACGTGCACGAGCTGTTTATGGATACCGGTCTGGGCCGCGACGGCTATTCCAGCATCGGACAGGGCCGCATTGACGAGATTTTGTCCTTCAAGAGCGAGGACCGGCGCGAAATCTTCGAGGAAGCCGCAGGCATCACCAAGTTCCGCTACCGTAAGGAGGAAGCCGAGCGCAGACTGTCAGCCACCGAGGAAAATCTGGTGCGTATCCGCGACCTGTACGGTGAACTGGAAAACCGGCTCGAGCCGCTCGAGCAGCAGGCTGGCAAGGCGAAAAGGTTTCTGCATCTGCGGGATGAGCTGCGCGTGCTTGAGGTCTCGCTGTGGCTGCTGTCGCTCGAGCAGCTCAAGAATGACACTGCCAAGCTGAATAAAGACCGGACAACCTGCGAAAAGCAGCTTGCGGATGCAAAACAGCAGCAGGAAACGCTGTATGCGCAGTCCGAGCAGCTGGCCGAGTCACTGCGCGAAATTGACAGGGAAACCGAACGTCTGCGGAACGAACTGCGCGAAGCCGAGCAGTTTGCCGCCGAGCAGATCAGCCGTGAGGCGGTTATTCAGGCGAACATCCGCAACTGCGAGGAGAATATCGAGCGCACACGGCAGGAGAGCGCACACCGTGCCGAGCAGGTGCAGAGCATGGATGCGCAGCTTGCCGAACGGCGCGAGCGTATTTCTGCGCTGAATGAGCAGGAGAAGGCACAGTCGGCTGAACTGGATGCACTCCGAAAACAGTCTGCCGAGCAGGAGCAGCAGCGCACACAGGCCGAGCAGGCACTTCGGCAGGCCGAGCAGGCGCAGCGCAGGCAGGAGCGCACGCTGCACGCGCTCGAACTCGACCGAACAGCCGCCGAGAGCGGTCTGGCGGGCATGAACGACCGCAAAATGACACTGGATTCCGAAATCGCAGCAGCGGCACAGCAGCTGGATACCGAAAAGCAGGCACAGGACAATCTCGAGCGGGAACTGACCGCGTGCGAGCAAACGCTTGCCGAAACGGCAAAGCAGGCGCAGACGGCAGCCGCTCAGGCGGAAACCTGCCGCCGAAAGGCCGAGCAGGCGCAGAACGACCTGCGAGCAGCGCAGTCCTCGCTGAGCGAAATGCAGAGCCGTGTAAAAATGCTGACCGACATGCAGCACGAGTACGAGGGCTTCTCTCGGTCGGTGAAAGCCGTCATGCGGCAGGCCGAAAAGGGTGCGATGAACGGCGTGCACGGCCCGGTTTCCGCGCTCATCACGACCGAAAAGCGGTTCGTGACGGCAATCGACACTGCACTCGGTGCGTCAGCGTCCTCCATCGTGGTGGACAGCACGAGCGTGGGCAAGCAGTGCATTTCGTACCTCAAGCGCACGGACGGCGGCCGCGCGACCTTCCTGCCGCTGGATACCATTCGGGCAAACAGCCTGCGGGAGACCGGCCTGGAACGGCAGAACGGCTGCTTCGGCACCGCGGATGCTCTCGTCAGATTTAATGAAAAATACAAGAATATTGTGTGCAATCTGCTGGCGCGCACGGTCATTTCGGAGAATATGGACACCGCGCTTGCGCTGGCAAAGGCGTACGGACACCGGTTTCGCATTGTCACCTTAGACGGACAAATCCTGCAGGCAGGCGGCGCCATGACAGGCGGCTCGGCCTCCCGCGGCACCGGCGCACTGGCGCGGGCGGAACGCCTGCACGCCGCCGAGGAGCGCGTGCGCGCACTCGAGCAGGAGCGCAAAACGCTGGCACAGACCGAGCAGGATGCAAGGCAGGAACTGGAATCGCTTGCCGGGCAGGCGCAGACCATCGAAACCGACCGCCGGCACGCGGAGCAGGAGAGAGCCGGACTTGCTGCTTCGGTAAAACAGCATAAATTCCTGTTGGAAAGCCTACAGAAACGGTATGACAGCCTGATTTCTGAACAGACTAACTTCACAGCGACACAGCAGAAGTATGAACAGACACTTGCCGCCTGCACGGAGCGCCGGTCTGCCGCAGAGCAGGCGCTTGCAGCTGCCGAGCAGGTCTGCACCGAGCACCGTATGGCAGTGAACGCCGCCGCGGAACAGCTGGCGCAGACGGCTTCGCGCATCACAGCCGCGCAGACCGCGCTCGCGGAGACGCGCACGGCGCAGGACAGCGAAGCACGCGCACTCGCGGAACTTGAGCGGCTCAAGGCCGACCTCGACGCGGGCGTGTCCGGTGCGGAGCAGACGATTGCAGGCTTTGCGGCGAAAATCGCACGCCTGACCGATGAACTCACCCAAGTCCGCGCAGCCAAGCACGGACGCGACACAACCGCCCGGCTGCTCAGCGAACAGCTTGCGCGGCAGACCGGCAGGCGCGAACAGACCGAGGGCGAACGGGTCCGTCTGGAAAAGGCGGCACAGAGCCGCAACGAGGAAATCCTTGAACTCGAACGCGAGACCGCCCGACTGGAAAATCGCGCCGGACAGCTGAAAACCGAGGAAACACAGATTCTGGATAAAATGTGGGAAAGCTACGAGCTGACACCCACACCGGCGGCAGAGATTGCCAAACCGATTGAAAACCTCGGTGAAACGCGCGGCCGCGTGCAGGAGCTGCGCGTGAAAATGCGGGCGCTTGGCAACGTCAATCTGGATGCGGTGGACGAATTTCAGCGTGTGCAGGAGCGGTACAGCTTCCTGCGGGAGCAGAAGGACGACCTCGAGACCGCGCAGACCGATCTGCGCAAGGTCATCGACCAGCTGACCGTCAGCATGAAGGAGATTTTCGCGTCTGAGTTCGCCAAGCTGAATGTGTACTTCCGCGATACCTTCCGCGAGATTTTCGGCGGCGGACACGCCGAACTGCAGCTTGCCGATACCTCGGATATCCTGAACTGCGGTATCGACATCCGCGTGTCTCCACCGGGCAAGGCGGTGAAAACGATTACGCTGCTCTCGGGCGGTGAAAAGGCGTTTGTCGCTATTGCGCTGTACTTTGCGATCCTCAAGCTGCGGCCTACGCCGTTTTGCGTGCTTGATGAGATCGAAGCCGCGCTCGATGATGTAAACGTGCAGCGGTTTGCAAAATACATTCGCCGCCTGACAGATTCGACACAATTTATTGTAATTACCCACAGACGTGGTACAATGGAAGAAGCAGATATGCTCTACGGCGTGACCATGCAGGAGCAGGGCGTCTCCAAAATGCTGATGCTCAATCTGGCTGAGGCGGAAAAACGGCTCAAAAATACCATTAAATAATGGAAAATTGAGAATGGAAAATGGAGAATTGCGGCAATGGATATGCGAAGCGAAAAATATCCGTACCGGCTGGATGTGGAAAGACGATTGCCGAACGGCTCTCTTACGACAGACGGCTATGCGGCACGGCATCCGGTTGAGTTTCGGCACTGGGGACATGCGCGCGGCTATGTTCTCTGGGGTGAGCGGATTGACCGCACAGACTGGGAGAACTGGCGTATCAACTACTACGGTAAATAATTACTGATTCCTGATTTGCAAGATAAACATAAGGAGATAAGCATGGGATTTTTTGATAAAATTAAGCAGGGCTTAAAGAAAACATCGGATGCGGTGAACCACTCGCTGGACAGCGTGTTCGCGGCATTTGTCAAGGTGGATGATGATCTGCTCGAGGAGCTGGAAGAAGCACTCATCCTGTCGGACGTCGGTGCGTCCACGGCGGCGAAGATCGTCGCTGAGGTCGAAAAGCGCGCCAAGCTGCGCAAGACCACCACGGCGGACGAACTGCGCGATTTACTCCGCGAGGTGCTGACCGACAATATGCTCGACAACCAGCCGCTGAATACGGACGGCAAGCCAGCGGTCATTCTGGTGATCGGCGTCAACGGTGTCGGCAAGACGACCTCGATCGGCAAGCTGGCGGCCTGCTATGTCAATGAGGGCAAAAAGGTTATGCTGTCGGCGGCGGATACCTTCCGCGCGGCGGCTGCTGACCAGTTGGAAATCTGGGCTAAACGCGCCGGTGCGGACATCGTACGCCACGGCGAGGGCGCAGACCCGGCAGCTGTTGTGTTCGACTCCATCTCGGCGGCCAAGGCACGCGGCAGCGATATTATCATCGTGGATACGGCAGGCCGTCTGCACAACAAGGCCAACCTGATGAACGAGCTGGCGAAGATCGATCGCGTTATCTCCCGCGAGCTGCCGGACGCTTCGCGCGAAACGCTGCTCGTGCTGGACGCGACCACCGGTCAGAATGCGGTTCATCAGGCCGAGGAGTTCAACAAGGCTGCCGAGCTGACCGGCATCATCCTCACCAAGCTGGACGGCACCGCTAAGGGCGGCATCGTGATCGCCATTTCGGCAGGACTCGGCGTGCCGGTCAAGCTGGTCGGCGTTGGCGAGGGCATTGACGATCTGATCGACTTTGATCGTGCGGCATTCCTGGAGGCCATCCTGCCGCCGGTTCATGAAAACGCAGAAAACGATGAGGAACAGACCGAGGAGGATGAAAATGCAGAGACCTGACGGAAGAACCAAGGGCGCAATGCGTCCGGTGAAGATTACCACTGATTACACGATGTACGCGGAAGGCTCGGTGCTGGTCGAGATGGGCAACACCAAGGTCATCTGCACCGCGTCGGTCGAGGAAAAGGTACCGCCGTTCCTCGAGGGCAAGGGCCTCGGCTGGGTAACCGCCGAGTACGCGATGCTCCCGCGTGCGACCAGCACCCGCAAAAAACGCGATATCAAGTCGCTCAAGCTGGACGGTCGCTCGAGCGAGATTCAGCGCCTGATCGGCCGTGCGCTGCGTGCGGTCGTTGACCGCGAAGCACTCGGTGAGCGCCAGATCACGATTGACTGCGATGTTATTCAGGCGGACGGCGGCACGCGCTGCGCGTCCATCACCGGCGGATTTGTTGCACTGTGGCTTGCGTGCAAAAAGCTGCTGGCCGACGGCGTGATCGAAAAGATGCCGCTCACTGCACAGGTTGCAGCCGTTTCGGTCGGCATTTTTGAGGATGAAGCCGTGCTCGACCTCAACTACGCCGAGGACAGCCACGCCATCGTGGACTGCAACGTGGTTATGACGAGCAAGGGTGAGTTCATCGAGGTGCAGGGCACCGGCGAGGGCCGTCCGTTCACGGATACCGAGCTGCGCAAGCTGCTCGGACTCGGCAAGCGCGGCTGCCTGACGCTGTGCCGCAAGCAGGCCAAGGTGATGGGGGAAAGTCTGTAATGCAGTTTGTACTTGCTTCCCATAACAAGAAAAAGCTGGCAGAGCTGTCCGCTATCGTGAGCAGCCTCGGCATCGAAATCATTCCGCTGCCGGAGGGTGCGCCCGAACCCGAGGAAAACGGCAAAACCTTCGAGGAAAACGCCATGATCAAGGCAAAATCCGCCGCAGCATTCACCGGTCTGCCCGCTCTCGCGGACGACAGCGGCCTGTGCGTGGATGCGCTGGACGGCGCTCCCGGTATCTACTCCGCGCGCTACTGCGAGGGTACGGACGAGGACCGCAATGCCTTCCTGCTGAAAAATATGCAGGATAAGGAAAACCGCGCCTGCCGTTTCGTGTGCGCGATCGCGTGCGTGCTTGCGGACGGCGAAACGCTCACCGTGCGCGGTGAATGTGAAGGAGAACTGCTCCGCGAGAACCACGGTGCAGGCGGCTTCGGCTATGACCCGCTGTTCTATGTCGAGAAATACGGCTGTACCTTCGGCGAACTGCCCGCAGAGGTCAAGAATACAATCTCTCATCGGGCAAATGCTTTGAATAAGCTGAAAGAAGTCTTAAAGGATAAAATATAAGCGAATCCGTAGGGCAGCCCGCCCTACGAAAAAAATATAACAAAATTACAGGAGTTTACATTTATGCTTAACACAAAACAACGCGCACAGCTTCGTGCAATGGCAAACCCGCTGGCGGTCACGCTGATCATCGGCAAGGAAGGCGTAACCGACGCGGTAGAACGCGAACTGGACGCGCTGCTCGAATCCCATGAACTGGTCAAGGGCAAGGTGCTCGAGAGTGCGATGCTGACGCCGCGCACGGTATCCGAGGCGCTCTGTGAGGCCACCGGCGCGGACGCTGTACAGTGCATCGGCTCCAAGTTTGTGCTGTACCGCCAGTCCAGCGATGAGGACAAGCGCAAGATCGTTCTGGTAAAATGAGGACAGGGATTCTCGGCGGTACGTTCAATCCGCCGCATCTGGGACATCTGCACGCGGCGGAACTCGCGCACCGTGCGCTGAACTTAGATCGGGTGCTGTTCATTCCGACCAATATTCCGCCGCACAAGGCTCTGCCAGAGAACACCGCGTCCGCAGAGGACCGGTGCGAAATGGTGCGCCGCCTGACGGCAGATATGCCGTGGGCACAGTTGGACACCATCGAGATCGACCGCGGCGGCGCAAGCTACACGGTGGACACGCTCCGCGCGCTTCATGCACGCGGCGAGACCGACCTGCACCTGATCGTCGGCACGGATATGCTGCTCTCGTTCGATAAAATCTGGCGTGCGCCGGACGAGATCGCGCGGCTGGCTTCGCTTGCTGTCTGCGCCCGCGAAAACGAGGACTGGGACGCGCTGCGTGAAAAGGCGGCGGCGCTCAAGGACTCGCTCGGTGCAACCGTAGAGCTGGTGCAGGGCGACAGCCTGACCATTTCCTCGACCGAGCTGCGGCAGGGCGGTGCACTGCGATGCTATACACCGGAATCGGTCGCGGATTACATCGAAGAAAAGCATTTGTACGGCTATTAAGCCTGTAAAATACAGGTTTGACAGATAAATACAGCAGCTTGTTCAAAATCAGTAGTTTAGGAACAGCCTGCGGCTCGTTCCTCCTTGTCGGCAAAGCTGCAGTTTTGCGGCAAGAAATACAGAGAAAGGCGGGAAAAGTTATGTTATGTAATGAAGAAATGCGTAAAAGTATCCTTTCCAGACTGCAGGGCTATCGCTATGAGCACTCGCTCGGCGTGGAGCGTGCGGCGATCATGCTGGCAGAAAAGTACGGCGAGGACCCGGAAAAAGCGGGTACTGCAGGCATTCTGCATGACATAACAAAATATCTTTCTCCGCAAGAACAGTTGAATTTATGCGGGAAATACGGTATAATACCCTGTACCGTCGAAAAAAGCGAGCCGAAAATGCTGCACGGAAAGACGGCGGCAGCCATCGCGCGGGCCGAATACCACATGCCCGAGGATATCTGCGATGCCATCGCCTGCCACACCACCGGCAAGAACCATATGACGCTGCTTGACAAGATCTTGTATCTGGCGGATTACATCGAAGAAACTCGTGATTTTCCCGGCGTGGACAAGGCGCGTGAGCTGGCGCAGATCGACATCGACAGTGCCCTGCTCTACTGCTATGACCAGACGCTGACCGAGCTGGTCGCACGCGGAAAACTCATCCACAGCGATACCATTGCCGCTTATAATGATATGATCCGGCAGGGTGTCAGCTGGCGGGACAAGTAAAATGGAGGCAGGAATCGTTTGAAACTATTCGGAGGAAGCGGCGACAGGAAAAACCGCAACGGAGACAGCACTCCGGCACAGGCTCCCGCACAGCAGGCAGCGCCCAAGCCGGAAGGAAACCACCAGCCGATCTCGGCGCCCAAGCCGGGCGGCAAAAAGGGAAAGGCTCCGAAGGAGAAAAAAAAGCTGACACCCAGACAGAAGGGCAAGCGCATTGCCATCATTATGGCGGTTGTGCTGGTGCTGTTCGCGTGCGCAGCAGCTGCAGCGGTGTGGTTCGTCCGTTCGCCGCAGGCGACGATCAAGGACAAGGAAAACGGCGATAAGGTCGATGTGAGCAGCCTGCTCAACTCGGGCACCCGCATTGACGATGTGTTTACGTTCGTGGTCGGCGCAGTTGATGAGGACGAAACACGAACAGACGCTTTGATGGTCGCAACCATGGATACCAAGGATAAGACCATCAACGTCATGAACATCCCGCGCGACACCATGTGCAACAACACGGCGACCGGCGCGAGCAAGAAGATCAACGCAGCCTACGGCATGGATACCGGCGGCAAGGGCGGCAACATCGAGCAGACGAGCAAGGAAATCGAGCGCCTGATGGGCTTCCGGCCGGATAAATACGTTATCGTCAACTTTGACGGCATTGCAGCCATCGTGGATGCGATCGGCGGCGTGGATTATGACGTGCCGTTCGATATGAAGTACGATGATCCGTCGCAGAATCTGCACATCGACCTGAAAAAAGGCCAGCAGCATCTGGATGGCAAGCAGACCGTCGGCTTCCTGCGCTGGAGACACAACAACGATTACACCGTACAGTACACCAACGGCGACGAAGGCCGTGTAGAGAATCAGCAGAAGTTTCTCAAGGCGCTGGCAGGTCAGGTGCTGCAGATCAAGAATGTGACCAAGATCCGCTCGATCGCAGAGGCCGTGTTCAAGAACGTCAAGACCGACTTCAGCGCCGGCGAGCTGCTGTGGATGGGCATGCAGGCCATGCAGATCGACAACAGCAGCCTTCAGTTCTTTACACTGCCCGGCTACGGCAAGATGAGCACGGCGGGCACCTCGGTGCAGTATTCGTTCTTCTTCCCGTATTACGACCAGACGCTGGAACTGGTAAACAAGTATTTCAACCCCTACGAGGAGTCGATCTCCAAGCTGGACATTGTCGGCGGACCGGATACCACTACTTACTCGGGCGGCTATGTAAGCTCGGGCGAGGAAGATAATGTATGGGGTGACACCTCCGGCTCGTACGATTACAGCGAGGATTATTACGAAGAACCGGATTACAGCTACGATGAGCCATCCTACGACAACAGCGGCTCGGACGGCGATTATTCGGATAACAATGACTACTCGGGCGGCGACAACGGCAGCGGCTCCGGTGAGGAGAGCGGCGGCGACTACTCCGGCGGCGATTACACCGGCGGCGGAGAGGACAGCGGTGCTTCCTCCGGCGGAGACGATGGCGGAACATACGATCCCGAGGCATAATAAAGGCAATATATCATAATCGGCAGAAAGGCAAACCCTTTTCTGCCGCACAAAAGGAGTTTATACTTTGACTGCAAAAGAAACTGTAAAGGCGATCTGCGAAGCGCTGATCGAGAAAAAGGCTCAGGGCATTGAGGTGCTGCATGTTGAGCGCCTGACCGAGCTGACCGAGTATTTCGTCATCTGCTCTGCGTCCTCCACTACGCAGGTTAAGGCACTGGCGGACAATGTAGAGTGGCACCTGAAGTACGATCACGACGAGATGCCGCACCACACCGAGGGCTATGAATCCGCACAGTGGATGCTGCTGGACTACGGCTGCGCTGTACTGCATGTATTCATGCCGGAGGCACGCAAGTTCTACAATCTGGAGAACCTGTGGAAGGACGGCACGCCGGTAACGCTTGAAGAGCTGGGTATCGAGGACAAGTAAAATACCGACATGCGGCGGCCCCGGAAACGTGTCCGCCGCGTTGTCGCGCTCAAAATCAAAAACTCACTTTAGGGGGAGAATCCGTTGAAGTACGATCATAAACAAGTAGAGAAGAAATGGCAGGACATCTGGGATGAGAAGCAGTGCTTCTGCGCCGAGAATGACTCGGACAAGGAGAAGTTCTATGCACTCGTTGAGTTCCCGTACCCGTCCGGTCAGGGTCTGCATGTAGGCCATCCGCGCTCCTACACCGCGCTGGATATCGTTGCGCGCAAAAAGCGCATGCAGGGCTACAACGTGCTGTATCCGATGGGCTGGGACGCATTCGGTCTGCCGACTGAGAACTTTGCCATCAAGAACCATGTTCATCCGGCAGAGGTCACCAAGAAGAACATCGCACGCTTCAAGAGCCAGCTCAAGAGCCTTGGTCTGTCGTTCGACTGGTCGCGTGAGATCAATACCACCGACCCGAGCTACTACAAGTGGACCCAGTGGATTTTCCTGCAGCTGTTCAAGAAGGGCCTGGCCTACAAGAAGGAAATGAGCGTAAACTGGTGCACCTCCTGCAAGTGCGTTCTGGCGAACGAGGAGGTTGTCAACGGCGTTTGTGAGCGCTGCGGCAGCGAGGTCGTTCACAAGACCAAGAGCCAGTGGATGCTCGCCATCACCAAGTACGCACAGCGTCTGATCGACGATCTGGATGATGTGGATTATATTGAACGCGTTAAGATTCAGCAGCGCAACTGGATCGGCCGTTCCACCGGCGCTGAGGTGGATTTCAAGACCACTGAGGGCGATACGCTGACCGTTTACACCACCCGTCCGGACACCCTGTTCGGCGCGACCTACATGGTAATCTCCCCGGAGCACCCGATGATCGAGCAGTGGGCAGACAAGCTGAACAACATCGAGGACATTCGCGCGTACCGCGAGGAGGCTGCCCGCAAGTCCGACTTCGAGCGCACCGAGCTGAATAAGGACAAGACCGGCGTTAAGCTGGACGGCGTTGCAGCAATCAATCCGGTAAACGGCAAGCAGATCCCGATTTTCGTTTCCGACTATGTACTGATGGGCTACGGCACCGGTGCCATCATGGCTGTCCCGGCGCACGATGACCGCGACTGGGAGTTTGCTAAGAAGTTTGGCTGTGAGATCATCGAGGTTGTTTCCGGCGGCGAGGATGTCCAGAAGGCTGCGTTCACCGCAAAGGACGAAACCGGCATTCTGGTAAATTCCGATTTCCTGAACGGCAAGACCGTTAAGGACGCTATCCCTGCTATGATCGAGTGGCTGGGTGAAAAGGGCATCGGCCATGCCAAGGTGCAGTACAAGCTGCGTGACTGGGTATTCTCCCGTCAGCGTTACTGGGGCGAGCCGATTCCGATCGTCAAGTGCGACAAGTGCGGCTATGTGGCTCTGCCGGAGGATCAGCTGCCGCTTGAGCTGCCGAACGTAACCAGCTACGAGCCGACCGACAACGGCGAATCTCCGCTGGCACACATGACCGACTGGGTAAACACTACCTGTCCGTGCTGCGGCGGTCCGGCAAAGCGCGAGACCGATACCATGCCGCAGTGGGCCGGTTCCTCCTGGTACTTCCTGCGCTATATGGACCCGCACAACGACAAGGCGCTTGCTTCGCCGGAAGCACTGAAATACTGGTCTCCGGTTGACTGGTACAACGGCGGCATGGAGCACACCACGCTGCATCTGCTGTACAGCCGTTTCTGGCATAAGTTCCTGTATGACATCGGCGTAGTGCCGACCAAGGAGCCGTATGCAAAGCGCACCAGCCACGGCATGATCCTCGGCGAGAACGGCGAGAAGATGTCCAAGAGCCGCGGCAACGTCGTCAACCCGGACGAGATCGTTGACACCTACGGCGCAGATACCATGCGTCTGTACGAGATGTTCATCGGCGACTTTGAGAAGGCTGCTCCGTGGAGCCCGAAGTCCATCAAGGGCTGCCGCCGTTTCCTCGAGCGCGTATGGGCGCTGGCTGACAAGGTGCAGGACGGCGATACCTACTCCGAGCAGCACGAGGTTCTTATGAACCGTACCATCAAAAAGGTGGGCGAGGATGCAGACAACCTCAAGGCCAACACGGCTATCGCAGCGCTGATGACCATGCTCAACGAGTTCTACGACAAGGGCGTAAACAAGGCTGAGTACAAGACCTTCCTGGCACTGCTCAATCCGTTTGCACCGCATATCACCGAGGAGCTGTGGCAGCAGATGGGCGAGACCGGTCTGCTCTCTGTAGCACCGTGGCCGACCTACGACGAGGCCAAGACCGTCGAGAGCATGGTAGAACTGGCGGTACAGGTAAACGGCAAGCTGAAGTGCACCATCAAGCTGGCAGTCGATGCCGACAAGCAGACTGCGATTGACACCGCACTGGCAGAGGAAAAGGTACAGCACGCCATCGAGGGCAAGCAGATCGTAAAGCAGATCGTTGTTCCGGGCAAGATCGTAAACCTTGTCGTAAAGTGAGAAGGAATGCCGGATTTCCGCGTCAAAAAGAAAAAATCGAAAACTACGGGAAAAAGTAGTTGACATTGACGCGGAAATTCGATATAATATCCTTACGGTTTTGTGTACGGATGTATACAAACTGTGCTAAGCGATCCCCATGAGGGGAACGTGCGGAGGGAGGGAAAACTGTGTCGGAGATCCGCATCAAGGAAAATGAGTCTATTGACAGCGCACTGCGTCGCTTCAAGCGTTCGTGTGCCAAGGCGGGTACGCTTTCCGAGCTCCGCAAGCGTGAGCATTATGAAAGCCCGAGCGTAAAGCGCCGCAAGAAGTCTGAGGCTGCACGCGCAAAGAAGAAGAAGTTCCGCTAAAATAGAATTTCCAGAGAGCAGATGTGTAAACGTCTGCTCTTTTCTTTTTTCTGCACCGCCCCAGCAGGGCGCACGAACCCGCTTACGCAGTTTGCGTACCCCGATTAGCTGGTGCAAATTAGCAAATCAGAATTTCCGGCATTACCGCCGATAACCCTGCATACACCTGTATAATGGAGGACAAAATTATGAATATAACCGTATATCTGGGTGCAAACGAGGGCCGCGAGCCTGCCCTTAAAACCGCCGTGCGCGAGCTTGGCGCATGGATTGGCGAGCACGGCCATACACTGGTCTACGGTGGCTCACGGGTCGGTCTGATGGGCGCGGTCGCGGAGAGCGCACTGTCCGCAGGCGGTAAGGTCATCGGCGTAGAGCCGCGCTTTTTTATCGAGCAAGAGCTGCAGCTGGACGGTCTGACCAAGCTGATCGTCACCGAGGATATGACCGATCGCAAAACCAAAATGATCGAGCTTGGAGACGCGTTCATCGCCTTTCCGGGCGGTACGGGCACGCTCGAGGAAATCGCCGAGGTGATGAGCAAGTTGGCACTGAACCAGCTGGATGCACCGTGCATTTTCTATAATCTCAACGGCTATTACGACCATATGAAGGCACTGCTCGACCACATGATCGAGATGGAGCTGTCCACCAAAGAACGGCAGAAGAAAATCTATTTTGCGAACACCTTGGAAGAGGTTACAGCACTTTTGAATTGAGAATGAACGTATCGGGTTTGCGGTCGCGTCATTTTCAATTTAGAAACGGTATGTTTACGGTTTCTTCAAACTTTCTACATACTTTAGACATGGGATTCCTGTATCCTGTAATCACAGCAAGGGAACAGCAAGCTGAGTGCTAAAAACCACTTGCCATCCCTTTAAAAATAGATACTTCATAGGGAATCTTTTTCTCCGACTGTGTGAGCAGTCAATCCTTCAAAAATCTGTCTGGCCCTGTGGGACGGAATACCGCGCAGGCTCCCGGACAGTCCAAAAACAAGAGGTGCAAGACACCCATTAGGCAATACCATACAATTTCCGCAAAGTACCGCGGCAGCGCGGCCGGAGCCTGTGTAAGAAGCCGCTGCTTTAATTGCGCGGTGTTGCCCCATACAACGCGCTTTCAGCAGGAACTGAGAGCGCGCATTTTTGCGTTCGGGCAAAATGGGGGGCAAGGCAGTGATTTGTCTGGTTTTAGCATTTCTATGGCTTGCGAAAACAGAACAATTGTTCTGTTTTGTTGACATAAACAATGATATGGTGTAAAATTGATATAAATGACTATTTCATATCTGAACAGATATAATAAAGTAAGTAAAACTTCGGAAATTGGGAGTTAAAGTATATATGAGCAAAGCAAAGCCGTCTTACGGCAATGAAAGCATCTCCTCGCTGAAGGGCGCGGACCGTGTGCGCAAGCGCCCGGGCGTTATCTTCGGCTCGGACGGACTGGAGGGCTGTGAGCACGCGGTCTTTGAGATCCTGTCCAACTCGATCGACGAGGCGCGAGAGGGCCACGGCACCGAGATCGTCACCACACGCTATGCGGACGGCTCGATCGAAGTCGCTGACCATGGCCGCGGTATCCCGATCGAATGGAACGAAAACGAGCAGCGCTACAACTGGGAACTGGTCTTCTGCGAGCTGTACGCAGGCGGCAAGTACAAGAACGACACCGGCGAAAACTATGAGTTTTCGCTCGGCCTCAACGGTCTCGGCACCTGCGCGACGCAGTATTCCTCGGAGTACATGGACGTCACCGTCATCCGTGACGGCTTCGAGTACGGCCTGCACTTTGAAAAGGGCGAAAACAAGACCGGCACCAAGGAAGGCTACACCAAGAAGGCGACGAACGCGCGCAAAACCGGCACGACCATCCGCTGGAAGCCCGATCTTGAGGTCTTCACGGATATCAACATCCCTGTGGATTATTATCTGGATACGCTCAAGCGGCAGGCGGTCGTCAACAGCCATATCAAGTTTGTGCTGAAAAATCAGGTGGGAAGCAGCTACGAGACCACCGAATTTCTTTATCAGAACGGCATTGTGGACTATGTGACCGAGCTGGCAGGCGAAAATCCGCTGACCTCGGTGCAGTTCCTCGAGGGCGAACGACGCGGACGCGACCGCGCCGACAAGGCCGAGTACAAGGTGAAGCTGTCGTGCGCGTTCTGCTTCTCCTCGGCGGTGTCGCAGATCGAGTACTACCACAACTCCTCGTGGCTGGAGCACGGCGGTGCACCGGACAAGGCCGTTCGCTCGGCGTTCGTGTCTGCCATTGATGCGTATCTCAAGCAGAACAACAAGTACAACAAGAGCGAGAGCAAGGTCACTTATCAGGATATTTTCGACAGCCTCGTGCTTGTCACAAACTGCTTCTCCACCCAGACCTCCTATGAGAACCAGACCAAGAAGGCCATCACCAACAAGTTCATCCAGGAGGCCATGACCGAGTTCCTCAAGGAAGGACTCGAGATCTACTTTATCGAGAACAAGGCCGAGGCCGACAAGATCGCCGAGCAGATCCTGATCAACAAGCGCAGCCGCGAACAGGCGGAAAAGGCGCGTCTGAATATAAAAAAGAAGCTGTCCGGCAATATTGACCTCGCTAACCGTGTGCAGAAGTTCGTGGACTGCCGCACCAAGGATGCGTCCCGCCGTGAGCTGTATATCGTCGAGGGTGATTCCGCGCTCGGTTCGGTAAAGCAGGGCCGCGACAGTGAATTTCAGGCCATCATGCCGGTGCGCGGCAAAATCCTCAACTGCCTCAAGGCGGATTACGATAAAATCTTTAAGAATGACATCATAACCGACCTCCTCAAAGTCCTCGGCTGCGGTGTCGAGGTGCGCGGCAAGGCGGCAAAGGACCTTTCTGCGTTCGACCTCGAAAGCCTGCGCTGGCACCGTATCATCATCTGCACCGATGCCGATGTGGACGGCTTCCAGATCCGTACGCTCATTCTGACCATGCTGTACCGTCTGGTGCCGACGCTCATCGAACAGGGCTACGTTTATATTGCGGAGTCGCCGCTGTATGAGATCACCTACCGTGACAAGAGCTATTTTGCGTTCGATGAGAGCGAAAAAGCGGCTATCCTCAAAAAGCTGGAGGGCAAAAAGATTCTTATCCAGCGCTCCAAGGGTCTCGGCGAGAACCAGCCCGAAATGATGTGGGAGACCACCATGAACCCCGAAAACCGCCGCCTGATCCGCATTACGCCGGATGAAGCGGCTGCCACGAGCGAAATGTTCGACCTGCTGCTCGGCGACAACCTCGCCGGACGCAAGGAGTATATTGCCGAGAACGGCGCGGATTATCTCGAGCTGGCGGATATTTCGTAAGATATGCGAGGAATGCGCAATGTCTATTGAATTATTGACGGATAATCACCGTGAAAGTGTATTAAATGCTTTGGGTGAAAGTCAGCAAAGAATCTATATTGTTACACCATTTATCAAAAAGCAACCAGCACATAGGTTAGCACAGATTATTCAAAAGAATAAGGTAGACTGTGTACTGATTTCACGGTTTAATTATGAAAATTTTGCGACCGGTGTAAGTGATATTGACGCTTTGATTGAACTGCATCAAGCGGGTGCAAAAGTCTTGGCACTGAAAAATCTGCATACAAAACTCTATTTAATAGACAATCGTATAGTGATACTGGGTTCTGCCAATTTTACGAATGGCGGTTTGCAGGGCAACCATGAATTGTCTCTTATTGCGACTGATGAATCACAGTTGTTTCAAAAATGCGATGAATATTTTGCAGATATGCGCGCGGCGATAGAAGCTGACCACAAAGGCATAGTTACGGGAGAATGGCTTCATACCGTAAAAAAGAAAGTGCAGCAGCTTTGCAAGGATAAGAAAAAGAATGCTTCAACGGTAGATAAAACTGGAGATTTAGGTGCGGAGCTGTCGCATAAAGCGACTGTGGAAGAAAATGATACTGTACAGGATTTTTTGCAGTTGAAGCCGAAGAAAAAAACGCAGAATCGCTGCTGGCTAAAGTTTTCGGCAAGTTCTGCACAGAGAAAGCCGTATAAACCGAATCAAATACAGCCATATGCATTTGATTATAATAAAGAGAGGCAATGTGCAACTTATTTCTCGGAGAAGCATAAGCCGCGGAAAATACAAGAAGGCGATAAAATCTTTTTGGCATTGCATTCGTGGGATAAGAATGGAAAAGCCTGCCCGATTATTGTAGCGCAAGCGTTTTGCCATGAATTTAAGGAAGAAAACAAATTAGATGAAGATTGCCAATGGCCGTATTTTATTGAGTTGTATAATGAACAAGCCCTTCCGGAAGTAAGCAAGACCATTCAATATGGCGTACCGCTGTATGAGGTGGTGGAAGCATTAGGTACAGATATGTATGCTTCTTCGCAGGGAACGAATAAGCCGTTGGAAACGCTTCTGCGTAGTCATCGGCAACAGGCATATTTGGAATTAACAGATAAAGCGAGAGAATACTTAGAATCGAAATTCAGAGAATAAGTTCCTGAGATGAACGGGAGAGCATAATGGCAAAAAAGAAAACCGACGAACCAAAAGTATATAAAGAACACCCTTCGGTCGATCAGCGCATCACGGACACGCTGCGCGAGAACTACATGCCGTACGCGATGAGCGTTATCGTGTCCCGCGCGATTCCGGAGATTGACGGCTTCAAGCCGTCCCACCGCAAGCTGCTGTACACCATGTACAAGATGGGCCTGCTGAACGGCAACCGCACCAAATCTGCGAACATCGTGGGTCAGACCATGAAGCTGAACCCGCATGGCGATGCGGCTATCTACGAGACCATGGTGCGCCTGACACGCGGCAACGAGGCGCTTCTCATGCCGTTTGTGGACAGCAAGGGCAACTTCGGCAAGGTATACTCGCGCGATATGGCATACGCCGCGCCGCGTTATACCGAGGCCAAGCTGGATGCGTTCTGTGCTGAGCTGTTCCGCGATATCGACACCGACGCGGTGGATTTTGTGGATAACTATGACGGCGAGATGAAGGAGCCGACGCTGCTGCCGACGACCTACCCGAACATTCTCGTGTCCGCGAATACCGGCATTGCGGTCGGCATGGCATCCAATTTCTGCGGCTTTAACCTCGCGGAAGTCTGCCGCACGACCATCGAGCTTATCAAAAATCCCGAGCACGACATCCTTTCCACGCTGCCCGCGCCGGATTTTACCACCGGCGGCGACCTCATCTACGATGAAGCGGAAATGCGTGCCATCTACCGCACCGGACGCGGCTCGTTCAAGGTGCGCGCAAAATGGGCGTACAACAAGAAAGACAACCTGATCGAGATCACGGAGATTCCGTACACGACCACCATCGAGGCCATCATCGACAAGATCGCCGAGCTGGTCAAGAACGGCAAGGTGCGCGAGATTGCCGATGTGCGCGACGAGACCGACCTTTCCGGTCTGAAGATCGCCATCGACCTCAAGCGCGGCACCGACCCGGAAAAGCTGATGGCCAAGCTGATGAAGATGACCACCCTGCAGGACAGCTTCTCCTGCAACTTCAACGTGCTGATCGCAGGCATGCCGCGCGTGCTCGGCGTAGCCGAGCTGCTCGATGAGTGGACAGCGTGGCGCACCGAATGCGTTCGCCGCCGCGTGTTCTTCGACCTCAACAAGAAGAAGGACAAGCTGCATCTGCTGCTCGGTCTGCGCAAAATCCTGCTCGATATCGACAAGGCGATTAAAATCATCCGCGAGACCGAAGAGGACGCAAATGTTATCCCGAACCTGATGGAAGGCTTCGGCATCGACAAAATCCAGGCCGAATTTATTGCGGATATCCGTCTGCGCAACATCAACAAGGAATATATCCTGAAGCGCACGCAGGAGACCGAAGCACTCGAAAACGAGATTAAAAAGCTGGAGGAAATCGTTAAATCCAAGGCGAAAATCCGCAATATCATCATCAAGGAGCTGGAGCAGATCATCAAGAAGTACCCCTCCGAGCGCTGCACGCGCATCATCACCGCGGACAACGTGCAGCAGTTCGACGAGGAGGATCACATCGAGGATTATCCGGTGCTGCTGTTCCTCACCCGTGAGGGCTACTTCAAGAAGATTACGCCGCAGTCGTGGCGTATGTCGCAGGACCATAAGCTCAAAGAGGGCGATGAGGTGTTCTGGACGGCTGAGGCGACCAACAAGAACGAAATTATCTTTTTCACCAATATGCAGCAGGCGTACAAGGCGCACCTGTACGATTTTGAGGACAGCAAGGCGTCTGTGCTCGGTGATTACCTTGCGTCCAAGCTGGAGATGGACGAGGGCGAAATGCCGGTTTATGCCGTCCTGCCGGGTGACTACAAGGGCAGTATGGTCGTTGTGTTCAAAAACGGCAAGGCAGCCCGGTTTTCTATGGAATCCTTCGAGACCAAGACCAACCGACGCCGCCTGACAGGCGCGTACTCGGATAAGGCGCCGGCTGTGGCGTTCTTCCACCCAATCGAGGAGGAGAGCGAGATCACCATGTTCTCGACTGCCAACCGTGCGCTCACGTTCCGCGCGAGCATGCTCGATGTCAAGACAACCCGTTCCACGCAGGGCGTGCAGACCATGGTGCTGCGCGGCAAGCATACCATTACGCGGGCGTGCCGCACTGAGGACGCCGCGCTCAGCGATAACGCGCGCTACCGCTGCCGCAGTATTCCGTCCATCGGTGCATTGCTTACGGATGAGGATCTGCCGGATAAGCAGCTCAAATTGCTTTAATGCGAAACGCAGAGGGTTTCCTCTGCGTTTTTTCTCTTCACCGATTCTGCGGGGGACACGAACTGCCGCAGGCGTGTTCGCTCCTGACGGGCGGAGAGTTTTTCGCTGAACCTCAGCGGGGAGTTGCGCTCTGCGGAGCGCGGGGATTCGCCGCGCCCCGCGGCGGGGCAAGAGGGTAGACACCAAGGTTTCTACCCTCTTAACTCCCACTTCCTTTTGGTATAGTCTGGCGCAGATTGCCGACATGTGACCGCTGCGAAAAGGGGTACGGCAGAGGTTTTTTTCTACCGTAGGGGAGCACAGTGTGCTCCCATGCCGAGACATATTCGCAGTGTCGGATACTGTTCTGCTACACTTGTGGGTTCATCTACGCAAGCGCGGCATGACAGTGCCGCGCAACCCTTTGGCACGTTATACCGGAAGGCACCTGCGAATTTAGGTGTTTGGCACAATTTATCCTCGTAGGTGCTGTCTATCATAACGCGCTAACGAATTGCGCGACACTGTCATGTCGCGCCTGCGGAGAGTTGCCGGTCTGTGTAGCAGTATGTTATCTGACACTGCGAATCGGTTGCGAAAGATACGGAAGAAAAAATCCTCTGCCGTACCTCTTTTTCGCAGCGGTCACATATAGGAAATCTGCGCCAGATTAGGAAGCAAGGGAAAGGTAGGAGTCCAAAGAGGAAGGGAAACCGCAGGTGTCCCTTCCTTTTTGCCCCCGCCGCGGGGCGCGGCACGCTCCCGCCGTCCGCAGACGGCGAATCCCCACGCTGAGGTTCAGCGGAAAACTCCCCGCCCCGTTAGGGCGAACACGCTGACGCAGTTCGCGCCCCCCGCTGGGTCGGTGCAGGAAAAGGTGCCGCCCGCCAGGGCGAACCCGCTGACGCAGTTCGCGCACCCCGCAGGGTCGGTGCAGGAAAAGGAGCCGCCCCGTCAGGGCGAACACGCCTGCGGCAGTTCGCGCCCCCCGCTCAGCCGATGCAGAGAAAAAGAGTGCCGCACACGGACATCTGTCCACCTGTGAAAACTAAATATTTTTACGCTTTACACTATAAAAGCGATGTGCTATAATACAGGGTATAAGAGCGAAAAAACGAATGTAGGGAGGGATAGACCATGAATCGAAAGTTGAAGGACGAGGATATGGACATTCTGTTTCGCGGTATTCTCAAGCTGCAGACAGTCGAGGATTGCTACGACTTTTTTGAAGATCTGTGCACAATCGCCGAGCTGCGTGCCATGGTGCAGCGCTTTCAGGTGGCGCGTATGCTGGACGAGGGACGCATTTACAGCGATATCGTGCAGGAGACCGGCGCGTCCACCGCGACGATCAGCCGCGTGAACAAGTGCCTTGTGTATGGCTCGGACGGCTACCGCAAGATGCTCGACCGGCTCAAGGAGGACGAAACAGCAGAGGAGAGCCATGAATAGTTACGAAACCCTGTCGGAATACTATGACCGCTTCACGGATGACGTGGGCTACGAGGAATGGGCTGACTTTTTCGAGCGCCTGTTTGAGCGGGAGGGCGTAAAGCCATCGCTGGTGCTCGATCTGGCGTGCGGAACCGGCAGTCTGACACGCATTTTGGCGCAGCGCGGCTATGATATGATCGGCGCGGACGCATCGCCGGAAATGCTCATGCAGGCGCTGCAGAACACGCTGGACTGCGAGCCACGTCCACTGCTGCTCAATCAGCGTATGGAGGAGCTGGACCTGTACGGCGCGGTAGACGCGTGCCTGTGCTGTCTGGACAGCGTAAACTACGTCACTGAGCCGGAAGCACTGCAGACCGCCTTCGAGCGCGTACACACGTTCCTCAATCCGGACGGCCTGTTCGTATTCGACATCAACACACCGGAAAAATTCGCCCGCATTGATGGCGAAAGCTATGTCCGCGAGGACGACGGCGTGTTCTGCGTATGGCAGGCGGCGGTCGAGGACGGCCTGTGCGCCTACCAGTTCGATATTTTCGAGCAGGAGGACGATGTGTGGCACCGTGCGCAGGAAACGCACGAGGAGCGCATCTACGAGCCTGCACAGCTGACCGCCATGCTGGAGCGGGCCGGTTTTACCGAGATCAAAACCTATGGCGACCAGTCCTTTGCGCCCGTACAGGGCGGCGAGGACCGCATTTACTTTACAGCACGAAAGAGAGATTAACTTATGAGCGATACGTTACTTCGCGCGATCGCCCGTGATGCGGGCATCCAGATTTGTGCAGCCAGCACGACCGAGCTGGTCGAGCGCGCACACGAAATCCACAGCACCACGCCGCTGGCTACCGCAGCCCTCGGACGAACGCTGACCGCGACTGCCATCATGGGCAGCCAGCTCAAGGTCGAGGACGGCTCCGTGACCGTGCAGATCAAGGGCAACGGCCCGCTCGGCGCGATCGTCTGCGTCGGTGATTCGGACGGCTATGTGCGCGGCTATCTGCAGGACCCGGCTGTCGATCTGCCGCTGCGTGCGGACGGCAAGCTGAATGTAGGCGGCGGTGTCGGCCGCGGCTATCTGATGGTGATTAAGGACATTGGCCTAAAGGACCCGATCACGGGCACGGTTGCGCTCGTCAACGGTGAGATTGCCGAGGACCTGACCCGCTATTTCGCGGAGAGCGAGCAGATCCCGTCTGCGTGCGCGCTGGGCGTGCTCGTGGATACCGACTGCTCGGTCAAGTGCGCCGGCGGCTGGCTCGTGCAGCTCATGCCGGGCGTGAAGGATTCCGACATTGACAAGCTGGAGGCCAATCTGGCAAAGCTGGAGAGCATGACTGCTATGCTTGATAAGGGCATGAGCCTCGAGGACATCATCCGCGCGGTGCTCGATGGCTTTGAGGTAGATTTTCTGCAGACCAGTGAAATCGGCTACCGTTGTGCGTGCAGTCGTGAAAAAGTAGAGCGCGCCCTGATCAGCATGGGAAAAACCGAACTTTGCAAGATGGCGGAAGAACAGGAAAATAGTGAGGTAACCTGCCAGTTTTGCGATAAAATCTATCGTTTCAGCCGCGCAGAGTTGCAGGAACTTTTAACACACGCAACGAAATAAAAAGAAAATAAAAAAACTTTGAAAAAAGTGTTGACATTTGGGCACAGGTTCTGTATAATAAACATCGTCGCTGAGAGATACGAACGAAAACGAAACAGCGACGACGGCCTGGCCCGGTAGCTCAGTTGGTTAGAGCGCTAGCCTGTCACGCTAGAGGCCGTGGGTTCAAGTCCCATCCGGGTCGCCATTCTTCAATCGGAAACGATTGAAGGAATATGCCTCTGTAGCTCAGTCGGTAGAGCAGGGGACTGAAAATCCCCGTGTCGGTGGTTCGATTCCGCCCGGAGGCACCATTTATTCAAATGAGTGTCTGGACACTCATTTGAATAAATCTTACCTTTCGGTTAAGGAATCGAGGCCGTAGCCCTCTAACCTCTGAATTGTCGCTTTGCGACATTGAAATGAGAGCAGGCGGCTCTTAGAAACAATCCGGTGGATTGTTTCAACCGCCGTGGCTTTTGCCGCAGCAAAAGCGATTCCGCCCGTGAGCGTAAAACCCGAAGCGTCCGGTAACTAATCGGCACTGATAAAAATCGCGTTAGCGCGAAAAACTAAATATGCGGCTGTAGCTCATCTGGTAGAGCGCCACCTTGCCAAGGTGGAGGTAGCGAGTTCGAGCCTCGTCAGCCGCTCCACATGGTACCATAGCCAAGCGGTAAGGCGTGGGACTGCAACTCCCTGATCCCCAGTTCGATTCTGGGTGGTACCTCCAAAAGACTGATGTGAAAACATCAGTCTTTTTGTTTTGCACAAAATCACACGAATTTGCACAAATGCAGGTAAAGGTTGACAAATACAGCAGACTGTGTTATATTTCACCTATGGATGCACTATGGCGTCCATGCAATAAAAGGAGGAATTTAATATGACACTCAGAAAGCGACTGATCGCGCTGAGCATGGCGGCAGCCTGCGCAGCAACAGCTTTTGCCGGTGCAGCATTCACCGACCAGAGCAGCATCAAGGTGGACAGCAAGGTAATCGACACCCTGACCGAGAAGAACGTCATCAAGGGCTTTGAGGACGGTTCGTTTCAGCCGGACAAGCTCGTTACCCGTGCCCAGATGGCCAAGATGATGTTCGTACTGCGTACCGGTTCGGATGATGCGTCTTACTACGCAAAGGATATGACCGATACGTTTGCGGATACGGCCGGTACCTGGTCGAACGGCTACGTTAAGTATTGTCAGGCGTACGGCATCGTTTCCGGCAAGTCGAGCACGGTTTTTGCACCGAATGCGTCTGTAACGACGGCAGAAGCCGCAAAAATGCTGCTGGTATACAGCGGTCACGATGTACAGAAGGATGGTCTGACCGGTGCACAGTGGAAGGAAAATACCTTGAAGCTGGCAGATAAAGACGGTCTTTTGGTCTCTGTAAATACAAAGCCGGATGATGCACTCCCGCGTCAGTATGCCGCGCAGATGATTTACAACGCAATCAGCAAATAAACACGCAGCAAAGAAAAGTCCCTCAATCGAGGGACTTTTTTTCATCTTCATAAAATCTAAAGAAATTCCCTGCGGAAAACAACAGAAACCTGTGGTAAGATAGAAGTAACGAAAGGGGGAAGGGAAAATGGAAAAGCTGACTGTTCTGGTGGTGGACGACGACCGCGAAATCGTGGAAAGCATTGCGATATTCCTGCAGGCGGACGGCTATCTGGTGCGCAAGGCGTACAACGGTCTGGAGGCGCTCGACATCGTAATGACCGAGAATGTACACCTTATCATCCTTGACATTATGATGCCCGAGCTGGACGGCATCAAAACCTTATTAAAGGTAAGAGAAAGCAAAAACCTGCCGATCATCCTGCTGTCGGCCAAGAGCGAGGACGCGGACAAAATCCTCGGACTGACCGCGGGTGCGGATGATTACATTACAAAGCCGTTCAACCCGTCCGAACTGGTCGCGCGCGTGAAAAGCCAGCTGCGCCGCTATACCCAGCTGGGCGCAATGCAGATAAAGGAAACGCAGATCGTCATCCGCGGACTGGTGCTCGACACCGAGAGCAAAAGCGTGACGGTAGACGGCGAAGCCGTTCGGCTCACACCGCTCGAATACAAAATACTTGAGCTGCTGTGCCGTCACTCGGGAAGGGTGTTCTCCACCGAGGAGATTTACCGACAGGTGTGGAATGACGATATTGTCAGTGACAACGCCATTGCCGTCCATGTGCGGCACATCCGCGAAAAGATAGAGATCAACCCGAAGGAGCCGCGCTATCTTAAGGTAGTATGGGGCGTCGGCTACAAGATCGAAAGGAGCGAGTGAGTATGAATATCAAGGGGATCTTACGCAGTACGGCAGTAAAGCTTATCGCGTTTGTGTGCATTGTGGGATGCTTTGCAGGTGCGATGTTCATCGGAGAGAACACGATAGCGGGCTTCGCCGCGAACGGCCTTGACCAAATGGTCTATCGCTTTGAGGGTGATTTTGCCGACTCGTCCTATATGCATCAGCAGCTCGGCATAATGTGTGCTGAAATGGCGAATGCGTTTGAGGATGGCATGGACGCAGCGGAATTCAGCAGGCAGCATACGGATTTTGCGGGAAACTATTTCGGCCGTATGGGCGATAAAACGGTCGGCGATGACACGCTGACCGAAGCCGCGGCAAAAAAATCTGCGTTTTACATGATCACACGGCCGGGTGGCAATGTGCAGTCCAACGTGGGAATGTACTACGGCTATCCGCTTGCGGTTTACGATGAGGAGACGGGCAGTTACGGCTACTACACCGAGGAGGATGCGGCAGAGGAAGGTTGGAAGTTCAATAAGTTCAATCCGTACCCGTCTAACACCCTGCTGCTGGTGCGCTTCACGGACGCACAGGCTGCACCCATCAAGGCTGAGTGGGAAACGCAGAAGACGCAGATTACCGGCGTGCTCCATCGGGCGATTGTGCTGACGGTGATTGCACTGGTGCTGTTCGTGTTCCTGCTGTTCGTCACCGGCCGCAAGCCGGAGGATGAGGACGTGCACCTTGTCACCATCGACCGCCTGCCGGTGGAAGTGAACGTGATGTGCTTCTGGGCGGTGCTCGGTACGGCAGGCGGACTGAATCTGGCACTGATGGGTGAATTGCTGAACGGCACAAACGATATGTCGATATTGCTCGTACCGTCCATCCTGTTTTTCGTCGCGGCGTTTGCGTTCGCACTTGAACTTACGCTGTCGCTCGTGCGTGTGATCAAGAACCGCAGCTTCGTCAAGCAGTGCTGGTCGATTCGATTCATCCTCTGGTGCTGGCGAACCTTTATTAAGGTATGCAAGTGCATCCGGCAAAGTTTCGGAAAACTGCGCCGCATGCTGTTCCGCGACTACAAAACGCGCAACGTTGTGCTGCTCTTTACGGCGTATTCGGTTGTTCTCACGTTCCTCGCGGCGGTGTTCGGCGGAGTAGGCGGCTCGTTTTTTGTCTTCGTGCTCGGCGCGGTCTGGTTCCTCACGGCAGGTTACTTTCTCATCAAACGCATCACCGGCTTTGAGCGTATCGTGGACGCGCTGCGCCGGCTGCGTGCGGGCGACCTCGGCTTCAAGCTGACCGATATGCCGGAGGGTGTGTTCGCTGAAATGGCCGAGGACATTAACTCGCTCGGTGACGGCATGCAGGCGGCGCTGCAGAACGAAGTCCGCGCGGAACGCATGAAAAGCGAACTGATCACCAACGTCAGCCACGACCTGAAAACGCCGCTGACCAGCATCCTCAACTACTCCGATCTGCTCGGAAAAATGGATTTAACGCCGGAGGAGGCCAACGATTACGCCCACATTATCCATCAAAAGGGCCTGCGGCTCAAGAATCTGACGAGCGACCTGTTCGATATCTCCAAGGTGCAGTCGGGCGCGGAGCAGATCATCAGCGAACGGCTGGATGCGTGCACGCTCGCCCGGCAGGCGCTCGCAGAGCAGGACAAGGCCGTACAGGAGAGCGGCTTGACCGTCAAAGCCGCCATTCCCGAGCGGGAGCTGCCCATTTGGGCGGACGGACGAAAGCTGTCCCGCGTGCTGGAGAATCTCATCGGCAACTGCGTGAAATATGCGCTCAAGGGCACGCGCGTGTTCCTCTCTGTTGCAGAGGAGAACGGTCAGGCAATTATTGAACTCAAAAACACCGCCAACTACGAGATGGACTTTGCTGCTGATGAGATCACCGAACGGTTTGTCCGCGGTGACGCGGCGCGCTCGACCGAGGGCAGCGGTCTGGGTCTCGCCATCGCGAAAAGCTATACCGAAGCCTGCGGCGGCACATTCGATGTTTCGGTGGACGGCGATCAGTTTAAGGTGCGTATCGGCTTTCCGGTGTATGGCATGACGGCAAAGTAAATTTTTCGCGGAAATGGAAATCTTATCTTGTAATTTGGATTGCAACCGCTATAATAGGAATTGGATAAGAACCCGCGTGAGCGGCAGGGGCAGCACTGCAGCTTCAATCATGCGGTATTGCCCGGGACAAGAAAGGCGGAAAGAATTATGATTACGACTGCAAGCGAACATCAGGTAGATAAGGTAGAGCAGATGGCTGGCGGCAAGGGCCACGTTATCATCGAGCGCCTGCTCGGTGAGAAGGAACTGGACGGCAAGTGCGGCCTGTATGCAAAGGTAACCATCGAGCCGAACTGCACGCTCGGCTTCCACGAGCACCACGGCGAGACCGAGACGTACTACATCCTGAGCGGCGAAGGCTCGTACAGCGACGGTGAGAAGTCCTATCCGGTCAAGGCGGGCGATGTGACCTTCTGTCCGGACGGCACCGGTCATGCGCTGGATAATACCGGCGATACCGACCTTGTGTTCATGGCACTGATCATTATGAAGTAAGCGCAGAGACGCAAAGAACCCGAAACCTTGGCTTAACAGTGATAAGGAACTAATTTACTTATCAACTGTTAGCTGACGGTTTCCGGGGTGCATACGGACAAATCCCGTCTGATTTCTAACAGGAAGTCAGACGGGATTTTCGCTTTATATTACGAATTATGGAGGACATACCATGAAAACCTTAATATCTTGTGCCTACAATATGGATAATTGCTGTGTGGAAGTGAAATTCAGCGACGGCAGTATGATTGCGATTGACACTATCGTCGTTGAGAACGAGATTGCTGACAATATGTATCAGCGGTCAGAGCTGGATTATTTGATCTACAACGCTCCTTTGGAGTATGCAGACCTTATCTTGAACGGCGATCCCGAAACCTATTTGAAAACTGTAACAGAATACAAGCCTTGGGATAGCTGACAACACGCTGCCCGCAGGAGAAAATCCTGCGGGCGTTTTTCTGTTTATATTATTTCCCTCCGTTGGATCTCAATTTAGGAAAGAAGATGACAATCTTGAAGCTCTTTCCCCACTGGGAAGCTGCTTCCAGATGAAGATTTAGATCGTCGGCCATCTTCTTAACCAGGTAAAGTCCCATACCGGTAGCCTTCTTTCTGCTGTCAGTAGAATCCCCGGTAAAGCCCTTTTGAAAAATGTACGGCAGATTATATTTTTTTACGCCAATGCCGTTATCTTCAACAGAAAGGATATCTGCAGTCTCCGAATGTATCACGGAAATTGTAAGCATGGGACTATCGCTGCTATATTTGATGGCATTGCTAACGATTTGTCCCAACATAAACTGAAGTCCTCTACGGTCTGTATAGACTGTTTCAGATTGCAGTTTGTTGAGAATGACAAAATGCTTCTCTTCAAGAAGTGGGGCATAGTCCTCCAGAACTTCACCCAAGCAGTCATTCAAATTGACATCCTCAAATCGGTAATCCTTTGTACTGCTCTTCAACCGGGCATAGTACAGCATCTGCGTGACATCCTCCTGAAGCTGACTGCGGACATAATCCAGCTTTGCTTGCAGGGAAGGAGAGATTTCATCGTTCCGGTTATCCAAGAGCATGGTCAGCAACGATAGGGGCGTTTTCGCTTCATGTGCCCAGCCCTCCACGTATTCTTCATAGTCCCGTAGGGCATCCGCCATATTGTTACTCTCGTTTTTGTATTCCCGTAAAACCGAAGCCAAAAATCGGACAGATTCTCCTTCTTTCTGACTAATGGCACTGAGCAGCCGTTCTTCATTGCAGATGGTAGGATCACTGAGGAAATCTCGGAACAGTTCCATGTGGGTGTTCTCCCTCTTGTTTAGTACAAACAGAATCGCTGAAAACAAAAGGATGCTCGTCAGAACTACTAACCCGATCAAGGTTTGAAATACCTGAATGTCAGAAATCCAAAGAATGACAGCGCAAAAGCAATCCACGCCCAGCAGCAACAGAAGCCAGGGGTAGTACCGTTCTATCATGTGCCAAAGCTGCTTCATAGAGACACCTCCGCTTCCAAACGGTAGCCCATTCCTCGAACTGCAACGATTCGCTGCTTCATTTCAAGGGCGGACATCGTTTTTTTCAGCCGGGTTAGGTTAACCTGCAAGGCATTTTCATCTATGTATTCCGTGGTTCCCCATAGTGCCATGCAAAGCTGCTCCGTCGTGACCAGAGCATCGCCGCCGGACAAAAGAGCGACCAACAGTTTTCCCTGATTTTTTGGAAGCACCACAGAGGTATTATGAATATAAAGCGTGTAGGTCTGCTGGTCTAACAGGAAATCTGGTCCCTCTATGAGATTGGTACGGCCTTCATACCTTTTGAGAATATTGGATACCCTGGCAAGAAGTCGATCTTTTCTGCACGGCTTCGTCAAATATTCATCGGCACCCAACTGGAACGCTTGCAGTTCATCCTTTACCTGATCTCTGGAAGTCAGCACCAGGACGGGGATAGCAGTTTTATTCTTTAGCTCCTGGCAGATTTGAAAGCCACTGATCTCCGGCAAGTTCAGGTCTAAGATCACAAGGTCAGGGCGGAGGGCTGCCAAGAGCCGAGCGGCATCTTCAAACTCGGTAATTGCCTCCACAAGATAGCCGTCCTTTTGGAGCATATCGCAGAGTTCTTCCCGCATATAGACTTCATCTTCCACAACAGCAATTCTTTTCATGACAGCACCTCCTTCCAAATTATTCTTCTCTCTGCGGCTGCATCAGTGTCAGCAAATACCGATCACTGGAGCGCTTGACCACTCTCATATAAATATATTCTATCACGCAAAGTAGTAAAATCATAGCAGCAGATACAAGCAGCATTTCAGACACTGTCCCACGGGTTCGGGACGAGAGTATCCCTGTAAATAACGCCCTGACTCCAAACAGACTGCTGACAGCCGCAACCAATACAGGAAGTCCCATAAACCAGGTAATTTGCTTTCCAGCAGACTGGCAAAGGGTTTCGTAAGTAGCTCCCAGGCGGATCAGGGTCTGGTATCTGCGCCCGGTTTTCTGCTGACTCATCAGGAACTGAACACCCACGATGGTGTTGGCAACTACCAGGAAAACAATCGCAAGATAGAGGGTAATATAACTGGATGCTATGGTGTAGAAAAGCTGACGACCTATATTCTGAAGATAGCTTTCATATTCAATGCCAGTTTCGTCCAGCTTCTCGTTCAAATCCAAATATGCAGTCATAAGGCTATTTCCATCCAGAGCCTGCTCACTGAGCACCGCATTGACATAGGTATCATACATTCCCTGGCTATAATATAGGAATGCTTCATCCGGAAGAATCAATGCAAAGGACAAGGTTATAGAACGGTCCGTGACCAAATTCACAGACTGAACCTCTCCTGTAAGATGAATCGGACTACCATCCAGTTCCACCTTGGGCTGTCCGGCCAATACTTGGTTCAGCATTGCGGTACGACTTACCGTAGTAAACTCTGTATCAATATAGACAGCGGCCTCCTTTTCGCCTAATTGGAGAGCCGGTTTGCCGGACAATTCCAACAAACGATTATAGTCCGATAAACAAATCAAATATGGGTATGTGGCATAACCAAGATTGTTCAGAAGGACATCCCGGTCTTCCGACTGGGGCAGGCTCCGAAGAGAGTCCATAACAGCGTCCATGCTGTAGGCATTATCATAATCTTCTGTGGTGCGAATACGCCCAACCCTCATTTCAAAAAGCTCTGAAAATTGATTTTCCAAACCGTTTTCTTTCAGGGCTGCCTTTATATTCGGAAGAACCTGCGATGAATCTTCTGCAGTATGATCTTCAAAAGTATAGTCGATTACATGGCCAGAAGACAGGCTATTCGTTCCTGCAATTCCTACGCCCGCACCAAAACAACACAGCGCCGCCAGAATCAGCAGGGAGCTGATGGCCATGGAGGTTGACTGATGAATAACATTCTCCTGAATCTGCCGGAAGGTAAATACATGAAGCTGCTTATTTCCTTTTCCTTTCTTAACAATCAAAGCAATCAGCGCACGCATCCCATAGAAAAGCAGCATCGTACCAACTATGCCCAACAGCAAAGTCAGTCCCATCATACTTACCTTTGTCCATGCAATTCCCTGAATCGCCATGTAGTAAGCCACTGCCAACATCACACTTCCGCATATAGCAGCCAGTCCATAGATAACAGATGGCATTTGCTTTTTGGGGCGGTTCGTTGGCTGGGATAGCAAAGTACCGATCTCCTGGCGGCTGATTCGTCCACTCAAAATCAGAAGTGCCGTCAGCTTAATTGCCAGAAATCCTGCCAGCGTCCATTCAATTGCAGACCAGGATAAAGAAAACTGATGACCGATGATCCCCATGCCTACCAGCTTGGCGGTGACAAGACTGACAATTTCTGAAAGCACCACAGCCACAGGTAAGCCTATGAGCATGGCAAGAATACTGGTCAGGAAATCTTCCGCCAGAAGCATACCAAACAGTTTACTTCTACGCATCCCCAACATTAGATAAACACCAAACTCATGCCGTCTGCGCTCGAACTGATACTTGCAGGCAAAATAGATCAAAAAGAACAGAATACCGAGGGTCATCCCATAAAACGCAGGAATCAGAAGCAGGAGTTTGTCAACTGCGTCACTCTCCATTTTCTGCAAAAAGAGCATCACATCTTGAGTGGAGATGGAAAGAATCATGTAAAAGGCAACAATAGAAATCACCAGGGAGCTGAAAAACAGACCGTTTTCCTTTCGGCTGCGGTGGCTGTTCCGAAGAATGAGATTAGAGAACATTTGCGCTGCCCCCTCCCAGTTGCGCCATCACCTTCAGGATGCGCCCGTAGAACTCCTGCTGGCTTTCGTCTCCACGCCGAAGCTCATGAAAGATCACGCCGTCCTGGATGAACAGAATGCGCTTGCAAAAGCTGGCGGCATTGGAATCATGGGTTACCATCAGGATCGTAGCTTGTTCGTCACGATTCAGGCCGGACAGCTTCTCCATAAGACTTCTTGCGTTCTTAGAATCCAGCGCACCCGTCGGTTCATCGGCAAGGATCATTTGGGGATGTAAGATCAGAGCCCTTGCTGCCGCAACACGCTGACGCTGGCCGCCGGACATCTTGGACGGAAACTTATCCAGAACATCAGTGATTTCCAGATAGTCAGCCAACTGCTTCAGCCGCTGGCTGCTTTCTGCTTCGGATACCCCATGCAAGGAAGTCGGGAGCAGGATGTTTTCCCTGCCAGTCAGGTTGTCCAGCAATTCAAAGTTCTGGAATAGATAACCAACTTTTTTGCCACGGTACTCTGCAAGAGCCTTTCCCTTGAGGGATTGCAGAGTATCGCCTTCCACCTGAATGCTTCCACCTGTGGGTTGAATCACAGTCGCAATACAATTGAGCAGTGTGGATTTACCGGAACCGCTGCTTCCCATAATGCCGAGAAACTCTCCCGGCATCACCTGGAAGGTGATCCCATTCAGTGCCTTTGTTTGACTTGGCACATTGCCATAGATTTTTGTTAAATTTTCAATATTCAAAATGGGTTTCATGTGAATACCTCCTATCATTTGTAATAAAATGATAGCATGGGAACACAGCAAATACCACTTACAGTGGTTGTAAGGATTCAAGATATAAGTGGCGGCTCAAGGGGGACGAGCATATATTTTGTAAGAGCATCAGGCGACAATGATAAAATATACCGGATCGCCTCCTTGGCAAACCAGTTCGTTTTAATTGTATCCCAATCAGCAAGTCGGATAATCTCTGCTGTGCCGTTCTCAAAATCAACTGAAATTTCGCCCCATTCGCCGTCGCAGTCTGCTTGATATTCGTAGATTGCGGCGGCGATTTTCTTTTTGCGCTTGGTTTTGGATTTCTGTTTCAGCCGGACAGCATGGAGCGCACCTTCGGCAACCAGCAGTTCTGTCAGTTTGTCCGCCGCTTTCCGGTAGGCTCGCTCTGCACCGCTGGCAGTGCTGCCCTCAAACATAATCGCCAATTCTTCAAAAGTGGGGCGGTTCTTCCATGAGCCAACTCGCCCGCAGGTCATACAGATTGCTAACCGTTTTTCGAGCAAGGTCTGTTCCCGGTAATTCAGCTTCTCAAATGCCCGCTGTACCTTTTCTGCTTGTATGCCGTTCCAGAGGATGTCGGTATAGTTCCAGCTATCGTCAAGGGCTATATCCTCGCCTGTTTCCTCGCCGTCCTCGTCCGTTATATAGAACGGCTGCTGGTTGCGGATTCCACGGACAACTTTCAGATATTCTTCCGCAAGAGCAAGGTCGCAGTTATACTTCTTGGAAAACTGGTTGACCGCATCTTTGGTGTTATGGTACAGCCACGCCATTGATCGCACCATTTTGTAATTGGTCAGAGAGGATACCGACCATTTTTCTTCGCCCATGCGGAAACGGAGCATAGAATCCCAGATGAACGGATAGATGTATGTAGCATACTCCGCACCCTTGGCAGGATCATAGTCCATCAGCTTTTGGAGCATTTGCTCCCGGCAGGAGATCTTTATATCGATAAATCGGTCTGTGTCGTACAGATTGCCGCCGTCCACACTGAGAAAGCCTTTGATGCGCTTGTTGAGCTGCGTTTCGTAGTGGTGCAGAAAGAACGAAAAATATAGCAAATTCTTTTCCCGCAAAGCAGACAGGATATATTCATTCAGACTGTCCACCGCTGGCGGTTCCGGTTCCAGTTGGAAGATGCGCTCTGCCACATAGGGGATGATGCCGTCACCGTGTGGATTAACTTGGTGCTTCGGTATGTATCCGGTCATGTTCCACGAAAAATCATTTAGCATAGCGCACCTCCCTTCTAAGTAATCAGCGGGAATAATTAACCATAATTCCAAGTTTGTCTTGCAGCATTTATATTATCCAGAAGAACAGATGCAGGATTTGCCTCGTAATAGTACGTGCTCATATCCAAAATGCCTTCTTCCATTTCACCCCACTCTGCTGTGCGAGAAACAAAGATTCTATTATATACACACCAATCGCATGTGGTGGTGAAAGCAGCAATATCTGCAAAGTCTTTTGGAAATACAATTCTTCTTCCATTTGATGTTGGCTTAAGATAGTTCTCCATTATTTCTTTGAAATTCTTCAGATCATAATCCGTAGCGTTTTCCAAAGCTTTACAGACAATCAATTCTTCGTGCGTGAATTCTGTAAGTGTTTCTAAATGGTTTGCAAGAATTAGACCATAAATAACGCAAACCTTTGGGCATTCTGCATTTACGGTTTGTTTGAACAGATTGGCTACGATAATAGCCTTTTCCGGGCTGGAGTTTACATAGTTGTAAAGCTCGTTCAATCTTCTTTCGAGATTAAAGCCAGATGCAAGACCGTTCAGTAGATGGCCGAGTTTGAAGGTATTGTATTCAGATAGAAGATCATTTCCTATTCCGCCTACAATTCCCGCAACTGGGTTTACTACGCCCAACACACCAATAGAGCCAGAACGGATTATTTTGGTCATAGGATTGTCCATAACCCGGCTAAGCGCATTCCCAATATCAGTTAAATCATATTTCTGTGCCATTACATATTCCTCATTTCGTCCGTAATTTTGCTTCTTTCTTCAAAGCAGCCTGTCCCATCTCTTTTTCGTAATCACCTTTGGCATAGGCGACATTGCTCAGCGCTCGAAGCATTTTATCCTTTGCCAGCTTTTTCATAACCTCTGCAAGATCAGCGTCCAGAGTACCACGCTGCACATAGCGGTTTATGGTGTTCAGCCGTTTCTCATAAATCTGTTTCACCGGATGATCGTCCGCAAGCTCCCGTTGTTCTCTGCCTTTCAGGTTGCCGATCTGTCGGCAAGTGCGGTGCAGCTTGTCCCCCGGTGCATAGCCGCCGCAGTATTTGGTGTGCCTTGCGTTGGTGGTGAGGAACCACTTGCCGCAGATTTTGCATTTTTTCGGGGCATGACCAACACATAAGCCCTCAAAAAGATCAGACCGGAACATCCCTACAAAGGATACATAGTGCATCCGCTTGACCAGCTTCGCAACTTTTTCGCCGGGACGGATGACCGATATATACTGAACGGAATTATTCAAAGTAGACATCCAGGCATTGCCCTCCGTGATAGAGAACTCCGGCGGAAAATAGTCGCCGAACATTTTTGCAAAACCCTCTGCGGTGCGTTCTGCTTCATTGCCGTCTGATTTTTCTGCAAAATCAAGCATGGCCGTTTGGTATTCCCCAAGGGAGTATGCCAGATGCCCGAAAACTGCGGTATAGCGTTGGAGCATCATCGCATCGGCAAAGTTCTGGATTTCTTCAAATTGCAAAGAATTGGTTGCGGCTTTTATGGCAAACTCCACATATTTCAGCGCATTGTCCACAGTAAAGACTTTTTCAATCCGTTCTCTGTGCTTTGAGATATTCATATAGGAGAACGGCGGTGTTTGACTGAGAATATCGAGCATCGTCAGAGCAGCTTCCTTTGCAATAGGACAGAGTGCAGAAGCATCCTGTCCGGCGTTTAATATTCCAAGCAGCAGATTGATTTTCTCGCATTGCTCGTTCATCTTTGCGATGGTATCCGCAGGGACATTCAGCGCATCACAGGCAAGAGCGCCGACAGGAAGTGTTTTTCCCTCATATATGACCGTATCCTGCCAAAAATCCAATGTCATCAGTTCTTGGTTCATGCTTGCCCCTCCTGTCCTGTTTTTTCATTTTCTTAATTCTATCATGCTAATGTAAAGAAATCTACATCTATCCATAAGTTGTCCTGTTTTTTGAAACGGGGTTGTCCTCCGATTAGCCTGTTTTTTGAAAAATCCGGCATAACCATAGTAGAAGGAGCCAAACCCCTGCCAATCACGGCGGGTGTTTCGTGCTTTCTAAATACTATGAACGGAGGTTTTTCTATGACAATCTATGAAATCATCAAGGCGGCAATCAGCGTAAAGCAAGCCGCAAAACACTACGGGCTGAATGTCAACCGCAATGGTATGGCTTGCTGCCCGTTCCACAACGACAGGCATCCGAGCTTGAAGCTGAACGAGGATTATTTCTTCTGCTTCGGCTGCGGAGCCAAGGGGGATGTAATCGACCTTGTGGCAAGACTGTTCGATCTGAGCAGTTATGAAGCAGCGCAAAAGCTGGCTGCGGACTTCGGGCTTGACCCGAAACCGCCCACTGCCGCAGCTATGGTCAAGCCAAAGCGTCCCTATATCCGTCAGTTCCGGGAGAATGAAATGCTGTGTTTCCGGGTGCTGACGGATTATCTGCATCTGCTGGAAGATTGGAAAATACGATACGCACCCAAGACACCGGAAGATGCTCTGGATGACCGTTTTGTGGAAGCCTGCCAGATGCACTGCTATATCGAATATATGGCAGATGTGCTGACGGTGGGTGATCTGGAAGAACGGGTGGCATTGGTGGACAAGCTGATGCAGGACGACAAAATTGCTTTTCTGCAAGAGTATACCGCACGAAAGAAAAAGGAGGTGGCGCACCGTGGCGAAGAACCGGAAAACGCCTAATATGAATTTTCCTGTCTGGTTTGACGGGCAGAACATCAACGAAGCTCTGTTTTGTGAAGAATTTCTGCATGAGCGCAGAATCATCTTCGCAAACGGAGCTTTTTTCACGCCCGATGGTCGAGTGACGGATGACCTTCCTCTGCGTGGGGAGATTTACGACAAGCTGAAATTTTGTGCCGTGAACAACATCCCACGGAAGATCACCAACATTCTGGAAGTGCTGAAACTGGAAGCGCAGGTGTCTGACTTCCCTCCGGAGCAGGATCGCATCCATGTTGCCAACGGTACGCTGCTCTTGAACGGCACTTTCACCGAAGGCAGACCGGCTATCGTGCGAAGCCGTCTGCCTGTCGGCTATAATCCCGATGCTCCTGCACCGGTGATCTGGCTGAACTTTCTGGATGGGTTGCTTTACGCCGAGGACATTCCAACTTTGCAGGAGTTTATCGGCTATTGCCTGATTCCCTCCAACAAGGGGCAGCGCATGATGGTGATTAAAGGCAACGGTGGCGAGGGTAAATCTCAAATCGGTGCGGTGCTGTCCACCATCTTCGGCACGAATATGAAAGACGGCAGCATCGGGAAGATTTCTGAAAACCGTTTTGCCCGTGCCGATCTGGAACACATCCTGCTGTGCGTGGATGATGATATGCGGATGGAAGCTCTGCGTCAGACCAACTATGTAAAATCCATCGTGACTGCACAGGGCAAAATGGACTTGGAACGCAAGGGCAAGCAGAGTTATCAGGGCTGGATGTTTGCCCGGTTGCTGGCATTCAGCAATGGTGATCTGCAAGCCCTATATGATCGCAGCGATGGTTTTTACCGCAGACAGCTTGTGCTGACCACCAAAGAAAAGCCCATGGACAGAGCCGATGATCCTGACCTTGCAGAGAAGATGAAAGCTGAAGCCGAGGGTATCTTCCTGTGGGCATTTGAAGGCTTGCAGCGGCTTGTTGCCAACAACTTTAAGTTTACGGAGAGTGACCGTATCCGGAAAAACCGGGAAGCGGTCAAGCGTGACAACAACAATATCTTTGATTTCATGGAGTCGGAGGGATACATCCGATTGAAAGCGGATGCTTCCATCAGCTCTAAGGATTTCTATGAAATCTACCGGATGTGGTGTGAGGAAAACTCCCTTGCACCGCTGAAAGCCCGTAGCTTCAGCGATGCCATGATTGCCAATGCCGGGAGATTCAATCTGGAGCATTGCAACAACATCACCAACTCTGCCGGACGGCGGGTGTGGGGCTTTATGGGCGTGGAAGCTGTGGCAAGACCTCATATAAATGGATTTTACGATGTTTCGCCGTGTACGTACGTACCGGAGGACTGGCGGGATTGATTTTGCCAGTCATGCTCTGTACGTATGTACGCAGCATTTACCCCTGTTTTCTTCCGTTATAGGAAACAGCAGCTTTCAAAGCTGACCTGTTTTCGGGCATTAAAAATCAATGGTAATGGAAACAGCAAAGTTTTTGACCGCAGGACGAAACTATTTCACGAAATCGTGCTTCTCTGAACCGTGTACCCTGTTCACGGAACAATGGGTGTTTTCACTGTTCCAGACCAAACCACACAAAACGGCAAAGTGGGATATGGTCATATATGGACAGGACATCACAAGCGAAATTCTGAACGGATTTCGGAGATTGCAGATTTTTCACTGTTCGGTGCATCCACTCCACCTTGGAGCGCAGAGGTTGCACCGACACATGAACTGAATTATGGAGGATTTTATCAATATGAATATACGCAACGAAATAAAGGCACAGATCATCCGTGCCGGGATGACCATGCAGGAAGTTGTTGACCTGCTCTCGGACGAGTACGGATGGAGCGACAGCGTTTCCAACCTGTCCGCAAAATTACAGCGGGAAAGTATACGATACAAGGAAGTATTGGAGCTTGCCGCTGTGCTTGGTTACGACATCGTATGGCAGAAAAGACGGGAGAAGTGATACCCCGGCAACAGCCCTCCGCATCTCCCGTCCCCATAGGCGCACCGCAGTGCTGCCCATGGACAGGCAGTGAAAGATACGGTTTTCGCTGCCATCGTCTGCAAGAAATGTTCCGCAGAACAGCTTCATGCAGACGGGCTGACCAAGGTAAAAGGCGCAGACATTTTGCCTTGGTCAGCAGAGGTCACCGCAGTGACCGCATTCCCCCTCGGGAGAGCCCTCGGAGAGCCCACGGCACTTTGTAGCCAGCATGGATGAAAGTGTAATAGTGGGTTATTACACTTTGAAAAAGTGCCGTTCCTCAGCCCTCCGCTGTCTGCAAATCTTAAAGAAAGGACAAAAATCTATGGCAAGAAATGATGGAATTGATCGTACCTTAGCCAGAAATCAGGACTTGGAAACTCCGGATGATGTGACAAAAGTACAGGAACACAATGAGCGTGAAAAAGACCGTTATTCCAATGTGGACATCGTGCCGGAACGTACTGCGCTGAATGTTCACTTCAAGTCTCCCACTGACGATTATGTAAAAATGTTTGAGCAGATGGAGCAGGACAAGATCATCTCCACCAGAGGGCTGAAACCGGATGCCGTCAAATATGGCGAGTTGGTTTTCGATGTGAACTCCGCTTATTTCTACAACCACGGCGGCTATGAGTTTGCAAAACAGTTTTATGCCGATGCCTATAAAGCCGCCGTGGAGATCGTGGGCGGTGAGCAGTATATCCTCTCCGCTGTAATGCATGCCGACGAGCGCAACCGGGCAATGTCGGAAGCTCTGGGTGAGGATGTGTACCACTATCACCTTCATGTGGTTTATATCCCGGTGGTGGAGAAACAAATCCTGTGGTCGAAGCGATGCAAGGATGAATCCCTCCGGGGAACGGTAAAGGAAACGATCACACAGGTCAGCCGCAGTAAGAAGTGGGAATCCAAACCCGTTCTTGATGAAAACGGAAATCCTATGTTGAACGCAAAAGGGAAAAAGATTTTGAAGTCGTCCTACAGTGTGCTGCAGGATGACTTTTTCAATTTCATGCGAAACGCTGGTTATACCGATGTAGAGCGTGGAGAATGTGGCAGCACCGAAGAACATCTGACGGTGACACAGTTCAAGGTACAGGCCGAACAGCAGCGTTTGGAAGCTGTGACCGGACAGGTGGCACAGGCCGAGCAGAGCTTAGCGGATGCCAAAGCTGCCACGGAGAAGCAGAAAAAGAAACTGGAAGCTCTGAAAAAGGAAACTCAGGCTGCTAAGTCTGTTGCTATGACTGCACATGAGATTGAGTCGATGGGCAAGAAAAATCCCATTACGGGAAATGTTACCATGACGGCGGATGAGTGCCGCACGCTAAAGGATTATGCGGTCAGCAGCTTTGCGGAAAAGTCTGAGAAGCTGAAATACAAGCAGAAATTCGAGCAGGCAGATAAAAACGCAAAGATATGGAAAGACCGTTTTGAAAAACTGAACAAAGACTATGAGGAGCTGAAACAAAAAGCCCAGCCTTTCCTGGATGCGATTGAGATTGCATCTGAAAAGGTCTGGGCTTTTATCAATGCCATCCTCGCCAGGGGAAAGGAACTGTATGAACACAAACACCCTGCCCGCAATCGTGGACAGGACATGGAAATTTAAGAAAGGAACTATTTGCCTATGAAGAAAACCGTAGATGAAATTAACAAGATGATTATGGAAGATGCCCCGATGGAAGAAATCAACGATGCCATCGGCTATATTGATATTTGCTCCTGCTTCGATCCGATTTTTGAGCCGCCTATTGATTTTCTGGAAGAATGCCGCAAGCGTTGGGAAGCGGCACAGTCCTCTTTCTGCAAAACCATTGAGTGCAAGATCGGAAACACATGGTATGTGATTGAAACGGAGTGTGATGGAAATGAGCCACTTACCGACAAGGTAAAACGGCTCATTTTTTCTGACAAGGGGGTGATTTGTTAATGACTGCGACACAAAAGCATGATATAATTCCAATATGCACAACGGTACTGTCGGCTGACCAACCACCGAAGGAGGATATTATGTTGGATCAGCAGAAAATTACCATTCTCTATTGCCGTCTGAGCAACGAGGATGCCCAGGAAGGCGAGAGTAACAGTATCGCAAATCAGAGAGAGTATTTAACCCGATATGCCCGTGACCACGGGTATACAAACCTGAAAATTCTGGTGGATGACGGTTATACGGGGACGAACTTCAATCGTCCCGGTGTGCAGGAAGGCTTTGAGCTTGTCAAGCAGGGGCTTGTGGGCTGCTGGCTGGTCAAAGACCTCAGCCGCTTTGGTCGTGACTATCTGACTGTTGGACAATATACGGATATTATCTTTCCGAGTTATGATGTCCGCTTTATCGCTATAAATGATGGCGTAGACAGCAACCGGGGAGACAGCGAGGGCTTCGCCGCAATCCGTAATCTGTTCAACGAGTGGTATCCCCGTGATACCAGCAAGAAAGTCCGTGTCAGTTTGCGGCAGAGAGGAACCAGTGGGAAGCACATGGGCAAACCGCCCTACGGATACCGCTGTGACCCGGAGGACAAGGATCACTGGATTCTGGATGAAGAAGCGGCTCCGGTAGTCAAGCTCATCTTCGACCTTTGCATTGACGGCAAAGGCCCGGAGCAGATTGCAAGGATTCTGGAAGAAAAGCAGATTATGACCGCAAAGGCACTCTATGCCAAGCGAAAGAAAAAGCCGATGCCGGAAAGACCGTACCACTGGGGCAACCAGTCCATTGCAGGGATTTTGGAACGGCAGGAGTACACAGGCTGTACCTGCAACTTCAAGACTTATTCCAAGTCCTACAAGCTGAAAAAGCGGATTCCCAATGAGCCGGAGAATATGTTTTATCTGCCGGACACACAGGAAGCGATTGTATCTCAGGCACAGTTTGACAGGGTGCAGGAACTGAGGAAAAACAAACGCCGCCCCGCAAAAGCGGAACGGCAGGGATTGTTCTCCGGGCTTCTGTTTTGTGCCGATTGCGGCGGCAAGCTCCACTTTGCCACAAGCAAAAGCTTTGAGGGCAAGCAGGATCACTACGTCTGCAACAACTACAAGAGCAACCGTGGTACTTGTACTGCCCACTATATCCGGGAAGATGTGCTTCGTGAAATCGTTCTGGAACGCATCCGGGCAGTCAATGAGTATATCCGAAGCGATGTGGACGGTTTTCAGGAGGAATGGCTGCAATGCCGCAGGACTGACCAGGAGCGCAGCATCCGGGATGACAAAAAGAAGCTGGAACAGGCAAAGAAACGCCTTGCCGATCTGGATGTCATCATCGCCCGGCTGTACGAGGACTATGTTCTTGGAAATCTCAATCAGGACAGATACAGAAAGATGTCTGCGGACTATGAAGCGGAGCAGGAACGGTTAAAGCTCGAAATTGAAGTTATCGAAGAATGGGTGGAACAGCGGGAAGAAATGAACGACGGTCTGGATGCCTTTATCGCCCTGACACAGAAATATGTGGATGTGGAGGAGCTGACACAGACCATCGTGAACGAGTATATCAAGAAAATCATCGTCTATGCCCCGGACAAATCCAGCGGCAAGCGCAAGCAGAAAGTGAAGATTTTCTTCAACTTCGTGGACGATGTAGATATTCCCGTTATTTCCGAGCCTATCATCACGCAAACAACCTATGAACACAGAAAAACGGCGTGACCTTCGGGTCACACCGTTCTCTGCGACAAAATAGTTACTTGTCACTATTAAGCCTTGGTTTCGGGTTCTTTTTTGTGTGTAATTGAGAATGGAAAATGAACGCGGTTTTTTTCTGGTTTATGCAAGGTGTATCGTATGGGAGTACAGTGTGCGCCCGTAGCACGACCGAACGCGCCCGGTTAACGGTGTTTTGGGTGCCCTGCGGTTAGGCGTCTGCAAAATTTGCAACACGGGAAATAAAATTTTCAGACAAAAACAAAACAGGCTCGGATAAAACCGAGCCTGCTTTGCTGTGATCGGGAGGTGTGATCCGATCACAAAGAAGAAAAGAGTAAAAAAGAAAGGAAAAAAGAGAGATAGTCAATTAGTAAAGCTGCGTTTTGCGGCGTTTGTGCTGTTTTTAAGCACTTTCTTTGAACAATTACAGTATAGCGTGATTTTCGTCGAAATGCAAGAAAAAATGTTCGGCAGTTTGTATAAAAATACTATAAAATTTTTCAGCGGGAATTGTGCTTTGCGTTGAGCGTGTGAAAAACCGCCATCTCTCAAACCGCTTCGTTTGTGAAAAATCGCGTCTGGTGGAAATCTATCCCTTGACATATTGCTCATATTGTATATAATGAGTATATACAATAAAAGAGGGAGGGATGGCATGGACATCATAGTATCCAACATGGACAGCACGCCGATCTACGAGCAGATCACACGTCAGATCAAGGCGAAAATCCTCGGCGGAGAGCTGCAGCCGGGGGAGGCGCTGCCGTCTATGCGCCTGCTGGCGAAGGAACTGCGCATCAGCGTTATCACGACCAAGCGTGCGTATGAGGAGCTCGAGCGCGAAGGTTTGATCACCAGCCAGACCGGACGCGGCAGCTTTGTTGCACCGGTCAGCAGCGAACGTTTGCGGGAAGCGCAGCTTCGCACGGCAGAGCAGCACCTGACGGACGCTGTGCAGGCGGCGAGACTGGCCGGACTGTCTGCGGACGAGTTTGCAGAGTTGGCACGGACACTGTTTGAGGAGGAAGGATTATGAGAGAGAATGCACTGGAGCTGCACGGTATCTGTAAGAAATACGGCGGCTTTGCGCTCCGCAATGTGGGATTTACTCTGCCGAGAGGCACGGTAATGGGTTTAATAGGAGAAAACGGTGCCGGAAAGACAACGACTATCAAGGCGGTGCTCGACCTCATCCGGCCGGACAGCGGCGAGATTACCGTGCTGGGGGGACACGGCTCGAATCCGTCTGTCCGTGAGAAGATCGGCGTGGTGCTCGAGGACGGCGGTTTCCCGAGCACGATGAGCGCCGTACAGGTGAGCACGCTGCTCGGCAGAGCGTACAAAAACTGGAATGCGGAGCAGTTTGCGTCGTACATCGAAAAATTCGGCATTGACCGAGAAAAGGCCATCAGGGACTACTCCAAGGGCATGAAAACCAAGCTGAATCTCGCGGCAGCGCTGTCGCATGACGCGGAGTTGCTGCTGCTTGATGAGCCGACGAGCGGCCTTGATCCGGTCGTGCGGGATGAGGTGCTCGATCTGCTGTACGACTTCATGCAGGATGACACGCACGCCATCCTGCTGTCCAGCCACATCACGAGCGATTTGGACAAAATCGCGGACGAGATCACCTTCATCCACAAGGGCGAGGTGCTGTTGAGCGAGCCGCGCGACGAGCTGCTCGACACCTGCGGTATACTGCGCTGCACCGCCGATCAGCTGGACGCCCTTGACCCGTCTGCCGTGCGGGCAAAGCGCGTGGGCACGTTCGGCTGTGAAGCCTTGGTAAGACGTGACGGCGTACCGGAGAACTGGCCGGTTGAGCCGGTCAACATCGAACAGATCATGCTGTTCCTGACGAGAGGGGAGGACGCAAGATGAAAGCAATGCTGTATGCGGACTGGATGAATCTGCGCCGGTCGATGAAGGCAATTTTGATAGTGGTGGCTGTCATTGCGGTGGCTTCACTGACGTGGGAAAACAATGCGTCGTTCGTGTCGTTTATTCTGGTGATGCTGTCGCTGATGGTGCCCGCAACGCTGATGAGCAGTGACCGAGCCTACGGCTGGGATAAGCTCAGTCTGTCGCTGCCCATCTCCCGAAAAGACGTGGTGAGCAGTAAATTTGTGCTCTGTCTGCTGGTGAATCTGGTAACTTTCCTGCTGGGAACCGCGTACATTGCGAGTATGGATATTTTTTACGGCAATGCAATGGCAGAGAATATGCTCGGTCTGCTGGCGTGCGAAGCGGTTGGTCTGGCACTGACCGGCATTGACATGGCGCTCATCCTGCGATTTGGTCTGGATCGCGGACGGTATTTCCTCATTGCCGTGGTGTGGGTGCCGATCATCCTGCTGACCGTCGTCAAAAAGCATCCGGCGTTCAATAAACTTGTGCAGGCTGTCGGCGGCATGGACAGCTGGTCGGTCGGACAGCTTACGGCGTTCTTCGGCGGACTGGTGATCATCGGGGCCATCGTGTACGCGGTATGCTGGCGCATCGGTGTGGGCATTTACCGGAAAAGAGAGCTGTGAATGAATAAAATCCCTCTCGCTCCATATAAATAGGAACGGGAGGGACGGAGAATGAAGATTTTCAGCTTTACACTGCCTCTGGCGGTCGGCGGACTTGCGGCGTGGCTGACGATGGGCAGCATGTCGCAGTATGCGGCGCTGGTGCAGCCGCCGCTTGCACCGCCGGCATGGATATTCCCCGTTGCGTGGACGATTCTCTATGTGCTCATGGGCTGGGCGAGCCTGCGCGTGCGGCAGTCCGGCTCGCCGGAGCGAAGCAACGCGCTCGCGCTGTATTACACGCAGCTTGCAGTGAATTTCGTGTGGCCGCTGCTGTTTTTTCGCGTTGGGCTGTACGGAACGGCGTTCTGGTGGCTGATCCTGCTGCTGGCGCTCGTGCTCGTCACCGCAAGGGCGTTTTACCGTATTGACAAGCAGGCGGGATGGCTGCTCGTGCCATACCTAGTCTGGCTGGTGTACGCGGCTTATCTCAATGCCGGAGTCTGGTTCCTGGATAAATGAAAAAGGGAGCAAATCGTGTGATTTGCTCCCTTTACGTTACTCATATCTCAGTTTTACATTTTCTGCATGGCACAGATCAACGTACTCCTTCGGCGGTTCGCAGTCGGTGATGAACGCGGTCAGGTCCTTGAGGTGGCAGAACGTGACAATCGCTTCCTTGCCGATCTTGGACGAATCGACCATGCCGTAGATGTTATCCGCGCGGTGAACAACGGCACGCTTGATCTCGGCTTCGAGGAAGGTGGTGTTGGTCATGCCTGCAGTCAGCGACACGCCGGTCGCGCCCATGAACGCCTTGTTGATACGCATGGTGGACAGCGCTTCGATCGCGGACAGGCCGACAAACGAATCCGTAGTCGGGCTGTAAATGCCGCCGAGCGAGATAATATTAAGGTTATCGTACTTGGAGGCCTCGCTCAGCGCGCCGAGCGAGTGTGTGATGATCGTAATCCGCTTTTTTGCTACAAGAAACCGCAGCAGACACAGGGTGGTCGTGCCGGAGTCGATAAAAATGGTATCGCCATCCGCGACCTCCTCGGCGGCCAGACGGCCGATGAGAGACTTGTCGATCTGGTTGAGACCCGAACGGATGGGCGTCGGCACGGCACCCGAGGGCACCGTAGCGGTCACGCCGCCGTATACCTTGGTGATGTGGCCGCGCTGCTCAAGCTCGTTCAGGTCGCGGCGGATGGTATTCTTGGACACGCCAAAAACCTCGCACAGCTCGTCAATGCTGACGGTCTCGCGCGAGATGACATATTGCTCTATCGAATTGAGACGGCTGACTTTCATATTCACAGCTCCCACATAATAATATCCGCCCAGTAGTATCCGAATGTATCCACAATGTTTTCTTTAGTTTATCAAATTTGTAACCAAATGTCCACCGCTCCGAAGAATGAGAATATGGCATGAATTTGGCGGAAAAGGTCGGAAATGCATGAAAACTCGCGGCGAAGAACGGTAGAAGGTGAGAAAAATCCGTAAAACCGCCTTTCAAAAATAATTTCTGGCAGTGAGCGTGGAGAGGAGCGGTAACCCGTCTGCGGGGAGAGGGATACGCAGACAAACAGCAGAAACAGGGCGGGATACCCCTTTTGAAAATATATTTTTACCGTTTTGCAAGAGGTTTACCAACAAAATAAATACATATAACCAGCAGATAACCAACAAATTACCTAATTTTACTCGAAATAAATTAGATATTTTCCATAAGGCGTTTGAATGAAATTGGAATTTTGCGAACAAATGCAGGAATTTCGGTTGAAATTTTGGCGGTTTGGTGATACACTTGTATTCGTAAAACAGTGGCATTGTGCCGCTGTACGCTGGAACCTGTTCCGCGGAGAGAAAATTATATTTTGAATTAGGCAGGTGTATGCAATGCAGAAAGCAGAAAAGATGCAGGAGCTTCGTGTATTTGCTCAGGAAATCCGTGTGGAGACCCTGAAGACCGTCGGTTCGCTTGGCTTCGGCCACGTTCCGGGTGCAATGTCCGTTATTGATGCGCTGGCAGTTCTGTACGGCGAAGTAATGAAGGTTGATCCGAAGAACCCGCATTGGGAAGATCGTGACTGGTGCGTGCTGTCCAAGGGCCACGCTGGTCCGGCTATGTACGCTACCCTCGGTCTGAAGGGTTTCTACCCGATCGAGGACGCTTATACCCTCAATCAGCCGCACACCAATTTCCCGTCCCATACCGACCGCACCAAGACCCCCGGTGTTGACCTGACGACCGGTTCTCTCGGTCAGGGCATGTCCACCGCTACCGGTGCTGCTCTGGGCAACAAGCTCGACGGCCGCGACAGCCATGTATTCGTATTCGTTGGCGACGGCGAGTGCGATGAGGGCCAGGTTTGGGAGGCTGCTCAGTTCGCAGCTCACTACAAGCTGGACAACCTCGTTTGCTTCGTAGACGACAACAAGTACCAGCTCGACGGTGCTGTTGACAAGGTTATGAGCCACGGCAAGGGCATCGGTGCTAAGTTCGCAGCATTTGGCTGGAACGTGATCGAGCTGCAGGACGGCAATGACGTAGAGCAGATCTACGACGCTGTTCAGCTCGCTTACGACACCAAGGGCGTACCGACTTGCATCGTCCTGAACACCGTTAAGGGCCTGGGCGCCACCTTTGCTGAAGGCACTGGCGCGCACTCCTCTCAGCCGACTAAGGAGCAGTGGGATGAAGCCATTGCTGCTGCTGAGAAGAAGCTCGCTGAGATCAAGGCACAGTAAGGGAGGGTATTGAACATGAGCTTTACTTTGATTGGCAAGCACGAGAAGGATTCTCGTAACAACCGTGACGGTTACGTTACCGCTATGCTGGACCTGATGGAGAAGGACAGCAAGGTTATGCATGTTGACTGCGACCTCGAGAACTGCATCAATACCGGCAAGCTGGCTAAGGCTTTCCCGGAGCAGACCGTAAACGCAGGTATCGCAGAGGCTAACGCTATGGGCGTTGCTGCAGGTCTGGCTGCTACCGGCCGCACCGTATTCATGCACTCCTTCGGCTGCTTCGCTTCCCGCCGTGCATTTGACCAGGCATTCATGTCCGCAGCTTACGCTAAGCTGCCGGTACACGTTATCGGTTCCGACCCCGGCGTATGCGCTGCATACAACGGCGGTACCCACATGCCGTTCGAGGACTGCGCTCTGTACATGTCCGTACCGGAAGCAGTTGTTATCGACCCGGTTGACTTCGCTCAGATCAACTGCCTGACCAAGAAGCTGGCAGCATCCGGCAAGTTCTCCTACATGCGTATGATCCGTAAGGGCTTCACCACCGTTTACGGCGATGGCTCTGACTTCGAGATCGGCAAGGGCGTTACCCTGAAGGAAGGCAAGGACGTAGCTATCATCGCTTCCGGCATCATGGTAGACGAGGCACTGAAGGCTCAGGAGCAGCTGGCTGCTGAGGGTATCTCTGCCAAGGTTATCGATATGTTCACCTGGAAGCCGCTCGACGAGCAGCTCATCCTCGATTCCGCTGCTGAGTGCGGCGCTATCGTAACCGCTGAGAACCATCAGGTTAAGGTTGGTCTGGGTTCTGCTGTTGCTAACGTTGTTATCAAGAACAACCCGGTTCCGATGGAGATGGTAGGCGTTGAGGATCGCTTCGGCCAGGTAGGCGCTGAGTCCTTCCTGCGCGAGGAGTACGGTCTGACCGCTGCTCACATCGTAGAGGCTGCTAAGAAGGCTATCGCTCGCAAGAACGGCTAATCTTCCTCGCAGATACGCGAAGTAAAATTGCATCGAAAAGCGTTCCGACGTATGTCGGAACGCTTTTTTGTCGTTACTTTGCACAGAAGCAAACGCAGATTTTGCATGGTCTGGAAATAGACAATATCACCCAAATCTGCTACACTGTAAGCACAACAATAAAAGGAGGTGTACCACATGAAAAAACGGTACGCAGCAGGACTGGCACTGGCTCTTGTGGGGATTTTGAGCGGGTGCGGACAGCCGGCGGCAGACAACACAATCAGCCTGATACCGGTGGAGGAAACGACCGCAGACCAGAGTGGCAGACTGATTGAGTATAATTTTTCCGGCCACAGGAGCGAAGCCGAGGGCGTATTGTTTGGCTGTTATATATGGGATGGCAGCACATGGCAGAAAGATGAGGATGCCACGTTTGGGTTGCGTTGTTCGGCGACACTGGGCAGCGGCAAGGGCACGATCAAATTCGAGCGTGACGGCGATGCGGCGAATGCGAACTATAAGATTGGAATGGATTCGCCGCAGCTTGGCGGATATGCACAGGTTATGGATTCGCCCGAGAGAAACAGTCTGCCGATGGAGGGATTGACGGCAACTGTTGCTGCATGGGAGGAACCTGTCAATGACTTGGCAGTCGACACGGAAATTCCGTTGCTCGTGCGTGTGTTCCGCACGGACGGTACGATCATTCCGGTATCTATTGATGCGTTTTTGGAACCGGAAAACAGCAAAGCCGTACAGAAAAGCGTGTATGCGGAAGCGTACACTGTAATTTTCTGCTATGAAATGTAAATGCTGAAACGGAGGTGTACCACATGAAAAAACGATACGCAGCAGGACTGGCACTGGCTCTTGTGGGGATTTTGAGCGGGTGCGGGAAGGCAGAGACACAGCCGGCGGATAATACGATTTCCATCACGCCGGTGGAGCAGGCTGCGACAGAGAAACAATCGGGTGCGGTTGTAGAGTATCATTTTTCAGGCAACAACACAGAAGCCAACGGAATAACATTCAACAGCTACACATGGGATGGCAATGCGTGGCAGAACATGGACAAACCTATCGGTGCGTATGGCATGGGTCTGAATAACGGCACCGGCAAAATCATTTTCCGGCATGATGCCGATACAATCAATGCGGCGTATGATATTGAGATGACGTTCCCGAGTGGCGGCGCTTCGACCCAGTATGGAGATTCGTCCGAGCTGAGCAAACTGCCAACGGACAACCTGACAGTGGCTGTCGCGGGACAGGAGAAGCCAATCGATGATTTAGCAGTCGATATAGAGATACCGCTTGTTGTGCGTGTGTTCAACACGGATGGAGCAACGCACACGGTAGATATCAATGCGTTTATCGAACCAGATAGCAGCGAAGAATTGAAAAACTGCATCTATGCGGATGCCATTACGGCAACATTCGTATATGACGACAGCATTCCTAAATAAAACATGCAATGCCCTGACCTCCCGTCAGGGCATTTTTCTCTTTACGCCTGCGGCGAATTTCACTATAATAGAGGGAGCGGAAAGGGGAGAGAACCATGTCCCAAACAGACAGCCCACTGGGCACAGCACCGGTCGGCAAGCTGGTTCTGCAGCTTGCGATACCGGCCATGCTGGCACAGTTTGTCAATATTCTATACAGCGTGGTCGATCGCATGTACGTCGGCCACATTGCAGGCGCGGGCGATGCGGCACTGGCGGGTGTCGGTGTGTGCGCGCCTGTGGTGACCATGATTACCGCCATCGGTGCGCTCATCGGCTTCGGCGGCGGACCGCTGATGAGCATCCGCATGGGGCGGCGCGACATGGACGGCGCCCGTCAGATCATCACGAACAGCTTCTACCTTTTGCTGGCGCTGAGCGTGCTGGCGACCGTGCCGCTGCTTATTTTCAAGCGGCAGATCCTGTTCACCTTCGGCTGCAGCGAGCTCCTGTGGGACTACGCGCAGGCGTACTTTACGACCTATGTTTTCGGCACGGTGTTCGCATTACTGAGCTACGGACTCAATCAAATTACAATGAGTCAGGGATTTTCGGGTACCGCAATGCGGTCGGTTATGCTCGGAGCGGCCGTAAATATCGCACTTGACCCGGTGTTCATTTTTGCGCTGCACATGGGCGTGCGCGGAGCTGCTCTTGCGACCGTGCTGTCGCAGGCGTGCTCGACGGCGTACATCCTGCGTTTTCTGATGAGTGACAGAGCCGCCGTCCGCATTACCCGTCAGCCGGTCAATTTCGGCTGGATGCGCCGTATCGTGCAGGTCGGTCTGTCGCCTGCGCTCATCATCGCGCTTGATAACGTGCTGCTCATCTCCATCAACGTTATGCTGCGAAAATACGGCGGCGCAGACAGCGATATGCTCATCGCGTGTGCCGCCATCATGCAGAGCTTCATGCTCGTCATCACCATGCCGCTCGGCGGAATTACGGCGGGCACGCAGTCCATTCTCGGCTATAACTACGGCGCGTGCGACGAAAAACGCGTCATGAAGGCGTTTCGGTGCATTGTGCTGCTGTGCCTCGTGTTCTGCGGCATCATGTTCCTGCTCGCGCAGACGGTCTCGGGCGCTTTTGTCAAAATCTTCACCAAAGACCCGGCGTATATTGATATGGCGGCGTATATGATCCGCACCTACTCGCTCGGCGTGCTCGGACTGACCATCCAGTACCCGTTTGTGGACGGCATGACCGGCATGGGTCTTGTCAAATGGGGACTGACGTTTTCCATGCTCCGCAAGGGTATTTTCCTCGTCAGTGTGTTCGTCCTGCCGCCGATTTTCGGGGCAACAGCCGTTATGTTTTCCGAGCCGCTGTCCGATGTCGTGTCGGCGGTGTTCTCCGGCTGCGCGGCCATGTTCCTCTTGCCGAAGCTGGTGGCGAAACAATGCTGCAAGTAGAGTGAAGAGTGGAGAGTTGAGAGTGAAGAGTATGAGAAGTTTAACCTTCTTCATGTTGTTACATTACACATAAAATCTAAATCGTAGGGTGCGACAAGGTGTACCTTTATGATAATATGAAAAACGGAGAAACACGATGAATCATTACGTTCATTCTCCATCTTCCATTCTCCATTCTCAATTACTTCCCGCTCTTTGTACAAACTACCCCTTTACGAACGCATTTCTACTCTGTATAATAAGGTAAGATAGAAAACTCTTTCCGTCGAACGGAACAAGAACGATAACGGAGGAACAGAACATGGACGTTAAGGAACGCGCACTGCAGGCACATGAAAAATGGGGCGGCAAGATTGAGGTCGTAGCCCGCTGTGAGGTAAACAGCAAGGACGATCTGTCGATCGCGTACACGCCGGGTGTTGCCGAGCCGTGCCTCAAGATCAAGGACGATCCGTCTCTCAGCTACACCTATACGCGCCGCCACAATCTGGTTGCGGTCATCACGGACGGCACCGCGGTGCTCGGTCTGGGCGATATCGGTCCGATTGCCGGCATGCCGGTCATGGAGGGCAAGTGCGCGCTGTTCAAGGCGTTCGCTGACGTGGACGCGTTCCCGCTCTGTGTGGCTTCCAAGGATGTGGACGAGATTGTACGCACCATTCAGCTGATCTCCGGCTCGTTCGGCGGCATTAACCTCGAGGATATCGCGGCTCCGCGCTGCTTTGAGATTGAGCGCCGACTCAAGGAGGTCTGCGACATTCCGGTATTCCACGACGACCAGCACGGCACCGCTGTCTGCTGCGGTGCGGCGCTGCTCAACGCCTGCCGTCTGACCGGCCGCAAGGTGGATGAGATCAAGATGGTTGTCAACGGCTGCGGCGCGGCTGCTATCGCCGTTACCAAGTTCCTGATGTTCCTCGGCGTCAAGCACATCACGATGGTCGAGCGCTTCGGCATCGTCTGCGAGGGGGACGAGCGCCTGAATCCGGCACAGCAGGAGATGGCCAAGGTCACCAACCGCGAGCATATGACCGGCACGCTGGCCGATGCTGTCAAGGGTGCGGATGTATTCTTCGGCATGTCCGCGCCGCAGGTGCTCACTGCCGAGATGGTTTCCACCATGGCAAAGGACCCAATGGTATTCGCTATGGCAAATCCGGTGCCCGAAATCTGGCCGGAGGACGCAAAGAAGGGCGGCGCTGCCGTTGTCGGCACCGGTCGTTCGGACTACCCGAACCAGATCAACAACGTGCTTGCGTTCCCGGGCATTTTCCGCGGCGCACTCGATGTTCGCGCAAGCGACATCAACGAGGAGATGAAGCTGGCAGCGGCTAAGGCGATCGCGGCCTGCGTTTCCGATGAGGAGCTGAACGCGGAGTATATCATGCCGATGGCGTTCGACAAGAAGGTCATCCGTTCGGTAGCAGATGCCGTTGCACAGGCTGCCCGCGATTCCGGTGTGGCCCGTATCTGAGCGCAGCAGACGAAAAGTTACAGATAAGACAAAATCAACCGCGCGGGAACAATCTCGCGCGGTTTTTGCGCAAAAGTGCGTGCACGCACACGCACAAGTTCGCGGAATGACAAAAACAGCGGATTGCACAACTCGGCTTTGTGAAAAAATGCGTTTGACATTTACAGTGCATAAGGGTACAATAAGAATAACAAAAATGCGTTTGTTCTGCGCAGACGCAGAGAGAAGATTATGGAGGGAATAACTATGTTAGATCCGAAGAAAGTAAGACTGGGTATCTGCCCGATCGGCTGGTCCAATGATGATATGTGGGATCTCGGCGACGAGAACACCTTCCAGCAGTGCATCTCTGAGATGAAGCTCGCTGGTTTCGACGGCTGCGAAGTAGGCCATAAGTATCCGGAGGACAAGACCGTCCTCAAGCACATGCTGGACGCCCGCAACCTGACCATCGCTTCCAAGTGGTTCTCCTCTTTCCTGGTTGACAAGCCGTACGAAGAGGTAGAGGCTGAGTTCATCAAGGAGCTGGATTACCTGTCCTACGTTGGTGCTACCGCTATCAACGTATCCGAGCAGTCCGGTTCTATCCAGGGCCAGCTGGACACCCCGATTCTGGACGACAAGAAGCGCGTTCTGACCGATGAGGAGTGGGATCGCTTCATCACCGGCCTGAACAAGCTGGGCAAGCTGTCCATGGAGAAGTACGGCATCCGCACCTGCTTCCATCATCACATGGGCACCGTATGCCAGACCGTTGAGGAGACTACCCGCCTGATGGAGAACACCGATCCGAAGTATGTATTCCTGTGCTTCGATACCGGCCACTTCACTTTCGCTGGCGAGGATCCGGTAAAGATGCTCGAGAAGTTTGCTGACCGTGTTGGCCACGTTCATCTGAAGAACATGCGTATGCCGCTGGTTGAGAAGGCTCGCGCTGAGCACTGGTCCTTCCTGGATGCAGTTCGCGCAGGCGCTTTCACCGTACCGGGCGATCCGGACGGCTGCGTAGAGTTCGACGCTGTATTCGATCTGCTTGACAAGGCTGGCTACACCGGCTGGATCATGGTAGAGGCAGAGCAGGATCCGGCTAAGGCTAATCCGTTCGAGTACGCTAAGATGGGCCGTGAGTACATCACTGCACACACCGGTCTGGGCGGCGAGGTTGTTCTGAAGAAGTAATTCTTCGCATATCGCGCAATAAAACACGAAACCGAGGGCATTTGCCCTCGGTTTTTTGCGTTCCCCAAAGGATATATGTCGTTAAGAACCGTTTGCACCGACCGGAAGCCTCCCCTGAAAGGAGGGGGGGACCGCCGAACGGCGGTGGAGGGGTTTGCCGTACCCACGGCAGAGGATTTCGCACGCTGCGGCGTGCGGGAATGTTGCCGCTGCGCGCGGCGGACGCACAAGAGGGTAGACAACCTGCGGTTTTCCACCCTCTTGTGAATCACCCCTTTTCCCGCAAGGGCTTGGGTGCAGGTGGTAGACTGCGTAAGCATGAAAAAGGGGAACGGCAGTCGGGTTACCGTTCCGTAGGGCAGACCAATGTGTCTGCCCATTTCTTTACCTATACGCAATGTCAGATACCTTTCTGCTACACATACGGTTTAGTCTACGCAGGCGCGGCATACCCGTGCCGCGCAACATTTTTACCTGTGCAGATTATCCAAATCCTGCGATTGCAGCCGGTTTGTGCCGGAAAACGAGTTGCGCGGCACTGTTATGCCGCGCGTAGCGGCAATCCCCGCCGCAGTCTACGGCAAAACGCTTCGCCCGGAAGCGGTGAACCGCCTGCGCGGTTCGGATGCCCCGAAAAACCGGTGCCGAAACCCCTCAGTCGCAGCAAGCTGCGCCAGCTCCCCTTTCAGGGGAGCCTGCAACCGTCCGGAGGGCGCAAACCGCTTCGCCTTTTATTCATTTGCCGCTATATAAATCGTTGCAAATTCTCCGAAAATAGGGTAGAATAGTAAACAGGAATAGAATAAGGAGTGTGGAGCATGGAAGCACAGAAATATAAGCGCGTACTGATCAAGATCAGCGGCGAAGCCCTTGCGGGCGATAAGCATTTTGGCCTGAACTTTGATGTCATCGGTCCGGTATGCGATGTGATCAAAAAATGCAACGAAGAGGGCTGCGAGATCGGCATTGTTGTCGGCGGCGGCAACTTCTGGCGCGGCGTAAAGGACGGCGGCGGCAAGATGGAGCGCACCCGCGCGGACCACATGGGCATGCTGGCAACCACCATCAATGCACTGGCTCTGCAGGATGCGCTGGAGCAGCGCGGCGTGGACGTTCGTGTACAGACCGCTATCGAGATGAACAAGATCGCGGAGCCGTACATCCGTTCCCGCGCGACCCGTCACCTCGAAAAGGGCCGTGTCGTTATCTTCGGCTGCGGCACCGGCTGCCCGTTCTTCTCGACCGACACCGCAGCGGTTCTGCGTGCGGCAGAGATCGGCGCAGATGTTATCCTGCTGGCAAAGAACGTAGACGGCGTGTACGATTCCGATCCGGCTGTCAACCCGGATGCCAAGAAGTACGACCACCTGAGTTACATGGACGTGCTCAATCAGGGTCTCGGCGTTATGGATTCCACGGCAACCTCGCTGTCCATGGATAACCATATCCCGATTCTGGTATTCGCGCTTTCCGACCCCGAAAATATTCACCGCGCTGTTAACGGCGAAAAGATCGGCACGATCGTTGAGGAGGTAAAATAATGAAGGAACAGATCAAGTCCCACGAGGCAAAAATGCAGAAAACGCTGGACGTGCTCTCCAAGGAGCTGGCAGCAGTCCGCGCAGGCCGCGCAAACCCGGCGGTTCTCGATAAGATCACTGTTGAGTATTACGGTGCACCGACCCCGCTGAATCAGGTTGCGGCAATTTCTACTCCCGACCCGCGCACGCTGGCAATCCAGCCGTGGGACGGCTCGGTGCTCAAGGCCATCGAGAAGGCAATCCAGGTCTCCGACCTCGGCATCAACCCGCAGAACGACGGCAAGCAGATCCGTCTGAACTTCCCGCCGCTGACCGAGGAGCGCCGCAAGGAGCTTATCAAGGGCGTTTCCAAGACCGGTGAGGAGGCAAAGGTTGCGCTCCGCAACATCCGCCGTGATGCACTGGACAAGTTCAAGGCAGCGCAGAAGAAGAGCGAGATCACCGAGGACGAGCTGCACGACGGTGAGGACAAGATGCAGAAGCTGACCGATAAGTACGTCAAGGAAATCGACGCTATGGTTTCCAAGAAGTCTAAGGAACTCGCAGAGGTTTAATTCAGGGGGAAGTCCGCTGCCTGCAGCGGCATGAAATCGGATTTTCGCAGAAAATCCGTAAAAAGCGGGAGCATGTATCTCGCTTTTTACACAAGGGAGCATAGCTGTGTGCCGCAAAGCGGCGCGCAGATGTGCTCGCAGGACGTATCCGAGCGTATGCTCGGTACGTTCCGATCGACCGAAAACGTGTTTTCGGTCGAGGAGCGAAGCGACATTGGGGGCGGCGGATTCGTCGCCCTTTTGCATGAAATTGGCAGGAAAATCTGCCGCAAGAGGGATAAACAGGGAGGAAACAGGTTGGGTCTGTTCACACGAAAAAAGAAGGATAACGCGCCCGAAAACCGTCCGGTGCCGCGTCATATTGCGGTCATTATGGACGGCAACGGCCGCTGGGCCAAGAAACGCGGTCTGCCGCGCAAGGCCGGTCACAAGGTCGGCGCGGAGACGTTCCGCACCATTGCCACCTACTGCAAGGACATTGGCGTGCAGTATTTCACGGTCTATGCATTCTCTACCGAAAACTGGAAGCGTCCGCAGGATGAAGTCGATGCGCTGATGAACCTGTTCCGCTCCTATCTGAAGGAAGCGGCAGAAACCATGTTCGAGCGCGGCGTTGCCGTGCGCGTGTTGGGCGATCTGACCGTTCTACCGGAGGATATTCGCGCGCAGATCGCGGAGGTGGACGCGATTGCCGATCGGCTTGGTCCGGACGCGGCAACAGCCTCGCTGTGCATCAACTACGGCGGCCGTGACGAGATCAAAAACGCCGTCCGTGCTATCGCGGAGCAGGTGAAAGCCGGCGAACTGGCACCCGAGGATATCACCGAGGACACCATTTCCGCGCACCTGTACACCGCGCACATGCCCGATCCCGATCTCATCATCCGTCCTTCGGGCGAGATCCGCACGTCCAACTTCCTGCTGTGGCAGTCCGCCTACTCGGAGTATTACTTCACCGATGTGCTGTGGCCGGACTTCAAAACCACCGATCTGGATGCGGCAATCGACAATTTTAACAACAGAAACCGTCGTTTCGGCGGCGTATAATATCCAATTAGGGTGATAAACGTATGAAAGCAAGAGTATTGTTTGGCGTATTCGGCTTTGTTTTTGTGCTGCTGGCGCTGTATGTGTTCCCGCCGATCGTGCTGGAGCTTGTCGTGGCGGCGCTGTGCGTGTTCGCCACCTATGAGGTGCTCGGCTCGACAAAACTGGTGCGCAACCACTTGGAACTGCTGCTCGCAATGGCCGTCTCGCTGGGACTGGCTGTCGGTCATTTCAGCATCCTGCCGCTGCGGCTCGAGAGCGTGCTGCAGGGACTGGTGTTGGTGCTCCTGTTCGGCTCGTTTGCGATTGAGCTGAAATATCACGACGTCATGAAGGCTTCGCAGGTCTCGTGGGCGTTTTTCGGTGCGCTGCTCGTGCCGTACCTGCTGCTCAGCCTGCTGCGTATTTTCCAGATGAATTACCACCACGGTGCGTTCATCGTGCTGCTGCCGCTGCTCGCTGCCTGGGGCGCGGACACCTGCGCCTTGTTCTCGGGCATGCTGTTCGGCAAGCATAAGCTGGCGCCGGTCGTCAGCCCGAAAAAGACGGTAGAGGGCGCCGTCGGCGGCGTGGTCGGCGGTGCCGTCCTCGTGCTGATCGCGGCTTTGATTATGAACCGGACGCTCGGCCTTGAAATGCCGCTCTGGTCGGCGGTCGTGCTCGGCGCAGTCGGCGCGGTGCTCGGAGAGATCGGCGACCTGTCGTTCTCGGTCATCAAGCGCCAGACCGGCATTAAGGATTACGGACATATTTTTCCGGGACATGGCGGAGTGCTTGACCGCTTCGACAGCGTGCTGTTCGTAGCGCCTTTCGCGGAGCTGCTCTTTAGAGTCATTTGGTAATTGAAAATTGAGAATGGAGAATGGGAAATTGTGGTATCGTGCTTTGCGCGATGATTAAATTCCGCCCTTTGGGCGGCACCATAATTTTCAATTTTCCATTTTCAATTCTCCATTATCCCCAATCGTTTAACAGGAGAAAAATAATGAAGAAGATTGCGATTTTAGGTTCAACGGGTTCGATCGGCACGCAAACGGTCGATATTCTGCCTTCGATCGACGTCGAAGTCGTCGCATTGACGACCAACCGGCGCATAAACTTATTGGAGGAGCAGGCGCGTGCCCTGCATCCGAAAATGGTCTGCGCGATGGACGAAAACGCAGCCAAGGAGTTGAAAATCAAGCTGGCGGACACGGATATTGAGGTTCTGACCGGTATGGACGGTCTGATCGCCTGTGCCGCCGAGAGCGGCGCGGACATCGTGGTAACGGCGGTTGTCGGCATGGTCGGCCTGCTGCCGACGATGGCGGCCATCAAGGCGGGCAAGGATATCGCGCTGGCGAACAAGGAGACGCTCGTGTGTGCGGGCGGTCTGGTGATGAGCGCTGCAAAGCAGTACGGCGTGCGCATCCTGCCGGTGGATTCCGAGCATTCGGCGATCTTCCAGTGCGTGCAGGCGGCAAACGGCAACCCGATTGATAAAATCCTGCTGACCGCGTCCGGCGGTCCGTTCTTCGGCAAAAAGTTCGAGGAAATGCGCGGCATGACGCGCGAGCAGGCGCTTGCACACCCGAACTGGAGCATGGGGGCAAAGATCACGATCGACTCTGCGACCATGATGAACAAGGGTCTGGAGCTGATCGAAGCCATGTGGCTGTATGACCTGCCGCCCGAGGACATCGAAATTGTCGTCCACCGCGAGAGCATCGTGCACTCGGCGGTGGAGTTTGCGGACGGAGCGGTAATCGCGCAGCTTGGCCTGCCGGATATGCGCCTGCCGATCCAGCTGGCGCTGACATGGCCGCAGCGTGTGCCGTGCAAGGTACCGCGCATGTCGCTCGCGGAGGTCGCAAAGCTGACGTTCTATGCACCCGACTATGAGGCGTTTCCGGCGCTGAATCTGGCAAAGCACGCCGCCTCCCTCAAGGGCGACCGCGGCGCTGTGCTCAACGGTGCAAATGAGGCCGCAGTCGGTCTGTTTTTGAACGGTAAGATCGGTTTTACCGACATCGCAGAGCGCGTTGCATACGCACTCGATACCATTCCGTATAAGAAGGACATCACGCTGGACGACGTTCTGGCGGCGGACAAAGCCGCGCGCGAGATCGTGCTCGGCTGACCGAAAGGAGCTACGCTTTGCTGCAAATCATTCTGGCAATCCTCGCCTTCGGCGTGCTGGTCATCGTGCATGAGTTCGGACATTTCATCACCGCAAAACGCGGCGGTGTGCAGGTCAACGAATTCTGGATCGGCATGGGTCCGACCCTCCTCAAGCACGAGTACCACGGCACGCTGTACTGTCTCAAGCTGCTGCCGTTCGGCGGTGCGTGCGTTATGGAGGGCGAGGACGATGAAAGTGAAAATGAGCACGCCTTCGGTAAGGCGAAGCTGCCGCGCCGCATGCTCATCGTGTGTGCGGGCGCGCTGATGAATTTCCTCGTGGGATTCCTTATCGTGCTGGCGGTCATGCGTCCGAACGGACCGAACGGCGGCTATATCGTCTCCACCATCAGCGAGGTCAATCCGGCGAGCACCGCCGCCGCAGACGGCGGTCTGGAGGCAGGCGACGAAATTCTCAAAATCGACGGCTACCACATCCTCGTGCGGACGGATTTCGATACCGCGCTTGCGCGCACCGGTTCGACCACGCATGAAATTACCGTGCGCCGCAACGGCGAAACGGTGACGCTGCCGTCCGTCAAGCTGGAGGCGACAGTCACCGATGCAAACGGCAACAAGCGCATTGGCATCACCTTTGCGGAGCTGCCCGACAGCCTTGGCATGCACCTCAGCATGAGCGTGCGCACCGCCGTCAACTACGCGCGGCTCGTCTGGTCGAGCGTGGGCATGCTCGTCAGCGGACAGGTCGGCGTGGATCAGCTTTCCGGTCCGGTCGGCGTGGCCGAGGTCATGGCGGATACCGCCAAGTACAGCATGATCTCGTTCTTCCAGCTTGTGGCATTTATCTCGATCAACCTCGGCGTGATGAACCTGCTGCCGCTGCCTGCACTGGATGGCGGTCGGCTCGTGTTCCTCATCATCGAGGGCATTCGCCGCAAGCCTGTGCCGCCCAAGTACGAGGGCTATGTGCACGCGGCAGGACTCATGCTGCTGCTTATGCTGATGGTGTATGTGACCGGGCAGGACGTACTGCGCATTTTTATGCGCAGTAATTGAGAATTGAGAATGGAAAATGGAAAATGAATGTGCGGCGCATAGCGCGATACCACAATTCTCCATTCTCCATTTTCCATTTGTGAGAGGTTAGAGCTATGAAAATAACAAAGCAAATCAAGATAAGGGACGTATTGGTTGGCGGCGGCGCGCCCATTGCGGTGCAGTCCATGACCAACACGGATACGCGCGACGCGAAGGCTACTCTGGCGCAGATTCGCGCACTGGCGGACGCGGGCTGCGACATTGTTCGCTGTGCCGTGCCGGATATGCAGGCGGCAGAGGCGCTGCGCGAAATCTGCGCCGGCTCGCCGCTGCCGGTGGTCGCGGACATTCATTTTGACTACCGTCTCGCGCTGGCGGCGATCGAGTCCGGCGTGGACAAGATTCGCCTGAATCCGGGCAACATCGGCGGCGCGGACCGCGTACAGGCAGTCGTGAAGGCGGCAAAGGAACGCCATCTGCCAATCCGCATCGGCGTAAACTCCGGCTCGGTGGAGAAGCACATTCTCGAGAAATTCGGCGGGCCGACGCCCGAGGCGATGGTCGAGAGCGCGCTCTATCACGTCGGTCTGCTGAACGACTGCGATTTTGACGACATCTGCATTTCAATCAAGTCATCCTCGGTGCCGAACACCATGCAGGCCTACCTGCTGGCGGGCGAAAAGACCGATTATCCGCTGCACCTCGGCGTGACCGAGGCGGGCACCGAGTACATGGGCACGATCAAGTCGGCTGCCGGCATCGGCGGTCTGCTGGCGCTCGGCGTGGGCGACACCATTCGTGTGAGCCTGACCGATGATCCGGTCAAGGAGGTCTACGCGGCAAAGGCGATTCTCAAGGCTGTCGGCAGAGCGGAAGAGGGCATCAACGTGGTTTCCTGCCCGACCTGCGGCCGCACGCGCATCAACCTCATCGCCATTGCCAAAGAGGTCGAGCAGCGTTGCCAGAGCATTCGCGGCAAGAAGATGAAGGTAGCTGTTATGGGCTGCGTGGTAAACGGTCCGGGCGAAGCGCGTGAAGCCGATCTCGGCATTGCGGGCGGCGACGGCGTCGGCCTGATCTTCCGCCGCGGCGAGATCATCAAAAAGGTGCCGCAGGAGCAGCTTGTGGATGCACTGATGGACGAAATCGCACATTATGAAGGAGAATAATCGTGGCTGGAAAGCTGATTGATATTTTTCAAAACTGCAAATGTGTAAATGAGGAGAAGCACCTTGCCGCAGGCGAGGTGCGTTCTCTGGCATTTGGGGATAATAACACGGTGATGGTCGTGGAACTCGGTCTGCACGAGGTTGTCAGCCGCAAGGTGATTGCCAGGGCGGAAAAGCAGATCGCGGACACCTACGGTCTTGACCGCGTGATGATCGAGCCGCGCTACAACATGCCGGGTGAGCTGTCGAACGCGTACATCAAGTCGCTGTATGACGACATGGCGTACCGCATGCCGTCAGCCAAGGGTCTGCTCGACCATACCAAGTGGGAATTTGCGGACGGTGCGCTCCAGATACCGATGGACGAGGTGAGCGAAAAGCATTTCGCAAACGCACTGCGGCATCTGGAGGCGCGTATTCAGCGGGAGTTGGGCCGCAGCTGTCCGGTGCACGCGGTCCGCGCGGATGCACAGGATTTTGCACCCGCACCCGAGCAGGAGGAGAGCCGCGAGGAAATTCTGCACAAGGCTGTGGAGCAAGCGGCGGCAGCCGCGGCGGAAACGCCCAAGCCGAAAAAGCCGCGTCCGGCGCCGCAGCAGCATACCGGCTATCAGCGCCCGCGCGCCGAGAAGGTGCGCGAGGATGACCTCATTTTCGGCAAGCTGATTCAGGACCCCATTATTTCGGTCAACGAGGCGATTGCCGCCTATGACATGGTCACCATTCAGGGCGAGGTGTTCTTCACCGACAGCAAGGACATCCACAGCAAGAAAACCGGCAAGGATTACGTCAAGATTGCGTTTGACATGACCGACCGCACCAATTCCGTGCGCGTTTCCAAGTTCCTTGCGGCGGATAAGGCGGGCGATACGGCATCTAAAATCAAGAAGGGTCTGTACTGTACCGTGCAGGGCAAGATGGTGTATGACACCTTTGCCAAGGAAATGGTGCTCGAGCCGACCGGCATCGTCAAGGCGAAAAAGCCCGAGCGTAAGGACACCTACGAGGGCATGAAGCGCGTCGAGCTGCACCTGCACACCAACATGAGCGCGATGGACGGCATGAGCAGCACCGCGTCTCTGCTGTGCCGCGCCGCCAAGTGGGGACACCGCGCGATGGCGATTACCGACCACGGTGTGGCGCAGGCGTTCCCCGAAGCGCTGCACGCGCAGGAGGGCAAGCAGAAGGACACCATCGGTGACATGAAGATTATTTATGGCATCGAGGCGTACTACATCAATGACGAGAACAGCATTTCGGTCGTGCGCGGCAGGAGCACCGAGCCGCTCGACGGCACATTCATCGTGTTCGACCTTGAGACCACCGGACTCAATCCGGCGAGCGAGGAAATTACCGAGATTGCCGCTGTGCGCGTTGTGGAGGGCGAGATTCGCGATTCCTTCCAGACCTATGTCAACCCGCACAAGCCGATTCCGCCGGAAATCACCGAGCTGACCGGTATTTCGGACGAGACGGTAGCGGACGCGCCCAACCTCGACAAAGCCGTGCCGGAATTCCTCGCATGGGCAGGCGAGGGACAGTACCCGCTCGTGGCGCACAACGCAGGCTTCGATATGGGCTTCCTGCGGACGGCCTGCCAGAGACTGGGCATCGAGCGGGAGTTTACGAGCATTGATACCCTCGAGATGAGCCGCCTGATGCTGCCGCACATGCACAAATTCAAGCTGAACATTCTGGCGAAGGAGCTGCAGGTCGGCCCGTTTGAGCACCACCGCGCGAGCGAGGATGCCGCCGTGCTCGGCCGCATTTACGTCAAGCTGCTGAAAAGGCTCAGGGAGGAGATGCACGCGGTTACGACTGCGGATATCAATCCGGTGCTGGCGGCAACAACCGACCGCAAGAACAAGCTGAAAAACCTGCCGCGCTATCACTTTATCATTCTGGTGAAGAACCAGGCGGGACTGCGCAACCTGTATCAGCTGATTTCCAAGAGCTTTCTGGAATATTACAACAAGCGCCCCATTATGCCGCGCAGCGAACTCATTCGTCACCGTGAGGGACTGATTTTCGGCTCGGCGTGTGAGGCGGGCGAGGTGTTCCGCGCGCTGACCAAGGGCGAGCCGTGGGAGGAGATCAAGCGGCTGGCGTCGTTTTACGACTATCTGGAGATTCAGCCGATCGGCAATAACAACTTCATGATCGCAAAGGGTATGGCGAAGGACGAGGAGCAGCTGCGCGACTGGAACCGCGATATTCTCCGTCTGGCGGATGAATTGGGGAAACCGTGCTGCGCCACCGGTGACGTACACTTCCTTGAGCCCGAGGACGAGGCGTTCCGCCGTATTCTGATGGCGGGTCAGGGTTTCTCTGATGCGGACAATCAGGCGCCGCTGTACTTTAAGAGCACGGATGAAATGCTGAAGGAATTTTCCTATCTCGGGGAGGACCGGGCGTATGAGGTGGTCGTGAAGAACACCAACATGATCGCCGACATGTGTGACGTGATTCGTCCGGTGCCGAGGGAAAACTACCCGCCGCACATCGACGGCTGTGAGGACGATCTGCGCAACATGTGCTACGAAAAGGCCAAGCGTATCTACGGCGATCCGCTGCCCGAGCCGGTGCAGGCGCGGCTTGACCGTGAGCTTGGCTCCATCATCGGCAATGGCTATGCGGTTATGTACATCATCGCGCAGAAGCTGGTTACCAAGTCCCTCGCGGACGGTTATCTGGTTGGCTCGCGTGGTTCGGTCGGCTCGTCGCTCGCGGCGTTCATGTCGGATATCACCGAGGTTAATTCGCTCGCCCCGCACTATCTGTGCCCGGACGACAAATATCTCGAGTGGCACGAGGATTACTCCTGCGGTGTCGATCTGCCCGATAAGATTTGCCCGAAATGCGGCAAGCCGCTCACCAAACAGGGCTTCAACATTCCGTTCGAGACCTTCCTCGGTTTTGAGGGCGACAAGGTGCCGGATATCGACCTGAACTTTGCGGGCGAGTATCAGTCGCGCATCCACTGGTACACCGGCGAGATCTTCGGACACGACCATGTGTTCCGAGCGGGCACCATCGGCACGGTTGCCGAAAAAACCGCGTTCGGCTACGTCAAAAAGTACATGGAGGAGCGCGGCGTTGAGTGCTCCCGCGCGGAGGAAAACCGCCTTGCCGCAGGCTGCACCGGCGTGCGCCGTACCTCGGGTCAGCACCCGGGCGGCGTTGTCGTTGTGCCCAAGGAGATTGAGATTTACGACGTCTGTCCGATTCAGCATCCGGCTGATGACCCGGATTCCGACATCATTACCACCCACTTCGAGTATCACTCCATTGACGCGAACCTCTTGAAGCTGGACGAGCTGGGACACGATGACCCGACCATTATCAAGCATCTGGAGAACCTCACCGGCGTGAACGCGCAGGAGATTCCGCTCGACGACCCGGAGACCATGAGCCTTTTTCACTCGTGCAAGGCGCTTAAGTACACGGGCGAAAACCCGGATACCGACCCGATCCTCGGTGACCTCGGCTGTGTGGCCGTGCCCGAGTTCGGAACCAAGTTCGTGCGCGGCATGGTCAAGGAGACACACCCGTCTACGTTCGCGGAGCTGGTTTCGATTTCCGGCCTGTCGCACGGCACGGACGTTTGGCTCGGCAATGCCGCAGAGCTGGTCCGCAAGGGCATTCCGCTGTCCGGCTGTATCTGCTGCCGAGACGATATTATGAACTACCTGATCCTGCAGGGCGTCAAGCCCAAGCTGTCGTTCAAGACGATGGAGTCCGTCCGAAAGGGCAAGGGACTGACCGAGGAAATGGAAGCCGCCATGAACGAACAGCATGTGCCCGAGTGGTACATCGACTCGTGCAAGAAGATCAAGTATATGTTCCCGAAGGCGCACGCGGTCGCGTATGTCATGATGGCGTTCCGTATCGCGTGGTTCAAGGTGCATCGTCCGCTTGCGTTCTATTCGGCATACTTTTCCATCCGGGCAAAAGGTTTTGATGCGTCCTGTATGATCAAGGGCGACAAGGTCTGTCTGGATAAAATGTCCGAACTGCGCGGAAAGGAGCGCGACAAGACGATTTCAGCGGCGGAAAAGGACATGATGACGACTTTGGAGGTCTGCCACGAGTTTTACAGGCGCGGATTTACGTTTGAGCCGATGGATGTTTATAAATCGGACGCAACGCGCTTTCTCGTAACGGAAACCGGCCTGATTCCGCCGTTTACGTCCATGCCGGGCATCGGTGAGCAGGCCGCGCTCAGCATCGTGGAGGAGAGAAAAAACGGTAAGTTCCTCTCGGCGGAAGAGCTGATCGTCCGGTGCCCGAAGGCGTCCAAGGCGGTCGTCGAGCTGCTTGAGCAGATCGGCGCGCTTGGCTCCATGCCGAAAACAACGCAGATGACCCTCTTTTAGAAAGGTGTGACGATTATGGCAAAGTACGAAAAGCATCTGACGGGAAATTTTGACGAGCTGCTGGAGCTTGTAACGGACGGCGTGCTGAACGGCAGCATGTCTGCGTCCTACGAGAACGGCTCGGATTGGACAAACGGCACGGTCCGCTGCGCGGTGCGCGTGTTCGAGCGTTACAGCTACATGGGCGGCAACCGCGTCAGCATGAATGTCACTCTGGTCGGCAACGACCGCGACCTGTTTCTCTCCGCCATCACTTCGGGCGGCAGTCAGGCCGTGTTCTTCAAGCTCAATACCCTCGGCGAGGAGAGCTTTCTGGAAAAGCTGGTCAGGGTCGTGGAGGACTATGCAAGACGGTAAACATTCGTGCTGGTTCTGCTGGGGAGACAGCGCGCACGCCCTTCTGCGGGAAGCGCAGATATGCTATCCCTCTGTGTTCCCAAAAGCCGAGGTTTTCGGCCCGCAGGACGATCTCAGCGAAGGCACACTGCAAAACTGGAACGATCCGGCGGCGCGTGAGCAGATGCTTCGGGTACGCTATGCGGATTTTGATGCGGACACGTCCGATGCCTTCGTGCGCGAGAACGAGCGGGCGGCGACTGCGCTCGATACCGCGGATGAAATCGTGCTATGGACGGCGCAGGACTGCCCCGCAGAGCGGTGCATGATGCTGTCCCTGATCAACCGCTTGCAGGGAAGGGACGTTCCGATCTGGCTGGTCGAGGTGAGCGAGATGCCGCTCACCGAACTGCGCGAGCCAGAGGGCACGATCGGCGGCGCGACTGCCATCGCCGTCATGATGGATGATAAGATACCGTGGTATTGGCGGCTGTTCCGCCATCCGCTGACGTGGTGGTATCTGCGAAAACGCAAAAAGCTGGCGCGTCAGGAGACCCGCGCGGGCGGCACGGTGCGCTACGGCCTTGTCGGCGAGATGGAGTATCGCGCCGCGCCGTATTTCTGGGAAAAGCGGCGGCGGCTCACCGATGAGGAACGCCAGCGCGCCGCCGAACAGTGGGCGCAGCTTGTGCGTGAGGACGCGCTGCTCCGCGCGGTCGTGAAGGGGGAGGTGCGCTCGGTCGGTGAGGATTTCTACGACGAGATCATCCTTTCCTGCGTCACAAAGACAGAAGAAACAGCGGCCGTCGCCATCGGCAGCGCAATGGCAAAGATCGATGCTGAAATGTGCAGCCGCGTCGGTGACCTGCTGATCTACCGCCGTCTGCGCGCGCTGGCAGATGCAGGACGGGTCGCGCTCGTGCGCACCGAGCCGCAGGAGGCTGGCGGCGCACCGTATTGGGGCGTCAGCGTCAAGCGCACCTGCTGAGCGGATGCGAAATAAGGACTTGACAGACTTTGGTTTGATATGGTATCATTTCATCGTGATAAAGTGATAAAGGAGCGGCGGAGCCATGAACCGTTTTCGTATTTCCACCCCGGAGGGTACCCGAGACCTGTTATTTTCCTCGTGCCGCGCGCTGCGGCAGACGGAAAATGCTGTGCGCGACGCGCTGGAGGAGCGCGGCTACAGCGAGATCATCACCCCGGCGGTTGAGTATTTTGATGTATTTGCGCAGGCAAACCCCGAGCTGGATCAGGATCAGATGCTGAAGATCATCGACAAGTCCGGCCGCATTTGCGTGGCGCGTCCGGATAACACCACGCCGATCGCGCGTATCGCGGCCACCCGTCTGGATGACGCGGCGCTGCCGGTCCGCCTGTATTACAGCCAGAAGGTGTTCCGTTCGGTGTCCGGCGACCACGGCCACAAGGGCGAATTCCTGCAGGTCGGCGCGGAATTTATCGGCGCGGACGGTCTGGAGGCCGACAAGGACATTCTCTCGGCTGCGTTTGCCGCACTCAGCAAGACCGGTGCGGACAACTTCCGCGTAGAGCTTGGTCACGCTGAGATCTACAAGGCGCTGATGGATGAGCTTGGCGCGGATGCACAGTCCGCCGAGGGCATCCGCCGCCTGATCGAAAACAAGTCGTTTGCCGCGCTCGGTGACGCACTTGAGCCGTTTAAGGGCAAGCCCGCCGCAAAGGCGCTCGGCGCTATGCCGAACCTGTTCGGCGGTATCGAGGTGCTCGACGAGGTAGAAGCACTCACCGGCAACGTGCGCGTGCTTGGCGCGACCGCTTATCTGCGCCGACTGTATCAGGCACTGGATGAGGCCGGCTACGGCGACCGCATCATGATCGACCTCGGCCTTGTCCACGAGATGGATTACTACACCGGCATCATGTTCCGCGGCTACATCGGCGGTGCGGGCGCGGCGATTCTCGCAGGCGGCCGTTACAACGCGCTGTGCGCCAAGTTCGGCAAGGATATGCCCGCGGGCGGCTTCGGCATTGACGTGGAGAGCGTTGCCGACAGCCTTGCAGGCGCAAGCCGTCCCGAGGTCGCAACCCGCCGGGATACTGTGCGTATTGCACTGACCAAGGGCCGTCTGGAGAAGAAAACACTCGCGCTGCTCAAGGCCGCAGGCTACGATATCTCCGAACTGGAGGCCGGAACGCGCAAGCTCATCTTCACCCTGCCGGACAGCGGCGTGGAGATCGTGCTTTCCAAGGCCGCGGACGTAATCACCTACGTTGAGCACGGCGTGTGCGACATGGGCGTGGTCGGCAAGGATACCATCATGGAAAAGGGCGGCAGCTTTTACGAAATGGTAGACCTCGGCTTCGGCAAGTGCCGCTTTGCCCTCGCCACCAAGAAGGGCAAGGACGTGTACGGCGGCTATAAGACCCCGGTTATCGCCACCAAGTATCCGGCGGTCACCAAGGCCTTTTTCAATAAGAAGAATATGGACGTTGAGACCATCAAGATCGAAGGCTCGGTCGAGCTGGCGCCGCTGCTCGAGCTGGCGGACGGTATTGTGGATATCGTGGAGACCGGCACGACGCTCAAGGAGAACGGCCTCGAGGTCGTTGAGAATGTAGCGCCCATCTCGGCAAGAGTTATCGTCAATCTCGCCAGCGCCAAGATGAAGAAGGCAGCGATCCAGAAGGTTATTGCAGAACTGGAAAGTGGCTTGGAGAAGTAAGCCAATACCTATATAACATAAATCATATCCATAGGGCGGGGTGCCCTGCGGAATATTTATACTAATGCCGGTGGACGAAAACGGTTGACACAAAAGGGGAATACCACAATGTTTATGAAAACAGTCCTCGCGGACGGACAGGCAGAGCAGCAGGTCATCCGCGAAATGAAGGCCCGTGCGGCAGGTGCGCGCGGCGATATTGAGCAGATTGTCCGCGGTGTGATGGCGGACGTACAGCAGCGCGGCTGGGATGCGGTCGTGGAGTACGCCGAGCGGTTTGACGGCAAGGCGCCGTACATTGTCGAGCCGAAGGTGCTGGACGATGCGTACAACGCCTGCGACCCGAAGCTGATCGCGGCGCTGGAAAAGGCGGCGGCGAACATCCGCGACTACCACGAGCAGATGCTCGTCAAAACGTGGGAGTGGAACCGCTCCAAAGGCGAAACGCTCGGCCAGACCGTGCGCGGACTTTCGCGCGTCGGTATTTATGTGCCGGGCGGCACGGCAGCGTATCCGTCAAGCGTGCTGATGAACGCCATTCCGGCCAAGGTTGCCGGTGTCGGTGAGCTGATTATGGTTACGCCGCCGACCGAAAACATGTCCAACGAAGTGCTTGCGGCGGCAAAGATCGCCGGTGTGGATACCGTTATTGCCATCGGCGGCACGCAGGCGATTGCTGCGCTGACCTACGGCGCGGGCTTTATCCCGCAGGTGGACAAGATCGTCGGCCCGGGCAACGCCTTTGTTGCGGCAGCCAAGAAACTGGCGTTCGGCACGGTCGATATCGACATGATCGCCGGTCCGTCCGAGGTGCTGGTCATCGCGGACCACACCGCCAACCCGACCTATGTTGCCGCCGACCTGCTCAGTCAGGCCGAGCACGACAAGCTGGCCTCCGCCGTCCTGCTGACCGATTCCATGGCGCAGGCGCAGGCGATTTCGTGCGAGATGGAGCGGCAGGCAAAGCAGCTCCCGCGGTGGGACATCATCAAGGAGAGCGTAGCGAACTACGGCTGCGCCATCGTGTTTGACGACTTGAAGGATGCCTGCAGGATGGCTGATGTGGTCGCTCCCGAGCATCTGGAGGTTGTAACCGCCGCTCCGCGTGAGCTGCTGCCGTACCTGCACAACGCAGGCGCGATCTTCCTCGGGCAGTACGCGCCCGAGCCGCTCGGTGACTACATGGCAGGCCCGTGTCACGTTCTGCCGACCTCGGGCACGGCAAGATTCTTCTCGCCGCTGTCTACCGACACGTTTTTGAAGAAAACCAGCGTTATCGAGTACACGCGGGACGCGCTCGAAAGCTATGCACAGGATATTATCGCGCTCGCGCAGAGCGAGCATCTGGACGCGCACGCAAACTCCATCGCGGTGCGCTTTGCGGAGGAAAACAACGATGAGAACCGCTGAAATCAAACGAAAGACCAAGGAAACCGACATTTCGCTCAAGCTGACGCTCGAGGGCGGCGAACGCAAGATCGACACCGGCATCGGCTTTTTTGACCATATGCTGAACAGCTTCGCCGTGCATTCGGGCTTCGGCCTCACGCTCACCTGCAAGGGCGACCTCGAGGTGGATGGTCACCATTCGGTCGAGGACTGCGGCATTGCGCTCGGTCAGGCACTGGCAGAATGTGTCGGTGATAAGGCCGGTATCGCGCGTTTCGGACAGGCGTTCGTGCCGATGGACGAGGCGCTCGGCTTCTGCGCGCTGGATATTTCCGGACGCCCGTATCTCGTGTTCGATGCCCCCATGCCGCAGCCGATGTGCGGTCAGTACGACACCTGCCTGACGGTCGAGTTCATGCGTGCGCTGGCGGTACACGCCGGACTGACGCTGCACCTCAAGTGCGAGTACGGCGAGAACGCACACCATATCACAGAGGCGCTGTTCAAGGCGCTTGCACGCGCGCTCAAGCAGGCCGTTACCGTGACGGGCGGCGGCGTTTTGAGCGCGAAGGGTGTTCTCTGAATTTCATAAACATGGTGCCAACCGTTACGGCAGGATGAGGTCATCCCGCCCTGCGGAACAGATTCCGAGAGGTACAACATGAGTTATATTGCAATCGTAGATTATGGCGCAGGCAATCTGATGAGCGTACACAACACGCTTGATTACCTGGGTTATGAAAATAAAATCGCGGCTTCGGCGGACGTGATCGAGAACGCGGCGGGCGTTATCCTGCCCGGCGTCGGCGCGTTTCCGGATGCGATGGCGGCTTTGGAGCACTCCGGTTTGACGGAGGCGGTGCTGAAGGCTGCAAAGGAAAAGCCGTTCCTCGGCATCTGCCTCGGCATGCAGATGCTGTTCGAGGAATCGGACGAGGTGCGTCCGTGCAAGGGTCTGGGTCTGCTGCCGGGACGCATTGAGCGTATTGAGACGAGTCTCAAGCTGCCGCAGATCGGCTGGAATGCGCTGGACATTCTGCGTCCGAATGCCATGACCGAGGGTCTGGAAAACGGCAGCTATGTGTATTTCGTGCACAGCTTCATGGCGCATCCGGCGGACGAAAACGACCTTGCCGCCGTGACGGATTACGGCACGCGCGTGCCTGCTATGGTGGCGCGAGAGAACCTGTTCGGCTGCCAGTTTCACCCGGAAAAGAGCGGTGAAGTGGGACTTGTGATGCTTCGCAACTTTGCAAAACTGACGGAGGTGGGAAAATGAGAGTTATCCCTGCGATTGATTTGAAAGACGGTCAGTGCGTGCGCCTGCAGAAAGGCGACTACGGCACTGCACATAAAGTAGCAGAAAACCCGGTCGAGACCGCACAGCGGTTCCTCGATGCCGGTGCAGACCTTGTACACATGGTGGACCTTGACGCCGCGAAGGACGGCTCGCACGCGAACTACGGCGTGGTGGAGCAGGTCATCCGCGAGACCGGCGCGACCGTGGAGCTTGGCGGCGGCATTCGCTCCATGCAGGATGTGGAGACCGTGCTTGCACTGGGCGTTTCGCGCGTTATCATCGGCTCGGCGGCTGTCCGCGACCCGGAATTTGTAGCCGAGGCTGTAAAAAAGTACGGCGACAAGATCGTTGTCGGCATCGACGCCAAGAGCGAGACCGTCCGCACGGACGGATGGCTGGGCGACAGCGGCGAGAACTACATCGCGTTCGCAGAGCGCATGGAGTCCATCGGCGTGCGCCACATCATCTTCACCGACATTGACAAGGACGGCATGCTCGCAGGTCCGAACTTTGACCAGCTGGCGGCGCTGCGCGCCTCGGTCTCCTGCGAGATCATTGCGTCCGGCGGCGTGTCCACCCTCGAGGATATCGCCGGCCTGAAAAAGCTCGGCATTGATGGTGCAATCGCAGGTAAGGCGGTGTATACCGGCACCCTCGATTTGGCAAAGGCCATCGAACAGGCCAAGTAACCGCCCTACGGTTACGATTGAACCTTCGATTTGAACGGAGTGAAAAACTTGTTAGCAAAACGCATCATCCCCTGTCTGGACGTAAAGGACGGGCGCGTGGTAAAGGGCGTGAACTTTGTCGGACTGCGCGACGCAGGCGACCCGGTCGAGCTGGCAAAGTTCTACTCGCAGGAGGGCGCGGACGAGATCGTGTTTCTCGACATCACCGCCACGAGCGACAACCGCGACACCATTGCCGACGTTGTGCGCCGCACCTGCCGTGAGGTATTCGTGCCGGTCACGGTCGGCGGCGGCATCCGCACCGTGGACGATTTCCGCGAGATTTTACGCGCCGGTGCAGATAAAATTTCCATCAACTCCTCGGCGGTCAAGAATCCCGATCTGGTGAACGCCGCTGCGGAGAAGTACGGCAGCCAGTGCGTTGTGGTTGCCATCGATGCCCGCGCCAATGCCGAGATGCCGTCCGGCTTTGAGGTCTACGTTGCAGGCGGCCGCACCCCGACCGGCAAGGACGCGGTTGCGTGGGCAAAAGAGGTCTACGAGCGCGGCGCAGGCGAGATCCTGCTGACCTCGATGGACAAGGACGGCACCAAGTCCGGATTTGACCTGCCGCTGACCAAGGCGGTCGTGGAGGTGGTCGGCATTCCGGTCATCGCGTCCGGCGGCTGCGGCTCGCTCGAGCATTTCTCCGAGGTGTTCGAGAAAACCGGCTGCGATGCCGCACTGGCGGCCAGCCTGTTCCATTATCGGGAACTGACAGTCGGAGAGGTTAAAGAGCACCTGAAAGAGAAGGAGATTCCGGTTAGAAAATAAAGCACAGGCTATACCGTAGGGTGCACCGACCTCGGCGCACCCTACGGTAAACATGAATCATTATCCTAATAGGGAAGTGAATATTTTGGATTTAAGCAAATTTTTTGTAAAGGCTCCTTTGGTTCCTGTGGTTTGCCAGGACGAGCGAAACGGCGAAGTCCTGATGCTCGGCTACGCGAACGAGGAGGCCCTGCAGCTAACGATGGACACCGGCACGGCATGGTTTTTCTCGCGCTCGCGCCAGAAGCTGTGGAACAAGGGCGAGACCTCGGGCAATTTTATCTTTGTCAGCAGGATTCTGTCCGACTGCGACGATGACACGCTCATCTATGTCGGCACGCCCAAGGGTCCGGTCTGCCACACCGGACACCGCACCTGCTTTTTCACCACGCTGTGGGAGAAGCCGGAAGAAAAGTAAAAGGAGAGCAGTATTATGAATTCGTTTGAGCAAATGGAAGCCGTTATCGCGCAGCGCCGCGCTGAGCCGCAGGAAGGCTCATACACCTGCTATCTGTTCGAGAAGGGCATTGACAAGATTCTCAAGAAGGTCGGTGAGGAGTGCGCTGAGACCATCATTGCAGCCAAGAACGGCGACAAGGCCGAGCTGGTCGGTGAGATCAACGACGTATTCTACCACATGATGGTAATGATGAACGAGTGCGGCGTGACCATGGAGGATGTCTGCAAGGAAATGGACATCCGCGCCCAGAAGATTGGCAACCTGAAGAAATTCCACGTTTCCGACCACAACACCTGATTTAGACTGCTGCAAGACTGCAGTTTCGAGACAATATAGGACCTGTGCCAAAAATGCACAGGTCTTATTGTTTTGTCGGAAGGAATATGGTATGATGAACTTGAGGTGAGCAATATGCGTAGAAAAGACAGAGAAATCACCGGCCGAGAGAACATCGAGCCGATCCTGCAGGCCTGCAAGGTCTGCCGCGTCGCCATGACCGGCACGGACGGCTGGCCGTACGTCATTCCGATGAATTTTGGCTACATCTGGGATGAGAACGGGCTGACGCTCTACTTTCACGGCGGCGTGAAGGGCAAGAAGATTGATTCGCTGAAAGTCGACCCACGTATCTGCTTCGAGATGGACTGCGAGGAGGGTCTGACCGGCGAGGGCGACTTGGCCTGCCGGTACAGCTATGCGTTCTCGTCCATCGTGGGCTACGGCAGGGTCGAGTTCGCGGAGGACAATGAGGAGAAACGGCAGGGCTTGGACGTTATCATGCAGCATCAGACCGGCAAGGGCGGCTGGACATACACGGACGCGGCTCTGTCCGTCACCGAGGTGATGCGCGTGCGCGCGGAGTCGTTTGAGGCCTCGCGCAAGGCGCCGAAGGGATGAGCATGAAGCACATCGGTACCAAAATTCTGGCAGGCGTGCTGGTGGTGCTGCTGGCGGGAGCGGGCGTGCTGATCTGGCGCAATCTGCCGGAGGATGCACCGCGCCTGCAGGAGCCGGAGGAGACCGTTCGGCAGGAGCCGGAGGTGCAGCCGGACACCACAGCGACCCTGTGCGTGGCGGGCGATATTGTGGCGCACATGCCGCTTGTCGCGGATGCGTGGAACGGCGAAGCGTATGATTTTACGCACCTGTTCGCGGACGCAAGGCGGTATTACGAGGCTGCGGATTACACAACGGCCTGTCTGGAGACCACGTTCAACGGTCCGCCGTATTCGGGCTACCCGCAGTTCTGCGCACCGGATGCGCTGGCCTCCGGCCTGAAAACGGTCGGGTTTCACCTGCTCTCCACGGCGAGCAACCACAGCATGGATACCTGGTACAGCGGTCTTGTTCGCACACTGGATGTGCTGGACGCCGCCGGTCTGGAGCACGTCGGCACTTACCGCACACAGCAGGAGCGCGATGCGGTGAAGATCATCGACGTGGGCGGCATCAAACTGGCCATGCTGGCGTACACGTTCAGCACAAACGGTCTGCCGGTGGACAGCGAGCACCCGTACAGTGTCAGCGTATACACGACCGACTACATGACCGACTGCAGTGTGGTGGATTACGACCTCATCCAGTCGGATTTGGACAAGGCGGGGCAGTCCGGTGCGGATGCGATTGCCGTGTATGTACACTGGGGAAACGAGTACCACACCGAGCCGTCCGAGCAGCAGGAGCAGTTGGCGGACTACCTGTTTGCGCACGGCGCGACATTGGTGCTCGGCGGGCACGCGCATGTGCCGCAGCCGATGGAGCTGCGGACGCTGCCGGACGGACGCACCGGCTATCTGTGCTACTGTCTCGGCAACCTGATCTCCAATCAGTTTGACCCGTACACCAACCTGACGGCAGCTGTCACGCTGACACTCACCAGAAGCGGGGAGACTGGACAGGTGACGGTTTCCGGCGCGGAGTACGCGCCGATGTTCATGCTGCACGCAAGCGACTCCAACGAGGGACGCTACCGCCTGCTGGATATTCGGAAATCCATGCAGGATTTTGAGCAGGGGGATACGTCGGTTGTAAACCGGTCGGTATATGACCGAATGAAGCAGGGACGTTCCGACCTGCACCGTATCTTCGGCACGGATGAGGTGCTTTCGCTTGCAGCATAAGAAAACCAGCAGGTTTCCCTGCTGGTTTTTTAACACTTTGGTAACATTTGATTTTCGACACGGTGTTGACTTGCGGACACAACGCTGATAAAATAAGTACCATCCACAGAAAACCGTCCTGCTGAGCACCAAGGAGGAAAATGCGCATGCCCGAAGCAAAAAACAACCGCAGAGTACGCTTTACGCGGTCTGCGCTGCGTGAAGCCCTGATTGACCTGATTCTGGAGAAGCCGCTGGTCTCTATCACGGTCAAGGATATCTGCGCGAGAGCGGACATCAACCGCTCGACCTTCTACCTGCATTTCAAGGACGTGACCGACATCCTTCGCACGACCGAGGACGAGATCATCGAGCACATGCGCGAGCATGCGCCGATGCACGAACGGGAGTGCCGCGAGCTGCAGGAGATCAAGGGATTTTTTATCGACTTTCTGGAGCAGATCCGGAACAATCCTCGCATAATGAAGGTGATTCAGGTGCTGTGCAGCGAGCAGGGAGACCCGTATTTTGTACGCAAGCTGCAGACCATGACGTATGAAGCCTTCCTCGACGGCTGGGATATGCACATGATGCCGGAAATGAGCGAGCAGCGGAAGCTGCTTGTGTTTTCGTATATCATTTCGGGCATGGTATCCATGCTGTCCACCTGGGCGACCAGAGCGCAGGACACGCCGACCGAGCAGGTCGTATCGCTTTTGATGGGGTTGATGTGGCACGGACTGGACTGTTTTGCAGCATCCGACCCCAAAAGTGCTTTTCCGACCGAATAAGCCACTTGACATTTCTATGGGAAGATGGTATATTATAACTGCTTCGTAAATAAGCAATGTTTTCCGTCGATAGCATTGCAGATCGGCCCTTTTCGGTGTATTCCGGGAAGGGTCGATCACTTTTTATATAAAAATTTGAGGGGGAGAAGAAATTGCACAAACAGGGAGCTTTGCGCGAATTCGGGCACTATGCCGCGATGAACATTCTGGGGATGATCGGCATTTCGTGCTACATTCTCGCGGATACATTTTTTGTCGCACAGGGCACGGGCTCGCTCGGACTGGCGGCGCTCAACATCGCCATACCGGCGTACAACCTGATGAACGGCATCGGCCTGATGCTCGGCGTGGGCGCGGCAACGCAGTACACGATCGCGCGGGCGCAGAACGATCAGAGACAGGCGGACAGCGTATTCACGCACGCGGCGGCACTCGGGCTGCTGCTCGGCGTGCTGTTCCTGTTCGGCGGACTGTGCTTTGCGCAGCCGATCGCGCGGCTGCTCGGCGCGGACGCGCAGACACTCGGCATGACGACAACCTACCTGCGCATGCTGTGGTGCTTCGGGCCGTTCTTCGTGATGAACAACGTGCTGCTGGCATTCACGCGCAATGACGGTGCGCCGACCGTTGCCATGTGCGGCATGATTGCGGGCAGCCTGTTCAACATCGTGTTCGATTACATTTTTATTTTTCCGTGCGGACTGGGCATGTTCGGTGCGGCGCTTGCGACCGGCTTTTCGCCGTTTGTCAGCATTCTGGTGCTGCTGACGCACCTGCGGAGGCCGTCCCGCGGCTTTCATCTTGTCAAAACGCCGCTGCGCGTCAGCCGTGTGCCGAGCCTGTGCGCGCCCGGTCTGTCCTCGCTCATCGGTGAGATCGCCTCCGGCGTAGTGCTGCTGCTGTTCAATCTGGTGCTGCTGCGCCTCAGCGGCAATACCGGCGTGGCGGCTTACGGCGTGGTGGCCAATCTTGCTCTGGTGGGAATCGCTGTCTTTACCGGACTGTGCACCGGCATACAGCCGCTGGTCAGCCGCAGCTCGGGTCTCGGTGACAGGGAACAGCTGCGGCGGCTGTTCCGTTGGGGCATCTGTACTGCGCTCGGGATTGCAGCCGTGCTGTGCGTGTCGGTTTTCCTCGGCGCGGAGCCGCTGACGGCGGTGTTCAACAGTGAGCATGACCCGCAGCTTGCCGCCTACGCGGAGAGCGGCCTGCGGATCTACTTCACAGGTTTCCTGTTCGCGGGCGTGAACATGGTCACGGCAGCGTTTTTCAGCGCATCGGATAAGACTGTGCAGGGTTTTATCCTTTCGCTGCTGCGCGGCGTGATCGCCGTGCCGCCGATCCTGTTTCCGCTCGCGTGGGCACTCGGCGTCGATGGCGTCTGGCTGACGTTCCCGATGGTGGAGTTGGTTACGGCGGTCGCCGCACTTGTCTGGGCGCGGAAGTACATCGTTGAGAATTGAGAAACGGCATGGTGATTTGCGTTGGTTCTCCCCCTCAAATATCATTCTTCATTATTGCACGAAAAAAGGACTGATTCTCTCGAATCAGTCCTTTTATGATACTGCTTAACCTTACAGCTCTTCCACAAGCGCCTTAAACAGCTTGCCGCGTTCCATGAAATTCTTGAAGCGGTCGAACGACGCGCTGGCCGGACTCATGATAACGACATCGCCGCTTTCTGCGCGGGCAGCGGCCTCCTGCACGGCTGTTTCGAGGTTCTCCACCTCAACGATCGGCGGGTGTTCCCCCTCGATATTCTCCACGCACTCCCGAATCTTGGGCGCAGTCGCGCCGGTGAGCAGCAGCAGCTTTACATGGTCGCAGATAGGCTGACCGAGCACATCGTAGGGGATATGCTTGTCGTAGCCGCCTGCAATGAGAATGACCTTCTGCTGGAAGGAATTGAGTCCTGCGATGGTTCTCGTCGGACTGGAGGCGATGGAGTCGTTGTAATACTTCACGCCGTCCTTCTCGCGCACGAACTCGATGCGATGCTCAACGCCGCCGAACGTGGTCGCCACGGCGCGGATATCGTCGTCAGAGGCATAACCCTGCACAACAGCGGCCGCCATCATCATGTTGTACACGTTGTGCGCGCCCGGAATGCGGATGTCGGATGCGGGCATCAGCTCACGGCGCACGCCGCCGTCCGCGATGTAGATCATGCCGTCCTTGAGGAACACGCCGTTGGCCAACTCCTGCGTTTTGCTGGTGCAGAACAGGTTACCGGACGCCTTGAGCGAGCGCGTCACCTCATCGTCGAGATTGAGGATCAGCTTGTCGTTCTCGCCCTGATTGCGGTAAATGGCAGTCTTGGCCTGCACATACTCGTCAAAATCCTTGTGGTAGTCCAGATGATTGGGCGTCAGATTGGTGATCGCCGCAATGTGCGGAGAGTGCTTCATGCCCATCAGCTGGAACGAGGACAGCTCGACAACGGCAAGGTCGTTTTCGGTCATCGTGTCCACGCGGGGGAGCAGGGGTGTGCCGATATTGCCGCCGAGATGCACGGTATAGCCCGCGTGCTTCAAAATCTCGCTGACGAGCGTGGTGGTCGTGGTCTTGCCGTCCGAGCCGGTGATGCCGATGATCGGACACGGGCAGACCGCGAAGAAAAGCTCCATCTCGCTGGTGATCTCCGAGCCGTTTGCACGCGCCTTCTCAAGAAAACGCGGGTGAACACCCGGAGTACGGAAGATAACGTCCTCATCGAGCGCATCAAGGTAATGCGGGCCGAGAACGAAGTCTACGCCGAGGGTAGCGAGGGTAGCATAGCCGTCGCCAAGCTCGGTGGGTTCTTTTTTGTCATGCACGGTAACGCGCACGCCTGCAGCGCGCAGCATACGGATGAGCGGCATATTGCTCACGCCCGCGCCGATTACGCCGACCCGCTTATCCGACAGGCCGCCGAGGTATTGTTCTAATGCTGTCATAAATGCGTAACACCGCCTTTGTACGAGGAACAGTATACATGATTTTTCACGATTTTGCAAGTCCGGTTTGACGGCAGGCGATTTTTACGGTATAATGCTATTTATGACTGGTGCAGACGGTCGCGTGCCTTCGGGCATGAGGAAAGTCCGGGCTGCACAGGGCAAGGATAACGGATAACGTCCGCCGAGGGTGACCTTAGGAATAGTGCAACAGAGATATACCGCCGTTTTTTGAACGGTAAGGGTGGAAAGGCGAGGTAAGAGCTCACCACGTCCCATGGCAACATGGGAGGTCTGTAAACTCTATCCGCAGCAACGCCGACTGGGACTATGATTTGCCCGATCGTCCCGACTGGCGGCTTGAGATGCACGGCAACGTGCATTCGAGATAGATGACCGTCCACGACAGAACCCGGCTTACGCACCAGTCATGCCATAGCACCGCAGATTTTTCTGCGGTGCTTTTCTTTTACCTTCTGCAGAAATGGAGAATGGAGAATTAACGCTATCGTGTAACCTTCTTCATGTATTTCCATAAAAATTGCCGTTGCATTTTGTCGCTTTCTCCATATCCTGCGTCGGAAAAATTTGTTATACTTGAGGCAGGATAGGGAGGTGTATTTTATGAAAGGACTGGGAAAACGAATCCTTGCGATGGCGGCTGTGACGGCGGTCTGTGTGTGGGCAGCCGGAAAATCCGGCTACGCGGTAAAGCCGATCCGGCTGGATGAAGCAGAGCTTGCACAGCAGGTGCAGATGCTCAAGGAGAACAATCTGACGAAGTTTTCCGGTGTAACGATATACGATGGTATCGTGATCGGTGACACGGCGTATTATGTAATGACGCAGGAGGGCATCGAGCAGGAATGCTTTCTGGACGAAATGACTGCGAAACGCAGTTGGCTTGGTACATGGAAATTTTACAGTATGGGCTCCGGCGATTCCGGCATTAACTACGATATCACCGGCTGCGGCGGACACAATTTTCTGCTGCTGAGCGGCAAGGACCCGGAACAGCAGGTCGAAAAGGTGACGCTCAACTGGTATGGACAGACCTATGAGATGACGAATGAGAGTGCAAAGCCGTATTTTCTGCTCTGCACCGAGCTGACCGGATACATGCCGGATGAGTTGCTCCCGTCGGAGGATATGTTCCGTTTTTACGATAAAAACGGCAAGGAGATTCCGCGCTGGTACGATTCATACAGCGGCTCGATGGATGGTTCAAGTATTGCGGTCGCACAAGGCAGCATTTACAAGGCGGAATAGACAAGGAGCACCTGCGGTCGGCAGGTGCTTTCTTTCGATACCGAGATTGAATGGTTTGCGGGCGAACACTGTTCGCCCCTGCGGTAAAGCCGGCGATTACTCGACGCAGCGAAGACGGAACTCGCGCAAGGATAGCGACAATTCCCAACTGCTAATTCCGAATTACTGATGATCCGAACTTGCTTACAGCTATATAAATGTGTTATAATAAAATTTAATTGGACACACACAAGGGGAGGAACCACTGTTATGATGATCGAATGTCCGCACTGTCATATGGAAACCGAACACAAGGTGATCGACCATATCAATATCGACCGAAATCCCGAGCTGCGGGCAAAGGTACAGGATCTGTCTGTCTTTCGTGTAAAATGTCCAAACTGCGGCGAGACACTGCTCGCCGTACACCCGTGCCTGTACCATGACATGGCAAACCAGTTTATGGTATGGCTGTGGACCGAGGACGGTCAGGTTCCCAAGGCGGAGTTCGATCCGCTGGCAGGCTACACCCTGCGCGTGACCGACAGCCTCAACACCTTCCGTGAGAAGATCAACATTCTTGAGCGTGGTCTGGATGACCGTACCATCGAGATCATGAAGCTGCTGCTGTTCGCACAGTTAAACCGCGACCTCGATGTTGTCGAGCTGCTCTTCCATGAATTAGACGAGCGCACGGGCGATTTCCGCTTCGTGGCCGTGCTTTCCGACGGCGCGGAGCAGTATGCCGCCATGCCGGGCGCGGCGTATCAGCGCCTGCACGCGGATGTGGAAACCTATCTGTACACGCCGGGCGGCGAGTTCTCGCGCATTGATATGACGTGGGCGCATCAGGCACTCGAGCTGCTGCATGAGATGGGCTGACGGTTTACCTTCTCCGCAGGGCATAAAAAAGGATGTGCCGTTTTGACACATCCTTAGGGTAACACCGCACAATTTGTTCACAGATTGCTCTTGTTCAATTATGCGGCATTGCCTTAGATTTTTTTTCATTCTCAGCCGATAAGCAGCTGCACTAGCGTACCGCCGATCACGGCGGTGGCAAACGTTGCGGCGATGACCGGCAGGGCGCGATGACGGCCTTCCTTCTCCTCGAGCAGAACGATGTAGCCGAAGCCTGCGCCGGTGGAAAGGCCGGCAACCAGAGCGCCGAAGCTGATCGTGCCGCCGACAAACAGCTCGCTGAGCAGCACGCTCATCGCACAGCTCGGGATCAGACCGAGCACTGCGCACAGCAGCGGCTGGAAGATGCTGTTGGTCAGCATGAGGGAAGCGACACGCTCCTCACCGATGCCGTGTACGACCATGTTGAGCGCGAACAGCACGACAAACAGGAAGATGGTGGTCTTGATGGTGTGGGACAGGATGTTCGCCACCGGCGAGGTCTCACAGCCGCAGTCGCCCATCTCGATCTCGAGCGGGCCGTCGGTTCCGGCTTTGTGCTTACGGAACACGGTGCAGCGCAGAACATAGCCGCCGATGACCGCGATCGCAAACTTGACCACGAGCAGCAGCACCACCTGCTGTACGCTTGCGCCGCCTGCCAGCATGATGGGCACCGCCTCATCCGAGGTGGCAAGGAACACGGCAACCAGCGTTGCCGGTGCAAGAAAGCCTGCCGAGAACAGCGCGGACGCTGCTGCGGAAAATCCGCACTGGGGAATAGAGCCGGCGAGTGCGCCGACCACCGGACCGAACTGCGCCGCACGCGAGAGCAGCTCCGGTGTGTTGGTCAGCCGGTTTTCGATGTAGTACAGCAGTGCGTACACGATAAGCAGCAGCGGTACGGTTTTGAGTACATCGAAAAATGCTTCCGGCAGAACGTGATGGATAATTTCTAACAAATAGGTCACCTCATAGTTGATCTGTGGGTTGATAACATTCGTGTTGTCTCAGAGACAATTACAATAAGTATAGCATAGAACCCAGTCCGCAGGCAAGCGGGATTTGCCGGACTGCATACCAAAGATAGCAAAAGGAATCGAATATTTACCATGAAATTTAACGAACTCAAGTTGGAGAAAAACATCCTCAAGGCACTGAAGGAGGCGGGCTATTCCGAGCCGACGCCCATTCAGCAGCAGGCGATCCCGCCGGTGCTCGAGGGCCGCGACCTGATGGGCTGCGCCCAGACCGGCACGGGCAAGACCTGTGCGTTCTCGGTGCCGATCATCCAGCGCCTGGCAAAGAGCGAGGGCGGAAAGGGCACCATCCGTGCGCTCATCCTCACGCCGACGCGCGAGCTTGCTCTGCAGATTTACGAAAACGTGTGCCAGTACGCGCGCTACATGCCGTGCAGTGCGGCGGTCATCTTCGGCGGCGTATCGCAGGTGCCGCAGGTCGAGGCAATCGAACGCGGTGTGGATATTCTCATTGCCACGCCGGGCCGTCTGTGGGATCTGATGGGACAGAAGATCGTAAAGCTGGACAAGGTAGAGTCTTTCGTGCTCGATGAGGCCGACCGCATGCTCGATATGGGCTTCTTCCCGGATGTCAAGCGCATCGTGAAGTTCCTGCCGAAAAAGCGCCAGACCCTGCTGTTCTCGGCTACCATTCCGGCGGAGATCGCCGATCTGGCAGAGAAAATGCTGCATGAGCCGGAGCATATCTCGGTAACGCCGAGCGCAAAACCGGCGGACAAGATCGAGCAGCAGCTTTATTTTGTAGAAAAGCAGGAAAAGCGGGAACTTCTGCCGGATATCATCCGTCAAAGCAATGTACACCAGGTTCTGGTGTTCACCCGCACCAAGCACGGCGCAGACAGGGTCGCGCGCGACCTCAACCGTGCGGGCATCAAGACCAAGTCCATCCACGGCGATAAGTCGCAGAATCAGCGCCAGCGTGCGCTCGCGGACTTTAAGGAGTGCAAGATCGCGGTTCTGGTTGCGACCGACATTGCCGCGCGCGGCATCGACATCAACGACCTGCCGCTCGTTATCAACTTCGACCTGCCGAACATTCCGGAAACCTATGTGCACCGTATCGGCCGCACCGGCCGTGCCGGTCAGGAGGGCACCGCGATTTCCTTCTGCGACCGCTCCGAGCGTCCGTACCTCAAGGATATCGAAAAACTGATCGGCAAGCGTATTCCGGTTGCCGGTGAGATTCCGCACGAGGAAAAGGAGGAGGAGAAGCGCGAGTCCGGTCAGCGCAAGACCGCGAACAAGCGCAGCCGCCGCAAGCCGGTCTCCGAGAACGCCACCGCCGAGGAGGTCGCCGCAGACGTTGCCCGTGAGAAGGAAGCCAAGAAGAAGGCGCGTCAGGCGAGAGCGAATGCCAAACGTCCGTCCCGCCGCGAGAAGGCCGCCGAGAAGCAGACCGAGCAGCAGGCGAAGGCAGCCGCGCCGCGCTCCCGCAAGGGCAGAAACGACCGAAACGACAGAAATGATTCGAGTCGCAGAGGCCGCCGGAACGACCCGTACGCCCGCTTCGAGAAGAACGAGCCGCGCGTAGATGCCCACACGCCGAGCCGCGCGTATGCGCTCAGCGATGAGGCTGCCGCACGCATCCGCAGAAAGGTCGAGGCCGCACTGGCCGCTCGTGCCGCAAAGGCGGACGGCAAGGCCGCTCCGCAGCAGGAGAAGAAGGGCAGGGGACACGGCAGCAGGTCTGCACAGAAGCCCGCACCGCAGCAGAACAAGACGGCACAGAGCAAGACGGCACAGAGCAAGACGACCAATCACCGTCATCGCCGCCGCCGCACCCCGAACAACAACCGCAAAGGTTAAGAAGTTGCTGTCATAACCATTGCACACCGCCTCTGGCTATGAAAGCAACTTCAGCGATAGAGACAAACCTGAACCGTATCCCGCGGTTCCCGGATTGAGAGAGAAGGAGCAACACGAATGAACGGCGCAAAACACCGCTTCGCACTGGGACTGACCTGCTTTTTTCTGATCGGCATCACGGTTGTGTATCCGTTTCTGCTGTACACACCGAACGCGTTCGTCACTCGCTGGCGTGAGTGGTACATCGAAACCGCAATGGGCACCATGACGCACCAGTGGCTGGCCACCTGGTTTATCCCGGAGAACATCATCAACGAGGTGATGACCAAGCGCTACCTGATGAACCAGAAGCAGGAGGGCATCGTCAGCAACTGGGACGGCGCATGGGAGGAGAATGAGGAGGACACCGCCGAAACACCGAAGGAAAAATTCTATGCCATGTTCAGTGAGCTGAACGAGAGCGAATTTGAGAGCTTTCTGGCGGATAATCCGGAGTATCTGGAAAACGGCTATGACCAGATCAACATCGATCTGATCGGTGAGCCGAGCCAGACGCATTACGACACCGGCCTCAAGACCAGGCAGGGCGACACGGTGTTGGCGGTCAACGCCGAGCACGGCATTCTGATCGTCGAGCAGACCGGCGAGGACACGCTCGGCATGGAGTACGCGGGCAAGATCGCGCTCTGCAAAAAGCCTGAGAATATCTTTGTCGGCACGAGCGAGGGCCTTGGCGATTACGGCTCGTTCGTATCCGATATGGTGAGAGATTATGACGCCATTCTGGGCATCAACGCCTCCGGCTTTGCCGATTTTGACGGCAACGGCACGGGCGGCACCGTGTACGGCTTCCTGAAAAGCCGGGGAGAGAAGTATCAGGACGCAGTAGGCGACGGCTGGAAGATCATCGGCTTTGACAACGAGGATCATCTGCAGGTCGGTGCGTTCAACGATACCTCCAGTCTGCGCGACGCGGTGGAGTTCCACCCGGCGCTCATCATCAATGGCGAGAATCTGGTCGCAGGCACCGGCCTGAACGAGCAGCAGCCGCGCACAGCCATCGGTCAGGCGAAGGACGGCACGGTTATCATGATGGTCATTGACGGCCGTCAGATGCACTCGTTCGGCATTTCGATCGAGCGCTGCGGCGAGATCATGGAGCAGTATGGCGCGTATCAGGCGTCCATGCTGGACGGCGGCTCGTCCTCCGTTATGGTCTATCGCGGCCGCGAGATCACCAGTCCGACTACGCTTTCCCAGAATGAGGAAGGCCGTTATCTGCCGGATGCATTCCTGGTGAAATAAAAATTATCACGATTTCGGAAAAAACACTTGTATTTTCCGCCATTGCATGATAAAATAAATAAGCGCCTGTGAGACAGGCGCGATACGGAGAAGTATCGAAGTGGTCATAACGAGCTCGACTCGAAATCGAGTTGGCGGTAACACGCCACGTGGGTTCGAATCCCACCTTCTCCGCCAAAATAAAGACCATCCATCCGGATGGTCTTTATTTTTACTCCGAGGGTGGGATTCGAAAGGCGGCTCTTAGAAACATGCCAGTGGCATGTTTCAACCGCCGTGGGTGCCCGCAGGCCGACAACCTCTAAAATATTTAATGGTTGCTCGCCGCAGCGAAAGGAATCCCACCTTCTCTGCCGGCAGGGCAGGCGGGATTCAAACTCACCTGAAAAATTTTCCTCAATCAACAAAATTTTTTCTCCGCGCGGCAAATTTTCTATCATGTAAATCACCGCAAAAGCCGCGAAAAAGTTCGATATTTCACCGATTTTACCGACAATTCACGGTGTTTGAAAATTTCTCAAATTTTTTCGCAATTTTTGTTGACAAAGGGGGATACCCCTGCTATAATATATCTTGTCGCTGAGAGACAAGCGGTTCGCCGCGAGAGATCAATGCGAGTGTGCTGGAACTGGTAGACAGGCACGTTTGAGGGGCGTGTGTCGATCGACGTACGGGTTCAAGTCCCGTCACTCGCACCACCTTCTTTCAACAACAGAATATGCGGATGTGGCGGAATGGCAGACGCGCTAGCTTCAGGTGCTAGTGTTCGCAAGGACGTGGGGGTTCAAGTCCCCCCATCCGCACCAAGTTAAAGAGCTTCAAACTTATGTTTGAAGCTCTTTTTCTGTACTTTCCGGAAAGCTCATCGGAGCAGGGAGGAGGCTGTCCAATACCCTTGTCTAACAGATTGTCTGCCACAGCATCCAATTCCACAGAATGCACCAAAACGAAGCCGACAGAACACGGATTTTCTGTATTGACACCTGCTCAAACCGTGGTACAATTATAACAGAAAAAGCAGAGTAGAGCACAATGCGTTAAGTGCCGCTGAAACGGGGAGTTGTTCGGCGGACGAAAGGGAGCCTTTTCCTTGCGGTATTGTGGTCGCATCCCGCTGCTGCAACTGTTTAGGCACTTTCCTAAATCGCTGTGGCAACAGATGAATTTGATTAGGAGGTGTCTTTTTCTATGTCTAAAACTCCGAATATCTTTGTCCGCTCGCTGCGTGAGCTGAAATCCACCCGCTGTCTGGCGGTCACGGCGCTGCTCATTGCGATCAACGTCACGCTGGATCTGCTCGGTCTGTCGATCAAGCTGCCGCCGAACCTGCGTATCGGTTTCGGCTTCCTGTGCAATGCGTCGATCGGCATGCTGTTCGGCCCGGTCGTCGGCATGATGGCCGGCGTGTGCACCGACGTGCTCGGCTACTTTGCGGGCAACCTGTCCATGGGCGCGTATTTCCCGGGCTATACGCTGACAGCCGTTGTCGGCGGTCTGATCTGGGGTCTGTGGCTGTATCCGCGCAAGATCACCGTATGGCGTGCCATCGGCGCAAAGACCTGCATCAACCTGTTCTGCAATATCTGCCTGAACACCCTGTGGCTGACCGTCACCGGCGGCAAGGCGATGAGCGTGCTGCTCGTTACGCGCGTGCCGAAAAACCTTATTCTGCTGCCTATCGAGATCGTGCTGGTCTACTTCGGCATGAAGCTGGTCAACCGTATCTATGGCGCGCTGCCGAATGGAAAAGTGGCGACGGAAATCGAGAATTGAAAATGGAGAATGATCCGTAAGATAAAAACAGTCCCTCGGCCTGTCGCTTGACAAAGCCGGGGGATATGCTATAATAAAGTCAAAGGGACACTGTTACAGCAGTCAGGCCCTTGTACTTTCATCAGTTAAATTTTGATGACCGTTTCGGGTACCAGCCGGACGGTCATCGCGCTTTTATACAGAAAATGTACAGTACAATGACCGCACATACAAAAAGCTGAAATGCTTTCTTCTGCACTTGCGCCACCGCCTTCCTGCCGCGGACTGCGGGAAAGGAAAAGAGGGTCTGACCGCCTTATGTAACAGTGTCCGCAATGATTATAGCATATAACACCGAATAAAGTCAATCAGCCGCCTTTTCGGGCGGTTTTTGTTTTATTTGAAAACATTGGCAGCATGCTTTCAGCTTTTTGTGAATAATTCTGTTTTTCCCTATGCAAACGGCTGATTTTTTGTTATACTATATATGATTGGAGAAGAACGGTACAGTCCGTTCGCTGAAAGGGAGTGACCTCTTTATGAAACTTACAAAAGAGAGTATTAAACATAACGTGGCATGGAAGGGTTATCGTCTGCCGCAGTACGACATTGACGCTGTGCGCGAAAACACCCACAAGGCACCGACTTGGCTGCATTTCGGCGCCGGCAACCTGTTCCGCGCCTTCCCGGCTGTACTGGCGCAGCGCCTGCTGACCGCCGGTCTGTCCGACACCGGCATTATCTGCTGTGACGGCTACGATGAGGAGCTGATCGACCGCTGCTACCGCGCCTGCGATCATCTGTCGCTGGTTGTCACCCTGTATTCCAACGGCACGATCAACAAGGAAGTGGTTGCGTCCGTTACCGAAAGCCTCAAGCTGAGTGAGGATATGCTGCGCCTGAATGACATTTTCCTGGCGCCGAGCCTGCAGATGATCAGCTTTACGCTGACCGAGAAGGGCTATATCATCCAGGACGACACCCGTGAGTTCCTGCCGGACTACAAGCACGACCGCGAGAACGGTCCGGAAGGCTGCCAGTCCTTCTTCGGCAAGCTGACCGCGCTGTGCCTCGAGCGCTGCCGCGCCGGTCTGTCTCCGCTGGCACTCGTTTCGCTGGATAACTGCTCGGACAACGGCACCCGTCTGGAGCGTGCTGTCCGTCACATGGCCCGCGCATGGCAGCGTAACGGCTTCATCACCGAGAATGAGTATTACTTCCTGCTCAAGAAGAATACCTTCCCGCTGTCCATGATTGATAAGATTACCCCGCATCCGGATAACCGCATCGCTGACAAGCTGGCGGCTGACGGTCTGGAGAACGCAAAGCCGTTCGTAACCGAAAAGGGTACGCGCGCGGCTGTTTACGTCAACTCCGAAAGCCCGCACTACCTGCTCATCGAGAACGCATTCCCGAACGGTCATCCGGCTCTCGAGCAGTGCGGCGTTATCTTCACCCGCCGCGATATCGTTGAGAAGTCTGCGATGATGAAGGTAAGCACCTGCATGAACCCGATGGATACCGCCCTCGGCGTATTCGGCTGCATGCTCGGCTACACCCGCATCAGCGACGAGATGAAGGACACCGAGCTGGTCAACCTCATCACGCGCCTGAGCGAGCAGGAGGCAATGCCGATGGTAGCCGACCCGGGCGTTATCGACCCGGAGGCATTCCTGCACGAGGTTCTCGGCGAACGTTATCCGAACCCGTTCCTGCAGGATTCCCCGCAGCGTACCGCAACCGATACCTCGCGTAAGATTGCGCCGCGCTTCGGTACTACGCTGTACGCTTACTATAACTCCATGCTGCCCGCACACCGTGCCACCAAGCTGATTTACATTCCGCTGGTACTGGCCGGCTGGCTGCGCTATCTGGAAGGCGTAGACGATAACGGCAGCGAGTTCACCCTCAGCCCCGACCCGAATATCGAGCATGTCCGCGCGCTGATGGGCAACCCGAAACTGGGCGACGACGTAAGCGAGGCCCAGCTGTATCCGCTGCTGGCAAACCGCTACTACTTCGGTGTCAACCTGTTTGAGATCGGCGTAGGCGAGACCGTTGTCCGCATGTTTGGCGAGATGAACCGCGGCCCGCACGCTGTCCGCGAGACGCTGCAGAAGTACTGCGGCGAGGAGCAGGAGCAGGAGTGGATTTTCTCTTAATTACCGAAAAAACGTAAGACAAAAGGCGAACCGTAGGGTTCGCCTTTTTGTATGCAGATAAAACAAAAACCGCCGCAAAAGGCGGTTGATTGACAAGGTATTGCAATATATGCTATACTCAGAATGTCAACAACGATGTGAAACAGGTTGTTCCTCCCAACATAAGGGAGGTGATGACATGGTCACTTATTCCGATCTGTTCCAGTTCGGTCTTCTGATCGTTGCTATCATCAGTCTATGTCTGAAACATAGAAGATAACCGCCCCTGAAAAGGAGCGGCGTTTCCTCAATTAACCAAGTTTTTTAGGAACGACCGCTCTTGCCAGAGAGCCATCGTTGTTGATACAATTATAACGCAGTGCCCCGGTTTTGTCAAGCGACAGAGCCGGGGCACTGTTATTCAGTTATCCGCTGACAAAGTTTACAATACCTTTCCAAAGAGCGTAAAGCAAGTCCTCAAATGACGCCTGCGGGTTATGAATGGCAATCCATACAAAGCCCGCCGTTAAAAGGACAGTTACTACGATTATCACCCAGAAACAATACCATCTCTGTTTAGGTGTCATATGATTTCCCTCCTCAGTCATAACGGTATTTTTTACCTCGGGGAGTTTACGGCTTATATCTATATATTAACAGATATTCACGGTTTGCAAAGGGATTTTGCACAGAAGCCGGTGCATTATTTTTGTCCGGCGGCAACCCGTAATCCCGGTGCATACCTCAGCCATTTCCCGCTTTTGAGCCGCAGGAAGAAGCAGATCGACCGGCACAGCCAGTCACCGATCATGGCAATCCAGATGCCGATTGCGCCCATGCCGAAGTGCACCGCGAGAATATATCCCGCGACAAGCCGCAATCCCAGCATGGAGATAATCGAGCATACCATCGGATACCTTACGTCATTTGCCGCACGCAGGATATTCGGCATGGCAAACGAGGTCGGCCACAGGAAGATCGCGCAGCCGTTGTGAATCATAATCAGCGTCATGCCAAGCGCAAGCGCCTCTGCGGACACGCTGTAAATCTTGAGAATGAGCGGCGTGCACGCAATCGTGACAAGGCAGGTGCTCGCGGTAACGGCGTAGGTGATCATCATCAGCTTTTTCGCCATGCGGCGTGTCTGCGGCTCATCGCCCGAGCCGATGCACTGCCCGATAACGGTTATCATCGCCAGGCTCATCGCCTGACCCGGAATGACGGCTACGGCGTCCAGATTGTTCGCAAGCGCATTCGCGGTAATCTGCGTCGTGCCGAACAGCGAAATCATGCTCACGACGAGCACGCGGCCAAGCTGAAACAGGCTGTTTTCCAGACCGTTCGGCACACCAATCTGCAGAATGCGGCGGATCAGCTCCTTATCCGGTCGAAACCGCTGTCCGCGCCGCAGAGAGACCGTGTGCTCGGGGTTCAGCAGCAGAATCGTGATAGCGACAGCCGCCGTGCCGCGCGACAGCACGGACGAAAGCGCTGCGCCTCCAACGCCCCACTTGAACACGAAAATGAACAGCGAGTTGCCGATGAGGTTGACGATGTTGATCAGTCCCGCAATCAGCATGGAGATACGCGAGTTGCCTTGTGCGCGGAACAGCGCCGCACCGGCGTTGTAGATCGCGAGAACAGGGTAGGAGAACACGCTGACCGTCAGGTAGGTGAGCGCGCTCTGCATGACGTCATTCTCGATCGTGCCAAACAGCAGGCGCAGCAGCGGTGCGCGGAACAGCATGACGAGCGTCGAGATGATCAGCGCAATGACCGTGACGACTAAGTACAGCTGCTTGGAGGCATCGCACGCACGGTCGTTCTTTCTCGCACCGAGCAGCTGCGCAACCACGACAGCGCCGCCGGTCGCCAGTGCGGAAAAGATGTTGATGATGAGTACGTTGAGCATATCGACCAGCGATACGCCGGAAACCGCCGCTTCACCGACCGAGGAGACCATCATCGTGTCGGCCAGACCGACCGTGATGGCGAGCACCTGCTCGATAACGAGCGGCAGAATCAGCTTTTTGAGTGCGGCATTGGGAAATAACTCTTTACTCGTAAAAAATACACCTCGAATCAAAGAATAACGCGGTACGCTTCTATCAGCCGTTCGAGCGACCATGCGGCGTTCGCCGGACTGGTGGAGGGCAGCTGCGTGATGGGAACGCCGGTTTTCGGCTCGATCAGCCTGCGGTACAGCTGCGCCGACTTGCCGCCGGTGGCAAAAATGCGCGTAATTTTGCTCTCGCGGAGCAGGCGGCCTATGTCGTTCGGCTCGGCGTTGCGGATAGACGTGTCGGACGCGCCCGCAATATCGCATTTGGCGATGGTGTCCCACAGCGCCACATGATGCCGCAGGCACATCGCGCGCTTGTCCTCGATGGAGACCGGCACCTCCTCGCCAAGCACAGCCGCCAGCACGCGCCAGAACCGGTTCTGCGGGTGGCCGTAAAAGAACCCGACCTCGCGGGATTTCGGGCTTGGAATCGAGCCGAGCAGCAGCACGCGCGACTCGCTGTCGTACAGCGGCGGAATGGTGTGAACGATGGTTTGCAGTTGCATGGATCAGTCCTCCAGTACGGAAACAAAGCTGCGGAACGCGCTCGGCAGCGCATAAGCGTCGCGCAGCTCGGCAGGTGTGACAAAGGTGAGAGCGGGTGCAGGTGCGTCCAGTTCGACATACACGCCGTTCATGTGCCACTCCACATGGGTGAAAATATGCTTGGCAGGCCGCAGAGAGAGCAGCTTTCGCACGCTCCATCCCATTTCGGTGAGCGCCGCGCGCAGCTCGTCCGGCGAGAGATGACCGTCCAGCGAGGGCAGCTCCCACAGACCGGCAAGCAGACCCTTTTTCGGTCGCTGCCGCAGACCGACCAGTTCGCCGCAGCGCACAACAAGCACGGTGCGGTTTTCCACTCTCCGCGCCTTTTTTGCGGCTCGGAGCGGCAGCACAGCCGCGTTCCCGCGGTGAAAGCCCTCGCAGAGATGCTGAATCGGGCAGTCGTCACAGCGCGGTGCGCCGTTCGGCAGACAGACGGTTGCACCGAGCTCCATCAGCGACTGGTTGAGGTCGCCGGGACGGTCGGACGGCATGAGTGCGGCGAACCGTTCGCGCGTCTGCTTTTTGAATTTTGCGTCCGTGATCGGCGTGAAATCGTTATCCAGCCGCACCGCCACACGCAGAACATTGCCGTCCACCGCCGGAACGGGCAGTCCGAACGCGATAGACGCCACCGCGCCTGCCGTGTACTCGCCAACGCCGGGCAGAGCAAGCAGCCTGTCGTAATCAGCAGGCAGTTCGCCGCCGTATTCTTCGCACAGCAGGACCGCTGCTCGGTGCAGGTTGCGCACGCGGCTGTAGTAGCCGAGCCCCTCCCAGAGCTTGGTGTAAACAGCCTCGTCCGCCGCCGCGAGAGCGGGAATATCGGGCAGCGCGTTCATCCAGCGGGAAAAATAGCCGCGCACGGCCTCCACGCGCGTCTGCTGCAGCATGATCTCGCTCACCCAGACGCGATAGGGAGCAGGCTCAGACCGCCACGGCAGGTCGCGGTGCCCGGCGTCATACCAGCTCAGCAGCGGCTGCACGATGGCCTTGCTTACCCCGCTCAATATTTCATGTCATCCAGCGTAGCGCCGGTGTAGAACATGGTGAAGGTTGCGTCGGCAATGTGCTTGCCCTCGTCGTCGTGCACCTCGACCATGTAGACCGACACCTTGCGGCCGCGCTTGCGCTCGTACGCCACAGCGGTCAGCTTTTTGCCGCAGCGACCCGGACGGTAGTAGTGGATGGTGCTGTCGAGCGTGACGGCCACCGTGCCCTGAGACGCTGCCGCAGAGCCTGCCGCAATATCGCACAGCGTGAAGATCGTGCCGCCGTGCGCCATGCCGAGCGGATTGAGCAGCTCGGGGGTCAGGTCGAGTTCTACGGTTGCGCCGCCGTCCTTGTCGAGCGTCACAACGTGCATGTGCATCAGTTTGTTTAAGCCGCCGGCTTCCTGCCGCAGCTTGAGGATTTCTTCGATGGTCAAGGTTAGGACTCCTTTATCATGATATAATCTTTTGATAAACGATGGTTTTTCGCCTTCGAGGCGAACGGTTCTTGCCTACGCGGCAGGCGCACAAGAGGGTAGACACCAAGGTTTCTACCCTCTTGAGAATCACCCATTTCCTTAGAGGGCACGGCGCAGATTGCCGACATGTGACCGCTGTGAATAGGGGGAACGGCAGAGGAGTTTTTCTTCCGCAGAGACGCACTGCGTGCGCTCATGTATCCGCGTATTCGCAGTGTCGGATACCGTTCTGCTACACAGAACAGCTACTCTACGCAGGGCGCGACATACCCGTGTCGCGCAATTCGTGAGCGCGTTATGATAGACAGGGCCTACGCAGGATAACTTGCACCAAACGCTTAATTCGCAGGTGCCGTGCGGTATAACGTGTTAAAGAGTTGCGCAACACGGGTATGTTGCGCCTGCGTTGACTAAACCGCCTGTGTAGCAGTACGCTATCTGACACTGCGAACAGGCTGTGAAAGATACGGAAGAAAAAATCCTCTGCCGTACCCCATTTTCGAAGCGGTCACATATAGGAAATCTGCGCCAGATTAGGAAGCAAGGGAAAGGTAGGAGTTCAAAGAGGAAGGGAAACCGTAGGTGTCCCTTCCTTTTTGCCCCCCCGCGGCGGGCGCCGCGCCGCTCCCGCCGTCCGCAGACGGCGAATCCCCTCGCTGAGGTTCAGCGAAAAACTTCCGCCCGTTAGGGGCGAACACGCTGACGCAGTTCGAGTACCCCGCTCAGCCGGTGCTGAAAAAACTCCCGCCCGTCAGGGGCGAACACGCTAACGCAGTTCGCGTGCCCCGGTCAATCGGTGCAGGATAACAGGTGAAATCTGCGATACTACTCTATTTTATTATAAAATGCACCCGCTCCTGCGTCAAGCGCAACCGCCCGGCGAAGCCTGACGAATTTTTCTAACAGCCGTCGGATTACACAATCCCCAATATGTAGTTACCGATCGGAAACAGGACAACAAAATGCAGGGAAAAGTGCCAAAAATACAAAGTGAGCCTGTCGAAATGCGTCGAATATGACTGTTTTCTGTACTTTACAAACGGTAATACAGCGAGTATAATATAAATATATATTTTATAGTTGTGCCTTCTGCGGCACAACGCAGACGGAGAATGTTGGAATGAGTGATTTTTCGCGCACGCTTGCGCTTCTGCGACGGGAAAAGAAAATAAGTCAAAGAGCGGCAGCGGGCGACCTCGGCGTTTCGCAGGCGCTTCTCAGCCACTACGAGAACGGACTGCGTGAACCCGGTCTGTCTTTTGTCGTGCGTGCGGCGGATTATTACGGTGTGTCCTGTGACTACCTGCTCGGCCGTTCGATGGCGCGTGACGGCTCTGCTGTGCCTGCCGAGCGCATGGAGGGCACGGACACCGAGACGGAGCATAGCCGGATCGTGCAGGCGGCAGCCCTGCTGCTGCAGGTTGCTGAATCACTCGAGAGCAAGCAGCTTTCGCACGAGATCGAGTCGTATTTCGCGGTTGCAATCTACAAGGTATACCGCTATCTCTACATGGCTGACCCGGCCGGGGTGGATGCGGTGTTCCGCGCGCCGCAGGATCGCTTCGAGTACCTGTGCGATGCCCGCATGAAGGAGCATGAGCTGAAAATCCGTCTGGCGGCCAACGGCGAGGAAGGCTGCGGTTTGACGCAGGAGAATATCCGACGGATGCCGCTCGCCCCGAGCGAGATTGCACGGCGTTATCCGGATTTGTCGAGCGCACTGCTGACTGTTCTGCAGCAGGTGTCGGATTCGATCGACCGGAAAAATAAAATGCAATAATTTCGGATAAACCTATTGACAAATACACCGGCGTGAGGTATACTAAACAAGTCGCTGAGACAAGACGACTTGATGAAATGCTGGTGTAGCTCAGTTGGTAGAGCAGCTGATTTGTAATCAGCAGGTCGGGGGTTCAAGTCCGTCCACCAGCTCCAATCAAGCTGGTAATTGAATATGGAAGGTTTCCCGAGTGGCCAAAGGGAACAGACTGTAAATCTGTCGTCTATGACTTCGGTGGTTCGAATCCACCACCTTCCACCAAAACAGAAGGACATTCCAAAAGGAATGTCCTTTTTCTGTTTTGGCGGAAGGTGGTTGTGGATTCGAAAGGTGGCTCTTAGAAACGTGCCTGTGGCACGTTTCAACCACCGTGGCTTTCACCGCAGTGAAAGCGAATCCACCACCGGACGGGTCGGCACGCGTGTAGCAGTGCGGTTAGGGGACTGCACCAGACGCTCAAGTTAGGCACGCGCCTTAAACGGAGCGCCGGCTCTTAGAAACGTGCCTGTGGCACGTTTCAACCACCGTGGCTTCCGTCGCAACGGAAGCGAATCCACCACCGGACGGGTCGGCACGCGTGTAGCAGTGCGGTTATGGGACTGCATCAGCCAATCACGGCAGGCACGCGCCCGATCAGAAGGGAAGAACAGGTTATCCGATAGCGAAATCAACCTGCACAGGCTATTTGGAACGATTTATTGTCGTTTGCGATGTTACCTCGTAGGGGCGCACAGTATGCGCCAAGGCAGCGCAAAATCATACGGGATGTGGGCGAACAATGTTCGCCCCTACGGTTCAGCCGGTGCAGATGAATTTACAAATGGTGTGCCGAGGTCGTACCTCAGGGCACCTTCTCTTGCGGATTTGCCGCAATTCACCGTGGCACACCCTACGGAAAAGATTGTGCACACCGAAAAATATTCCCGGAGTTGACCATTCGTGGTCAATTTTTATCACAATCCTCAGGATGGATGAGAACGCAAACCGAGCCACAGCCCTGTCATTCCGCATCAACAGGGCTTATTCCCATGCCCATCGTTTTTTCTCGCCCGGAAAACGCGATTTCTCGTCCGGAAAACGGTATTTCTCGTCCAGAAAGTACACAGAGCAGAGAAGAGCAGAGGACAGAACAGAAGAGCAGAGAAGAGCATAGCAGAGAACAGCAGAGCAGAAACAAAATTGAGAATGGAGAATGGAGAATGGAGAATGATTCTGACTGACCTGCCCCTGACTGACGAAAAGAGATTTTCTAAATTGCTTTCTGAAAATAAAAAGGACCTCCGGTAAAACCGGAAGTCCTTGATCTATCGTTTTGGTAACGAGATTACTTAGCCATGGAAGCAACTTCTGCTGCGAAGTCGTCAACCTTCTTCTCGATGCCCTCGCCCTTCTCGAAACGAACGCACTTTACGAGCTTGATCTCGCCGCCCAGCTCCTTGGCAACAGCCTTGATGTGAGCCTCAACGGAAACCTTGTTCTCCTTAACGAAAGCCTGCTGCAGGAGGCAGTTCTCCTCGTAGTACTTGCCGATACGGCCGTCTACCATCTTGTGGATGATCTGCTCCGGCTTCGGCTTAGCAGCGGTCTTGTTCTCCTCGAGAGCCTGGATCAGGAGGATCTCCTTCTCCTTTGCGAGGGTAGCCTCGTCAACGTCGGACTTGTCCAGGAAGGACGGGTTCATAGCAGCAGCCTGCATGCCGATGTCCTTGCCCAGCTCCTTAACAGCAGCGTTGTCCTTCAGACCCTCGGAAACTTCCAGACCAACCAGAACGCCGATTACGCCGCCCATGTGGTTGTAAGCAACGTTAACGGTGGAGTCGTCGAAACGCTCGAAACGACGGATCTGCAGGTTCTCGCCGATGGTCAGAACCTTCTCCTGCAGAGCGTCCTGAACGGTGCCTTCGCCCATCTTGCAAGCCTTGAGAGCCTCAACGTCAGCCGGAGCGTCCTTGATAACAACGTTAGCAACGTCGGAAACGAACTGCTGGAAGTCAGCGTTCTTAGCAACGAAGTCGGTCTCGGAGTTTACCTCGATGATTGCGCCTACGCCGCACTCATCACATACGGTAGCCTTGACCAGACCCTCAGCAGCGATGCGGTCTGCCTTCTTGGCAGCCTTAGCCAGGCCCTTCTCACGGAGCAGCTCGATAGCCTTGTCGAAGTCGCCGTCGGCCTCGGTTAGTGCCTTCTTGCAGTCCATCATGCCTACGCTGGTCATTTCGCGGAGCTTCTTTACGTCAGCAGCGGTAAAAGCCATTTTATTATTCCTCCAATTTATGATTTTACGATGAAAAAAACGTAGGGCACAACGAACACCGGCGCGCCGGGTCGTCGCGCCCTACGAACAACTCACTGAATGTTATATTGAGTTATGAATTACTCAGCCTTTGCGTCAGCCTTAGCCTCAACCTCGAGCTGCTCGCCCTGCTTGCCTTCCAGAACAGCGTTAGCCATGGTCTGGGAGATCAGCTTGATAGCGCGGATAGCGTCGTCGTTGCCCGGGATAACGTAGTCGATCTCGTCCGGATCGCAGTTGGTATCAACGATTGCAACGATCGGAATGCCCAGCTTGCGTGCTTCTGCGATCGCGTTCTTCTCCTTGCGGGAGTCAACTACGAACAGAGCGCCCGGAAGCTCCTTCATTTCCTTAACGCCGCCGAGGTACTTCTCGAGCTTAGCGATCTCGAGCTGGAGCTTGATAACTTCCTTCTTCGGGAGCAGATCGAAGGTGCCGTCAGCCTGCATCTTCTGCAGCTGGTTCAGACGAGCGATACGGGTACGCATGGTCTTGAAGTTGGTCAGCATGCCGCCCAGCCAACGTGCGTTAACGTAGAACTGACCGCAGCGCTCAGCCTCTTCCTTGATTGCGTCCTGTGCCTGCTTCTTGGTGCCGACAAACAGGATGGACTTGCCGGAAGCTGCCATATCGCGTACGAAGAAGTATGCTTCCTCGAGCTTCTTTACAGTCTTCTGGAGGTCAATGATGTAGATACCATTGCGCTCGGTGAAGATGTAGGTAGCCATTTTCGGGTTCCAACGACGGGTCTGATGGCCGAAGTGTACGCCGGCCTCCAGCAGCTGCTTCATAGAAATTACTGCCATTTTGTTTTTCCTCCTTGGTTTTTCCTCCATCCCTGATCATCTGACAGCGGCAACAGAACGAGCGTCCCGTCACCGACCGCTTTCATCACGGGATGTGTGAATTCATGCTATGATAGTTTACACCAAAGGAGGAGGGATGTCAAGAGGAAAGTTGAAAATTGAGGATGGAAAATGGAGAATGCAGAATGAACGATACGGTTTACGGCGTTTCTCCGGGGTTGGCAGTGCATGAAATGCATACCGCAGGGTGCTGAAATCTTTTTTCGCTGCATAAATTATGACAGGAGGGGATTTCTTTGCGATTGGGTTTTCGTCACACCGCGTTTCAGGCGGTATGCACGGTTTTGGTTTTATGCTTTGCGCTTGGACTGCTTCAGCGTGCCGACACGGTGCAGCCGGTATTCGGGGAGGACAGCGTGCGCGTACCGATTCTAATGTATCACAGCATTCTCAAGGACAGCGCACGGCAGGGCAAATATGTTATCTCGCCGGCGGTTTTGGCGGCCGATTTGGACACCTTGCAGGTGAAGGGGTATACCGCCATAACGGTAAGCGATCTGCTGGCGTATGTACAGGACGGCGCAGACCTGCCGGAGAAGCCGGTGATGATCACCTTCGATGACGGCTACTACAACAACTACATTTATGCCTATCCGCTGCTCAAACAGCGCGGAATGAAGGCGGTTGTGTCCATCATCGGCAGCCAGACCGCGCTTTTCACCGACAACGGAGAGGAAAACGCCTACTGGTCGCATTTGCGGCTTGACCGCCTGCGCGAAATGCAGGATGTGTTTGAGGTGCAGAATCATTCGTGGAACCTGCACGAGTACGGCGAACGCCGCGGCTGTCTGCGCCGGAGAGGCGAGGACGAAACGCGCTATGAGGCCCTGCTCCGCGAGGACACCGAGCAGACGCAGACGCTCATCACGGACGCCGGACTGCCCGCGCCGACCTGCTACACCTATCCGTTCGGTGCGTGCTCCAAAGAGAGCGAAACGCTGCTCAAAAGCATGGGCTTCCGGTGTACGCTCGGGTGTGAAGAGCGCGTTAATACCGTTACACGCAATCCGGACTGCCTGTTTGAACTGGGGCGGTTCAACCGTCCGGCAGGGCAGAGCACGGAAAGTTTCCTGCACCGCGCGTTAGGAGAGGATTAAATGCAGAATACCATGCGATTTTCCGAGCTGCACTGCCGTGAGGTGATCAATCTGTGCGACGGAGCACGGATGGGCGAGGTGAGCGATCTGCTGTTCGATCCGGTCTGTGGACAGATTACCGCACTCGTTGTGCCCGCGCAAAGCGGCATTGCCGGGCTGTTCTCCAAAAATGACTGCGTTATTCCGTGGGGGTGCATTGAAACCCTTGGGGAAGACTATATTCTGGTGAGATACAGACCCAAATAGTTAGGAGGTAGGAGTTAGGAGGTAGGAGTGGGTGACGATGAACGTTTTCCGTAGGGCACCCCGCCCTACGGTATAGGTAAATCACAAGAACAACTCCTAACTCCTATCTTGCAAACGGTAAAGAAAAAAGGCGGACAACCGTCCGCCTTTTGGCTCAATCCTTCTTATACTTCGCAACGCCCTCGGTGTAGAGGTTGCCGCCGACCGAATCCTGCGAGACGATGGCGGAGAAATTCTCCACGGTGAGACGCTTGACCGACTCACAGCCCAGCTCGTCATACGCGATGACCTCGACATTCTTAATGGATGCCGCCTTCGCCGCGCCTGCGCCGCCGATGGCTACCATATAAACCGCGCCGTTGCGCGCCATTGCGTCCTGCACGCCCTGATTGCGCACGCCCTTGCCGATCATGCAGGCAAGACCTGCATCGAGCAGACGCGGTGCGAACGGGTCCATACGGCCGGAGGTGGTCGGGCCGACCGAGCCGATGACCTGACCCGGCTTTGCGGGGGTCGGTCCGGCGTAGTAGATCGCTGCGCCGTCGAGGTCGAACGGCAGCTTGTCGCCTGCGTCCATCGCGGCAACGATCTTTTTGTGTGCGGCGTCGCGCGCGGTGTAGACCGTGCCGGTCAGCGTTACGGTGTCGCCCGCACGCAGCTTCGGCGCCATTTCCTTGAGCTGTTCGGTTTTCAAATCATAGTGTGCCATGCTTATTCCTCCGTTTTCGGGCGCAGATTGTTCAGAACCTCACGCAGTCCGTTTTTTGCCTTGTCCGGCTCGGGATGGGGCGCCTCGCCGTCCTTTTTGCCGAGCGATGCGCTGATCTTGTCGATTTCGCCGAGCACTTCACCGGCCTTGCGGGCCATCTCGGCGGATTCCTGCTGGTTGCGTGCCAGCACGGTGCGGTAGTTCTCCTTGGTGGCATCCAGCTGGCGGCGCACCTGCTCGATGGTCTCCATCGACTTGCGGCGCAGCTTCTGCAGCTCTACCTTGGCGTCCTCCTCGATCTGCTTGGCGCGCCGGTACGCGGAAAGCTCCATCTCGGCGATCTTCTCTCTGGTCGCATCGTATTCACCGCATTTGGCCGACAGCTTGGCGTTCTCCGAGGTCAGCCGGTCGTTTTCCGCCGCAAGCTGCGCCGCACGGGCGTTCTGCGCCTCGATCTCGGTCGCCTGCAGGGAAAAACCGCTTTCGATCTGGTCAAGCTGTGCGCGGATCTTATCGGTATCCAGCGTCATTTCGCCGAGCCGCTCGAGCAGCTCGGCGTTCTTCGCGGTAAGCGCCTCGTTCTGCGTGCGCAGTTCGTTCATCGCGGACTGAGCCTCGGTCAGCTGAGAGCGCAGCTCGGCGGTCTCGGTGTAGTATTTCGTGTCGGTTTCTTCTATGTAATGCAGTACGTCCTCGCGGTTAAAGCCGCCGAAGATGGCACTGCGGAATCCACGGGTTTGCTCGTCCATTGCAGTTCCTCCCACAATAATCTTATATTAGTATAGCAAATCCTGACGATAAAGGCAATAAAAAGAGTGAAGAGTGCGTGGAGGCAGGAGCGGATATTGGTTTACCTTGTTTCTCCGTTTCAATATTACGATGAAGGTGCCCTGGGGGGACGACTCGGCGCACCGTCCGTAAACCATCTGCAGATGCGTAACCGTAGGGGCGAACAGTGTTCGCCCGCAGCGCGACCGGAGTCTGCGCAAGGAACGGCTGGGAACCGTTCGATATGGCGTTGTGCGGGCGCACAGTGTGCGCCCCTACGGGGTAGATTGTACAGAACGGATAGAAACGGTGGCCGAGTCGTACCCCAGGGCACCTTCTCTTGCGGCTTTGCCGCAATTCACCTTGCCGCACCCTGCAGGATACCGGTGCGAAATGAGTACACGATGCGGCCGCTTTCTCACAATGCACACACACCGCGGGGAATGCGGATTCTTTGTACATATTGAACAGAATGCTATAATAATGTAAGGTAATGTGCCCGGATATCTTGCAATCAAAAACGGAAAGTGATATTATAAATCTATCTTGCAAAAACGAGGAAGATGCTCAATGTTAGAATTAAAAGATTTCGAGGCAGCTGCGGACCGACTGAAAAACGTCATCCACAACATTCCGCTGTCTACGTCCTGCACCTTCTCCGCCATGACCGGCGCAGAGGTTTATCTGAAGTACGAAAACCAGCAGAAGACCGGCTCGTTTAAGGTGCGCGGTGCTTACAATAAGATTATGAAGCGCTTCGCTGAGGGCGACCTGCACGCTGTTGTTGCGTCCTCTGCGGGCAACCATGCACAGGGCGTTGCCTTTGCGGCAACCGCTGCCGGTGTAAAATCCACCATCGTTATGCCGCGTTCCGCGCCGATCGCCAAGGTTTCCGCAACCCAGGGCTACGGTGCCGAGGTTGTTCTGGCGGGCAACATTTACGATGAAGCCTATGCCAAGGCGTGCGAGATCTGCGAGGAGACCGGCGCAGAGTTCATCCACCCGTTTGACGATGAGGATGTTATGGCGGGTCAGGGCACCATCGCGCTGGAAATCCTGCGCGACCTGCCGGGCGTTGACATGATCTTCGTTCCGGCCGGCGGCGGCGGACTGATCTCCGGCGTGGCTGCCTGCGCAAAGCAGATCAACCCGCGCATCCAGATCATCGGCGTACAGGCTGAGGGCGCACCGGCGATCGCAAATTCGTTCCGCACCGGCGAGCGCACTCCGTCCGATACCGTGCACACCATCGCTGACGGTATCGCCGTAAAGACCCCGGGCGAAAAGACCTTTGAGTATATCAAGAAGTATGTGGACCGCATTGTCACGGTTTCCGATGACGAGATTGCTTCCGCTGTTCTGCTGCTGCTCGAGCGCTGCAAGCAGGTCGTTGAGACCTCGGGTGCGGCTCCGCTCGCGGCTGTGCTCAACAACAAGGTGGATGTAAAGGGCAAAAAGGTCGTATGCGTGCTGTCCGGCGGCAATATCGACGTATCCTTTATTCACAAGATTGTGGAAAAGGGCCTGATCACCCGCTGCCGTCAGCTGAAGTTCTCTGTGCTCATGCCGGATGCTCCGGGCGCACTCGAGCATTTCTCGCACATCGTTGCACAGCAGAATGCCAATATCATCCTGTTCCAGCATGACCGCGTACAGACGGACCTCGAGATCGGCGAGGCGATTATCCATGTCGTCTGTGAGGTCGGCGGCGTTGACCACGCCAAGCGCCTCATCGACACCCTCACCGATGATGGCTATAAGGTGTTTACTTCTCAAATTTGATAAAAATGCAATGAAATTACAGCGTTCCGCTTGGATAGAGCGGGACGCTGTTCTTTTTTGCGGAATAATGGAGGATGGAGAATTGAAAGTGAACGTAAACCATCACATTCGTTTTCCGCTCTCCATTTTCAATTACGCCTGCCTCCTCACTCCTGCCTGAATCAATGACAAATGTAATATTGACAAATAAATAACGATGTGCTATTATCTCAGCGTGATAAGGAATGAAAAAACAGGTGGATGTTTTATCGCATTATTTGCCTTAAAACGGATAGAATAATAAAACCACGCATACAGTCAATCGCAGAAAGGAAGCATTACGCTATGGCAGCACACATCAACGACGAAATGCTGAACAAAATGGATGCATACTGGCGGGCGGCAAATTATCTTGCAGCCGGTCAGCTTTACCTGCTCGATAACCCGCTGCTCAAGGAGCCGCTGAAGCCTGAGCATATCAAGAAGAAGATCGTCGGCCACTGGGGCACGGTGCCCGGTCAGAATCTGATTTACGTTCACCTGAACCGTATCATCAAGCAGTATAATCTGGATATGATCCTGCTGTCCGGTCCGGGTCACGGCGGCAACTTCTTTGTGGCGAACACCTATCTCGAGGGCACCTACAGCGAGGTTTACCCGAACATCAGCGAGGACACCGAGGGCATGAAGCGCCTGTTCAAGCAGTTCTCGTTCCCGGGCGGCATTGCCAGCCATGTTGCACCGGAGACCCCCGGCTCCATCCACGAGGGCGGTGAACTGGGTTATTCTCTGGCGCACGGCTTTGGTGCGGTGCTGGATAACCCCGATCTGATCGCAACCGTAGTTGTCGGTGACGGCGAGGCGGAGACCGGCCCGCTGGCAACCTCGTGGCACGGCAACAAGTTCCTCAATCCGGTGACGGACGGCGTTGTTCTGCCGATCCTGCACTTGAACGGCTACAAAATCTCCAACCCGACCCTGCTTTCGCGCATTCCGGAGGAGGAACTGCGCAAAATGCTCGAGGGCTGCGGCTGGAAGCCGTATTTCGTCGAGGGCGATGAGCCGATGAAGGTACACCGCGCACTGGCGGACACGCTCGATACCGTAACCGAGGAAATCCTCGCCATCCGCAAGCATGCGCGCGAGACCGGCGACACGACCCGTCCGATCTACCCGATGATCGTGCTGCGCACCCCGAAGGGCTGGACCGGCCCGAAGAACGTGGACGGCAAGCAGATCGAGGGCAGCTTCCGCGCGCATCAGGTGCCGCTGATGATGGACAGCCCGGAGCACCTGCCCATGCTCGAGCAGTGGCTGCGCAGCTACCATCCGGAGGAGCTGTTCGACGAAAACGGCAAGCTGATTCCCGAACTCAAGGCGCTGGCGCCGACCGGCGAGCACCGCATCGGCGCAAACCCGCACGCCAACGGCGGTCTGCTCATGCACCAGCTGCGCCTGCCGGATTTCCGTGATTACGGACTGAATGTTCCGGCTCCGGGCAGTGTTGAGGGTCAGGATATGATCGAGCTTGGCGCTTATGTCCGCGATGTCATCAAGCTGAACATGGACAGCCGCAACTTCCGCGTATTCGGCCCGGACGAGACCATGTCCAACCGCCTGAGCCACATTTTCGAGGTCACCGACCGCGAGTGGAACGCCGAGCGTCTGGACACCGACGAATTCCTGTCCGCAAGCGGCCGCGTGATGGACGGCATGCTGTCCGAGCACATGTGCGAGGGTTGGCTTGAGGGCTATCTGCTGACCGGCCGTCACGGCTTTTTCGCAAGCTATGAGGCGTTCATCCGCATTATCGACTCGATGGCGGCACAGCACGCCAAGTGGCTCAAGGTCTGCAACGGCCTGCCGTGGCGTCAGCCGATCGCGTCGCTCAACCTGATTCTGGCTTCCAACGTATGGCAGCAGGACCACAACGGCTTTACCCATCAGGATCCGGGTTTCCTTGACCACATCGCCAACAAAAAGGCGGATGTTGTCCGTCTGTACCTGCCGCCCGATGCAAACTGCCTGCTCAGCTGCTTCGATCACTGCATCAAGAGCCGCAACTATGTCAACGTCATCGTGGCATCCAAGCATCCGCGTCCGCAGTGGCTGACCATGGAGCAGGCTGTGCAGCACTGCACCCAGGGCATCGGTATCTGGGAGTGGGCGTCCAACGATCAGGGCGCAGAGCCGGACGTTGTTATGGCGTGCTGCGGCGAGACGCCGACGCTCGAAACGCTGGCTGCCGTATCCATCCTGCGGGAAGAGCTGCCCGAACTCAAGGTTCGCGTTGTCAACGTGGTTGACCTGATGAAGCTGCAGCCCGAGCGGGAGCATCCGCACGGCCTGTCCGATGCCGAGTACGACATGCTGTTCACCAAGGATAAGCCGATTATCTTCGCCTTCCACGGCTACCCGACGCTCGTTCATGAGCTGACCTACCGCCGTCATAACCGCAACCTGCACGTTCGCGGCTACAGGGAGGAGGGCACCATCACCACGCCGTTCGATATGCGCGTGCAGAATGATATCGACCGCTTCCACCTCGTCAAGGACGTTCTGCTGCGCCTGCCGCAGCTTGGCAACCGCGGCGCGTACCTCTACCAGAAGATGAGCGATAAGCTGGTGCAGCATCAGCAGTATATCAACGAGTACGGTGAGGATATGCCGGAAGTCCGCGAGTGGAAATGGAAATAATGGAGAATTGAAAATGGAAAATGGAGAATGACCGTGAAGGGATGGTTCTCCGCAGGGCGCACATTGTGCGCCCTTTTTCTTTTGCACGAATGCAAAAAATGTTCGGAAAGTTTTCGGATGGCAGGAATATAATTGTAGGGTGCTATGGGGCACGACCTCGGCACACTCTACGGTAAGGCCATCTATCACGTTAACGCCTAACTACAAATTATGCTTGACATACCGTCTGGTTCGTGTTATTATCTAACTGTACTAAAACACACAGTACAGTTGATACACTCTCAAATCAACAAAAGGAAAGGAGGCGCGTCAGGTGATTAAAATCGACTATCGGGATGCCCGACCCATCTATGAACAGGTGGTGGACGGCATTGAGGGACTGGCTCTGCGTGGGGCACTGCCGGCGGACACCCAGCTGCCCAGTGTACGGCAGCTTGCGATGGAACTGTCGATCAACCCGAACACAATACAGCGCGCTTACGGAGAGCTGGAACGCCGCGGTGTGATCTACGCCGCAAAAGGACGGGGAAATTTTATATCGGACAATACAGCGGCGCTGCGTTCCCAGAGGCTTAACGAACTGGGTGAGCAGATTACCGCACTGGCCGGTCAGGCGCGTTCGCTCGGGGCGACCGAGGAACAGATGCGCGGCTGGGTAGAGAGGAAAGGAGAGAGCGGAACATGATTACGGCAACCAACGCGACCAAGCGGTTTGAGGACATCACGGCGGTCGATCACATCTGCGCGGAAGTGAAGGACGGTTCGGTCTACGGCCTGATCGGCTCGAACGGCGCAGGCAAGTCCACGTTCCTGCGCATGCTGGCAGGCATCCTGCAGCCGGACGAGGGCACGGTGCAGATCGACGGCAAGGATATTTTCGAGAACATTGCGATGAAGGAACGGTTTTTCTTTATCTCGGATGAGCAGTTCTTTTTCCCGAACAGCACGCCGAAGGAAATGAAAAACTACTACAAGCGCTTTTACAGCAAATTCGATGAAGCGCGCTACCGCAAGCTGATGAACGGCTTCGGTCTGGACGAAAACCGCAAGCTGCGGACGTTCTCCAAGGGCATGAAAAAGCAGGTTTCGGTCATCTGCGGCGTATGCAGCGGCACGGACTACTTATTCTGCGATGAGACGTTCGACGGTCTCGATCCGGTCGTTCGCCAGACGGTAAAGAGCCTGTTTGCCGAGGATGTAGCCGACAGAGGTCTGACGCCCATCATCGCCTCGCATAACCTGCGTGAGCTGGAGGACATCTGCGACCACGTCGGTCTGCTGCATCGCGGCGGCATCCTGTTCTCGCGCGATCTGGACGACATGAAGCTCGGTATGTACAAAATGCAGTGCATTTTCCCGAATCCGCTGCCGGATTCCGCGTGGGAAGGCTTTGACATTCTGCACAAGGAGCAGCGCGGCTCGCTGTACACTATTACGGCGCGCGGCAGCCGGGAAGAGCTGCTCGCCAGGGTGAACGCGCTGAACCGACCTTCTGCGAAATGCTCCCGCTGACGCTGGAGGAAATCTTTATCAATGAAACGGAGGTGGCAGGCTATGATGTCAAGAAACTCCTGTTCTAAGGGTCTCGTGCGGGATTGCATGAAACGCAACCTGTGGGCCATCGTGCTGTCCACGGTGGGATTCTTTATGGCACAGCTGCTGCCGGTGATTATGACGGCGCAGCACAGCCTGTCGGCACATAAGCAGGATCTGGTCAATCTGAGTGCGGCAGATGCCGCGGCAAGCTGGCAAGGCTATGTGGAGAGCGTCGGTGAGATGCTCGGCGGACAGAATATGTTTGTCAAGCTGGCCGTCATCATTCTGGCGGTCACCTGCGGTGTGAGCATGTTCGCGTACCTGCACAATCGCCGCAAGGTGGATTTCTATCACAGCCTGCCGATTTCGCGCAGCCGCCTGTTCGCGGTGGACTACGCGACCGGTGCGCTGTGCGCGCTGGTGCCGTACCTCGTGCTGCATGCGCTGAGCATCGTCTGCACGTGCGCGATGGGCTTCGGTGAGGTAGTCAACGCATCGCTCATCGGCGTGATCGCGTCCAACGTCATTTTCTTCTTCCTGCTGTACGCGATGGCGGCTGTTACGACCATTCTGTGCGGCAACACGGTCATCACGCTGCTGCTCGGTCTGTGGGTGTACTTCGGACCGACGCTCGTAACCGCACTGTGGCAGGGTCTCAAGAGCATGTTCTTCCAGACCTATGTGACGGATGCCTCCATGATTTCGCTGCTGTTTTGCAGCAAATTTGCACCGCTGATTCAGTATTTCGGCGTAAACGGCACGAAAATGCATAGCTGGGCAGTGGAGCCTGTCCATGCGATGGATTACGCCGCCGGGCTGCAGGAGTCGAGTGCTATCGGTCTGCTGATTGGCTATGCGGTTGCGGCGATCGTTATCACCGCACTGGCACTGTTCCTGTTCCGCATCCGCAAGAGCGAGCGGGCGGGCACGGCACTGGCATTCAACCCGATCAAGCTGCCCGTCAAGATTATTATCTGCGTGGTTATGGGTACGGCGTTCGCTGAGATTTTCAAAATGCTGGTCTACGAATCCGAGCTGTGGTTCTGGGTCGGTCTGGTGCTCGGCACGGTCATTTTCCACTGCGTGGTGGAGATTATTTATGCGTTCGACTTCCGCGCCATCTTCCGCAAGCCGCTGCAGCTGGTTATCATCCTTGCAGTGCTGTGTGCGGGTCTGCTGACCATGCAGTCCGACGTGTTCGGCTACGACAAGTGGCTGCCGGATGAGGGCAGCATTGCAGCGGCAGCGCCGATGGGTTACGTCGGTGAATCGGCACTGCTCAGTGAGCCGGAAAACATCGCGGCATCGCGGCAGCTGGCGGCGCTCGGCGTGGAAAGTCTGAATAACACGGATGAAAATGCACAGAAGGCGTGCATTACCGTCACCTTCAAGCTGGAGAACGGCAAGGTGAAGAGCCGTTCGTATGAGCTGCCGGCCACAGACGAAGTGTTCACGCTCAAAAAGCAGATTTACCAGTCCGCAGAGTACAAGCAGAAGGCGTGGTCGCTGTTTGCGCTCGGCGAGGTCAACGAGGGTTACCACCGCAACATTGTTTTCTACACCAACGGTGACGGCTACAACGGCGTCGGCACACTCAGCGACTCGCAGAAGGCGCAGGAGATCATTGACACGCTCAAGGCAGAGACGCTGACCCACACCGGTGATGCCATGCCGGTGCTGCGCATGGAATTCTCGCAGCAGAACAACGACGATTATTACAGCGAGGGTGCCGTATGCGTGACCGACAAGGACGTAAAGACGCTTGCACTCATCAAAAAGTACGCCAATATCGTTCCCAAGGCCATCAGCGCGAAAAACGTAAAGCTGATTACACTGAGCATCTATCTGCCGGATAAAGACATCTGGCAGGGCGTGCAGGTGACCGACAGAGCAGACATCGATGCGCTGCTCAAGAATGCGGTCAACATTGACGCAATGAATCTGTACGGCAGCGATGCGATGGCGTATGGCATTATGCAGCAGTTTGCCCGCAGCAACGTATCCGTGACCTACACGGACGAAAAGGGCGATGAGTGGAGCGCAAGCGCAGGCTACACCGAAGAGGATTATCCGAAGGATATCATCGAGAAATACCGTGCACAGGCGGAGAAGGACGCGGAAAACGGCGTCGAGTCTGTACAGGACGGTGATGTTGCCTATACAACGGAAGTGCCCCTCGGATGAGAAAGCGCGGTATCATCGGCACGCTGCTTCTGCTGGTGTACCTTGCAGGCGTGGGACTGTTTACCGGTCCCTCGCTGGCGCAGCTGCTCATCGGCAGGCTGCCGCAGCCAAGGCTGGAGCTGATTCCGTTCGCGGATATGATTTCCGTGGTAAAATCTCCGGAGGCGCCCGGTCTGGGCGCGTTCGTGAACATTGCCGGAAATATCGCGCTGCTGTTTCCGCTCGGGCTGTTCCTGCCGCTGTTCTGGCGGTGGTTCGAGCGGGCGGGACGCACCATCGGCTGGTGCTTCGGCACCTCGCTCAGCATTGAGCTGATACAGCTGGCCGCGGGCGGCGTCACCTCGGCAGATGATCTGCTGCTGAATACGCTCGGCGGCGCGCTCGGCTTCGCGGCAGCAAGGCTTCTGATGAGAGCGTGCCCCAAGCTCGCGCCGACAGGCGAGGGAAGGGCAGAGTGGGTAGCACCGCTTGTCTGCTGGATCGTCATCATCGCGGCAAGTACAATATCCGACCTGCTGATTCTGTGGTAGGAGACAGCGGGTCGCAGGATAGAGAGTAATATACGGAAAACAGGCACACCGTGAGGTGTGCCTGTTTTGGGGTTTATGTGATTGAAATACGGGGTAAATACACAAAAGCCGCCCCGAAGAGCGGTTTATTGACAGTATGAAACCATGTATGCTATAATGAAGTTGCTGATATGGAACGGCGAGGTTATTCCCCCGGAATAAGGGGGTGACGCGCATGACAACAATGGAGGTACTTACGCTTCTGATGCTGCTTGCGACGGTTGTCTTCGGTATCTTGAACCTCAAGAAATAACCGCCACCTAAAAAGGCAGCGGCGTTTTCCTCAAGCTCTAAACTTGTTCGGGGAACGACCGCACCTGACACGTGAGAGCCGTTCTTATATCAGTATTATAAACGGACGCTCCGGTTTTGTCAAGTGATGAAACCGGAGCGCTTTTTACCCTAAGTGTTGATGAAATAAACTTCGTCGATTTCACCAAAGGCTGATGGAAAGCTCACTAATGATACAGACATTTCCAGATGAACAGAAACTGGGTACCGAAAAGAGCCGAAGGCAACTTCGGCATCTTTTTGTACCTTGAAAGAAGCACAAAAATATTGTATGATATAAGAAAGTTGGAACAATTTGCTGCTTTTTGCATCTATATAGATAAGGAACAGTTAGACAAATATGAATTTGATAAGGATCGAAAAGAAGAATGTGTGAAGAATGTTACTCTGATGAAAATAGAATAACACCATTACTAAATCCCTTGGACTGCTTAGAAAACCACACTCAATATATTTGTGGAACTTGTGGACGTTGCATTTGTATTGAACATGACCCAAACAGAGGATTACAAAGATGGAATTTTCCTTTTAAGTCATTGGAAATTGCAAAACTTTATTTACGAACAGCCGATTATACAACGAAAGGTTCGTGTGGTATTTATGAGATAGAGAACAGTAAAGGCAGAGTATCTTATAAAATATTCGCCGGGAATGAGGATTTACATCTATTCTTGAAAAAGAATAAAGACAAGAAATGCAAACAAATGACACCTGTGTTTAATGTTGGAGAGTATAAAGAATATCCACATACAGAAATACGAAAATTGACTTCTGATGAAATAAAACAATATATGAGTGAACGTTAAATTCCAGTTTGTTGAACTGAATAGCATATTCTGACCGATAGGAGCAAGGTTGAAACTCACCTTGCTCCTTTTCCTATGCTTGGAGTTCCGTCAAATCGACGGAGGGATAGGCTTATATCAACACAAAAGGTAAAAGGGAGAACCGGAGCGCTTGTTTGTTGAGAGACATGGTTTTGCACCATATATCCCGTAGAGCGAACCGTGTTCGCCTAAATTGCACGTTGTCGTTGATTGATATGCGGGCGCACACTGTGCGCACGTCGCAAATGACAATATATCGTTCCCAATAGCCTGTGCAGGTTGATTTCGCTATCGAACAACCTGTTCTTCCCTTCGGATTGGGCGCGTGCCTGTCGTGATTGGCTATTGCCGCCCATGGTCGCACTGCTACACGCGTGCCGACCCGTCCAGTGGTGGATTCGCTTTCACTGCGGTGAAAGCCACGGTGGTTGAAACAGCCCACCGGGCTGTTTCTAAGAGCCGGCGCTCCGTTTAGGGCGCGTGCCTAACTTGAGCGTCTGGTGCAGTCCCCTAACCGCACTGCCACACGCGTGCCGACCCGTCCGGTGGTGGATTCGCTTTGCTGCGGCAAAGCCACGGTGGTTGAAACAGCCCACCGGGCTGTTTCTAAGAGCCGGCGCTCCGTTTAGGGCGCGTGCCTAACTTGAGCGTCTGGTGCAGTCCCCTAACCGCACTGCCACACGCGTGCCGACCCGTCCGGTGGTGGATTCGCTTTGCTGCGGCAAAGCCACGGTGGTTGAAACAGCCCACCGGGCTGTTTCTAAGAGCCGGCGCTCCGTTTAGGGCGCGTGCCTAACTTGAGCGTCTGGTGCAGTCCCCTAACCGCACTGCCACACGCGTGCCGACCCGTCCGGTGGTGGATTCGCTTTGCTGCGGCAAAGCCACGGTGGTTGAAACAGCCCACCGGGCTGTTTCTAAGAGCCGGCGCTCCGTTTAGGGCGCGTGCCTAACTTGAGCGTCTGGTGCAGTCCCCTAACCGCACTGCCACACGCGTGCCGACCCGTCCGGTGGTGGATTCGCTTTGCTGCGGCAAAGCCACGGTGGTTGAAACAGCCCACCGGGCTGTTTCTAAGAGCCGGCGCTCCGTTTAGGGCGCGTGCCTAACTTGAGCGTCTGGTGCAGTCCCCTAACCGCATTGCCACACGCGTGCCTGCCCGTCCGGTGGTGGATTCGCTTTGCTGCGGCAAAGCCACGCCGGTTGAAACGTGCCACCGGCACGTTTCTAAGAGCCGGCTTTCGAATCCGCCACCTGCCTTCCGTCAAAGCAAAAAAGACATTCCTTTCGGAATGTCTTTTCGCTTTGGTGGAAGGTGGTGGATTCGAACCACCGAAGTCATAGACGACAGATTTACAGTCTGTTCCCTTTGGCCACTCGGGAAACCTTCCATATTCAATTACCAGCTTGATTGGAGCTGGTGGACGGACTTGAACCCCCGACCTGCTGATTACAAATCAGCTGCTCTACCAACTGAGCTACACCAGCGTTTTTGTCAAGCCGTCTGTCTCAGCGACTTATATATAATAGCATGCAGAGAGCAAATTGTCAACAGCTTTTTGCAAAGTTATCGAAAATAATTGTAAAGCCCTGTAAACCGCTATCAGAAAAGGGCGGACACACCGATCCGCCCCTGCGTATGGATTAAACGAACACATTTTGCACCAGCACCATGTAAAGCACCGTGCCGACGCCGATGGACAGCAGGTTATTATGCTTCCAGATGTGCAGCAGCGCCGTGATGGCAATGCACAGCAGCTCGGGAATACCGTGGGTGCCCATCACCCAGCCGACGTTCTTGAGGCAGTACACGACCAACAGCGCAATGACTGCGGGCGGCAGGGTAGAGCCGAGGTATCGGATGATCGGCGGGATGGGCTTGGAGCCGTTGAACAGCAGGAACGGCGCGACGCGCGTTGCAAATGTGCAGACGGCTGCCACGGCAATCATGGCGATAGCGTATGTCGTTGTCATATCAGGCGACCTCCTTTGCCAGACGGCCGCGCATAGCGACCAGCATGACGCAGATTGCGAGCATGGCGGGCAGGATGAAATTGTCCGGCCCGAGGATGGCGAGCGACACAGCTGCCGCAGCCAACCCCATCAGTGCGGGGATGTGGCACTTCGTGCTCTGCCACTGCTCCACGAAGATAACCGTGAACAGCGAGGTCATGGCAAAATCAATGCCGGTGGTGTCAAACGGCAGTATGCCGCCGATGATCGTGCCGAGCACCGAGCCGAGGATCCAGTAGCTGTGATCCAGCATGGCGATCCAGAAGCGCATATCGCCTGCATCAATGCCCTCGGGCGTCTTGACCGAGCACAGCAGGGAATAGGTCTCATCGGTCAGCGAGAAGATCATGTACCACTTGCGGCGGCCCATCTCATGAAAAGTCTCCAGAAAGGACAGACCGTAGAAGATATGCCGGCAGTTGAGCAGCAGCGTCATCACCGCAACGGTAACAAGGGACGCCCTGGCCGCTAGGAGCGACACAAGCAGATACTGTCCCGAGCCAGCGTAGATGCTCAGGCTGCAGAAGAAGGACCAGATCGATCCGAAGCCGATATCGCGCAGCATAACACCGAATGCAAAACCGATGAACAGATAGCCGCACAGTACGGGTATCGTGGCGGTAAAGGCAGGACGAAACGCCTTTTTCATGGAAATCACCTACATACTATAAGGGTAAAAGAAAAGCGCTCTGCGAACAGAGCGCTTTGGCATTTCAACGTAAACGCACAGATCGTTAAAATCAGATAGCGCGGGTAACCTTGCCGGAACGGAGGCACCGAGTACATACGTTGATATGGCGGGGAGTACCATCGACCATAGCCTTTACGCGACGAACGTTCGGCTTCCAGGTTCGATTGGAACGACGGTGAGAGTGGGAAACCTGAATACCAAAGGTCACACCCTTATTGCAAATATCGCACTTTGCCATTTTCCTGCACCTCCTTCTTTCGGGCATTGCATAGCAGATATTATATTACCACATGTATAGAATGAATGCAAGCATTTTTTTCAGAAAAAGAGAAAATTTCAAGTTTTCCTGCGGTCCGTGCGGAAATCGTTGAAAATAACAGGAAAATAGGGTATAATACATCTATATCTACTTTATGTATTATACTATGTATTATACAGTAATAAAACAGCAGAGTAAAGAGGATATAGAATACCTGCCACAGCGGAAGGGAGCATTATACTTATGCAGTTAAAAGAATTCGGTGTCAGCTTGGGCGATCTGATCCATGAATTTAATTTTGAGGTCGTTTACGGTCCGGAAGGCTTTGAAAAGACCGAGATCACCAAGGACGACGTAAACCGTCCCGGTTTGCAGCTGGCAGGATTTTTTGATTATTTCGATCCGAACCGTATCCAGATCATGGGCAAGGTTGAGTCCAGTTATGTAGAGGGTCTGTCGAGCGAGGAGCGCCGCAGCCGTTTCGACCGTCTGTTCGAGACCGGCATCCCTGTGCTGCTGCTCTCGCGCAACATTGACGTATTTCCGGAGTGCCTTGCGGCTGCACAGGAGCACGGTGTGCCGATCCTCCGTACCAACGAGTTTACCTCTACCATCATGAGTGCGATCATCGCCTCCCTCAAGGTCAATCTTGCACCGCGTGTTACACTGCACGGCGTACTCATCGAAATCTACGGCGAAGGTGTGCTTCTGCTCGGTGACTCCGGTGTCGGCAAGTCCGAGACTGCGATCGAGCTGGTAAAGCGCGGCCACCGTCTGATCGCGGACGACGCGGTTGAGATCAAGCGCGTATCCGACAAGACGCTCGTCGGTACGGCGCCGGAGGTTATCCGCCACTTTATCGAGCTGCGCGGCATTGGCATTGTTGATGTTCGCCGTATCTTCGGTGTCGGCGCGATTAAAATGACCGAAAAGGTTGAGCTTGTCATCAACCTTGAGCCGTGGGAAGACGGCAAGCAGTACGACCGTCTCGGCATGGACAGCCAGACGACCTCCATCCTCGATATCGCGGTTCCGAGCCTGACCATTCCGGTAAAGCCCGGCCGTAACCTTGCCGTTATCATCGAGGTTGCAGCGATGAATGACCGTCAGAAGAAGATGGGCTTCAACGCCGCAAAGGAACTGCAGGAGCGTATGCTCAAGCAGTACGGCAACTGATAAAAGGTAAGGCAATACCGCACCATGCAAGCGGTGCTGCCTTCAACAATTTAATAAAAGGTGGGGATCTTTATGAAAAAAGCAGCGGTATTGGTATGTATGGCGTCTGTTCTTCTTTCAGGATGCAGCGGTGCCGGTGGGGAAAAGGTGTCGCAGACGGCGGATTCGTCCGCGCAGGCGGTCGCGTCCGAGCTGGCGAAGACCGACTGGACGGCAGTCAGCACCGATACAAACAGTGATGACGATGCGTATGTGATGGCGCATAGGGACACGGTTGCGCTCGACAGGCTGATCGCGTTTACGCTTGCGTCCGATGGCGGGCCGAGTGAGGGCGCGTGCGAGGAGCTGCGGAGCCGTTTTCTGGAATCGCCGCATACTGTTCTGGCGTATCTGGTGCTGATGGGGGATCAGACGGTATCGTCGGACGACAGCACACCGGTGGCAGAGTTCATTTGCGGGCAGATTGCCTCGGCGGATGCCGCATGGCATGACGGCTCGGAGGAGTTTGCACAGGTAATGGAATCCTGCAGGAACGACTATCCGGAAGGACCGGCGGCGGAGCTGCTGAGCAAAATGGAGACGGAACACGAAGCCTCTCTGGAACGAAATAAATAAGGGATGCAGGCAAAAGCGTGACTTTGACGGTCATGTCTTTTGCCTGCGTTTTCTTTTAGGGAAAACGACTAAACAGAGCGGATGTTTTTTGTTGCACTCACCGAAAGAAAACCGGGAACAAAACCACTTCCGGACCGTCTAACTGGGTATAAAAAGGAGGTAGTTATTATGATGGAGAAAAAGCGAATGGCGGCATTGTTTGCAGCGGTGCTGTTCGGCATGAGCGCGATTCCCGCCGGAGCGGTGAACCTGATCGACACGGACGCGGCAGCGACCGACTCCGCCGAGCACGCGGAGCTTGACCTGTACGGCGTGCGCGCCACAGTAACCGACAGGCAGGACGGCGAGCTGACCGTCAGCACCGAAACCGCAGGCACGGTTGTGGTGCACATTGCGGAGCAGACGATCATCATGGACACGCAGACTGGTTTGCCGGCAGGCGCACAGGATATCAAAAAGGGTGACGAGGTGTACCTCTACTGCGGGGAAATGATGGCGCTGTCCGAGCCGCCGCAGGTGTATGCCAAGGCGATTCTGGTCAATCTGACCGACGAACACGAGCCTGCAAGCCTGCTGTCTGCCGAGCAGGTGAAGAGAAATGCGGACGGCAGTCTGACCGTGCAGGCAAGCGACGGCAGCCTGATGCTGAACATTGCGCGGAATGCGTCTGTTACGCCGTTCGGCACGAAAAACAAGGCGAAACTCGATGATATTCGCATGGGAACCCGGTTTTTCGCATGGTATGACACGATTCTGGAGAGCTATCCGGCGCAGGCGGGTACGGACAAGGTCGTGCTGCTGCCGCAGGAGGATGACACGTTCGCCATCGTCATTGAGGGCGACATAGTCGCAGGCGAAGGCCGCATGACGAACGGCGTGGCCATGGTTCCGCTGCGCCTGACCGCCGAGCTGTGCGGCTTTACGGTCAAGTGGAATGCGAAGGACCGCACGGTGCACCTCACCAACGGCACGGTGCAGACGACTGTGACCATCGGTCAGGACGAGTATTTCCGCGCAACCGCTCTGCCGGACGCGGACGGCATGAGCCGCCCGGGAGCACTCGGCGCCGCGCCCTATATCGCACAGAGCAGAACGTGGGTTCCGGCGGAGCTGTTCGGCCTGCTCGGCGAGCAGATTGAGATGCGCGGGGACGCGCTGTATCTCGGCGGGGTGCCGAATGCTTTCACCGGAGAAGCCGATGAGACGAATGCGTTTAACATCGTGTGCAAGGACAAGACGCTCGACAAAGGGCGCATGGAAAACGGCGTGGCTATGGTGCCGCTCCGTGAGGTCGGCGAAGCCCTCGGCTACACCGTGACGTGGGACATAGAGAACCGTCAGGCGAAGATGAACAACGGCAAGGTTATGACGCATATAAACATCGGTGAGGATTCCTATATCCGTTCGGTGATGAACGGCGACGGCACGGAAGCACCGGTTTCGTTCGGCGCGGCGCCGTATTTCGCTGATGGCAAGACGTGGGTTCCGGCAAAGCTGTTTGAACTGCTCGGGGAACAGGTTGAAATGAAAGGGAATACGCTGTATCTCGGTGGAACGGAGAACTAAATACGAGAAAGGATGACCGCCATGAAACAAAAGTGGAAAGCCTGCCTGTGCATAGCCGCGTTCCTGCTGGCCGTGCTGCCGGTCTCCGCAAGTGCGGATTCGGGCCCGAAACCGCAGATCACCATTCAGGTGCAGAATGCGCCGGACGGCGATTACTACGTTGACCTGCTCATTCCGGGCGAGATACCCGAGCAATGCATCGACAATATAGAGTGGAACCACATCGACCGTGCATCGCTGCCGCTGGATGCGTTGGAGTGTGACCGCATGGACGGCTGGCACTATGCCATGCTGGACGGCACGCCTGCACCGCTGTTTTACAAGCATCCGGACAAGGACATGTTTGTGTTCAGCTATTTCGGCACGCCGGACACGTTTCGGATTGCGATTTATGATGATTCTCAGCAGAAAGTAAACTTTTCTGAGGTGATGAAGCGCACACAGCTGCAGCAGATATTCACCTGTGACTTTGCGGATAATACGGTAAAAACCGGAAATCCGCTGCTGACATATCTCAAACAGTTCGCGTCCTCGCTGCTGCCGACGCTGCTAATAGAGGGAATCCTGCTGCTGCCGTTCGGCTTCTGGGACAGGCGCAACGCAAAGCTGTTCCTTGGCGTCAACATCGGCACGCAGCTGCTGCTCACAGTCGTAACGGCGGCCTGCATGTGGATTGGCATGCCATTCTACCGGTATCTGGTATTTGCGCCGCTTGAGCTTGTGATTTGGATCGTCGAGGCCGTTATTTACCGCAAACGGCTGCAGACCCGGCGGGAAACGGCTCATCCGGTCGCTTACGCGCTGTGCGCCAACGCACTGAGCGCAGCCGCAACTTTGTTCAGCGTGCGCATGGTATTTCCGTGGGTTTGAGTGAAAAGAACCTGTCAATCGACAGGTTCTTTTGCGTATTCCGGCATTTTGTGGTATGCTATACGGAGCAAAGGAGGCGAGCGGCCGTGTCAGCCAAAGCATACTATCATCTGCCTGGATTGTTTGAATTTTACGAGTTTTACCGCGTATTTCTGCCACTATACCGCGCAAATCGTGACTGGTTTTACGACTGGTGTGAGATTGGGTCCATTTACGGCGCACCGGCGGACTGCCTCTGGGGAGGCGGACGAGCGGGTTTCGGTGAGTGCGGCGCACGCGAAGCGCTGGCTTTGGCACAGGAATACGGCATTTCCGCGCGGCTGACATTCAGCAATTCGCTTCTGCGCGAGGAACACCTGTCCGACCGCAAATGCAATGCACTATGCGAGCTGTTTTCGCAGGCAAACGGCGTGCAGAACGGCGTAATCGTGCATTCCGAGCTGCTGACCGGCTACCTGCGGACGCGGTATCCGGCGCTGTACCTCGTGTCGTCTACGACTAAGGTGCTGACCGATTTTGAAGATTTCCGGCACGAGCTGGACAGGGAAGAATTTCGGTATGTCGTGCCGGATTTTCGATTGAATAAACGGTTTGAGGAATTAAACGCCTTGTCGCAGGTGCACAAAGATAAGGTGGAATTTTTGTGCAATGAGTGCTGCTGGTTCGGGTGCAGTGACCGTAAGCAATGCTACGAGGTTGTCAGCCGCAAAAATCTCGGCGAGGACTGCGAGCACCGGTGCAAAGCACCGAATGCACAGGGCGGCTATCGGTTCTCCAAGGCGATGGAAAATCCGGGGTTCATCGGCGTTGATGCTATTCTGCGGACGTATCTGCCAATGGGATTTTCACAGTTTAAGATCGAGGGCAGGGGACTGGGAAGCGCGCTGATCCTCGAGTTTTTGCTGTATTATATGACAAAACCGGCATATCAGCTGCGCGTGAGAGAAGAAATCTATCTGGATAATATGCTCGATTTATTTTAGAGTATAAGAAAAGAACCTGTCGTAAGACAGGTTCTTTCAGTCTGTCAAAAAAGTATTATTTTAATTTTTACGCTTCGTGCGGCAGCACGCATAAAATAGAATTTGCGGAGCAAATTCATAAAAAGTCGGGGCGTGTACCTGACTTTTTATACAAGGGAAGAAAAAATGTGCCCGCAGGGCGCGGTTTTTCTTCAGTATTCGCTCGAAAGCGTGGTTTCGAGCGAGAGGCTGCTCGAAAAACGAAGTTTTTCGACAGTCTCAAAGAACCTGCCGTAAGACAGGTTCTTTTTCGCATAAGCAAGCAAAAATTACTTGTTCTTATTCTTGATGTACTCGTCCATTGCAGCCGCAGCGCGCTTGCCGGCGCCCATTGCGAGGATAACGGTAGCCGCACCGGTAACGGCGTCGCCGCCGGCGAACACGCCGTCCTTGGAGGTGATGCCGTGCTCGTCGTCAGCCACGATGCAGCCCTTGCGGTTGGTATCCAGACCCGGCGTGGTGTGACGGATCAGCGGGTTCGGGCTGGTGCCGATTGCCGCGATGACGCAGTCAAGGTCGAGTACAAACTCGCTGCCCTCAACCGGGATCGGACGGCGGCGGCCGGACGCATCCGGCTCACCCAGCTCCATCTGCTGGCACTTGAGGCCGGTGACGTTGAAGTTCTCGTCAGACAGCACCTCGAGCGGCGCGGTCAGGAACTTGAATACAACGCCCTCTTCCTTCGCGTGGTGAATCTCCTCGAGACGAGCCGGAAGCTCCTTCTCGGAACGGCGGTATACGATGTAGACCTCTTCCGCGCCCATGCGCTTTGCACAGCGGGCAGCATCCATTGCAACGTTGCCGCCGCCGACTACTGCGACCTTCTTGGCGTGGTAGATCGGGGTGTCGGAGTTCTCCTTGTACGCCTTCATCAGATTGATGCGGGTCAGGTATTCGTTCGCGGAGTAAACGCCGTTTGCGTTCTCGCCCGGAACGCCGATAAAGGTCGGCAGACCCGCGCCGGAGCCAACGAAGATGGCCTCGTAACCGTCGCCGAACAGCTCGTCGATGGTCTCAGAACGGCCTACAACGAAGTTCAGAACAAACTCAACACCGAGGTCCTTCAGCGTGTCGATTTCCTTCTGCACGATAGTCTTCGGCAGACGGAACTCCGGAATTCCGTACATCAGAACGCCGCCGGCGGTGTGCAGTGCCTCGAAAACGGTAACCTCGTAACCCATACGAGCCAGATCGCCTGCACAGGTCAGACCGGCCGGGCCTGCACCAACGATGGCAACCTTGTGACCGTTGGACTCCGGCTTTACTGCCTTTTCGGTGCTGTTTTCGCGCGCGTAGTCGGCTACAAAGCGCTCCAGACGGCCGATGGCTACAGCCTCGCCCTTGATGCCGCGGACACAGTGACACTCGCACTGGCTCTCCTGCGGGCAGACACGGCCGCAGACAGCCGGCAGAGCGGAGGTTTCCTTGATCTTGGCAGCCGCTTCGAGGAACTTGCCCTCAGCAACCAGAGCGATAAACTCCGGAATCTTAACCTGTACCGGGCAGCCGGTCATGCAGGGCTTGTTTTTGCAGTTCAGGCAGCGCTGTGCTTCCTCGATCGCCATTTCAGCGGTGTAGCCGAGCGTTACCTCTTCAAAGTTCTTATTGCGGACGTCCGGCGCCTGCTCGGGCATCGGGCACTTGTTCGGATTCATATTCGGCATGATTACTTGACCTCCTTCTTGAACAGATTGCAATGCTCCTCGCGGCGCTCTACCGCCGCGCGCTCCTGTGCCTTGTACATGGCACCGCGGCGCATTGCACTGTCAAAATCAACGAGGTGACCGTCAAAATCCGGGCCGTCTACGCACGCGAACTTGGTCTCGCCGCCAACGGTAAGACGGCAGCCGCCGCACATGCCGGTACCGTCAACCATGATGGTGTTCATGGAAACGATGGTCTTGATGCCGTACGGACGAGTGGTCTCGCAGACAAACTTCATCATGATCATCGGACCGATGGCAATAACGGCATCGTACTGGTTGCCCGCGTCGATCAACTCCTTGAGCACCTGCGTAACCAGTGCCTTGCGGCCGTTCGAGCCGTCATCGGTCACGATGTGCAGGTTGGTGCAGGCGTTCTTCATCTCGTCCTCGAGGATGATGATGTCCTTGCTGCGGAAACCGGCGATCAGGTCAACCTCAGCGCCCATTTCGTGCAGCTTCTTGGCCTGCGGATATGCGATCGCGCAGCCCAGACCGCCGCCGACAACAGCGACCTTCTTGAGACCCTCAAGCTCGCTCGCCTTGCCGAGCGGACCGACAAAATCATGCAGGCAGTCGCCCTCATTCAGCGCGCCGAGCGCCATCGTCGTTGCGCCGACCTCCTGAAAAATGATGGTGACAGAACCCTTTTCACGGTCAAAATCTGCGATCGTGAGCGGAATACGCTCGCCTTCTGCGCTGACACGCAGGATGATGAACTGACCCGGCTCTGCCTTGCGGGCAACGTGCGGTGCCTCGATCACCATCAGCTTGGTGTTTGCGTTCAGCGTTTGTTTTTTCAAAATCTGATACATTGGTCAAATATCCTTTCGCCAAACCGAATCGGGGTATAGGAAAAGCCGCATAAGCGGCTTTTCCAGCAATATGAGAAGAAAACTTATGGGTTAGTTAAAAGAGAGAGAATAAAAAATATTAGAGAGTATGTCTTAATGACATGAAGAATGGGAGGAACATTGGAGCGTTTTCCCAAGCGCGAGAGTGAGAGTGAGGGATCAGAAAATAATGCTTATACCAGGCTCTTCAGCTTGTCCAGATACTCCTGTGCATTGTCCGGAGTAATGACCTTACAGCCGGTATCGATGAAGTCATCCAGCTTTTCGCCTTCTACAACGTCGAGCAGGCTCTTAACGCACTGGTAGCCCATGTTGTACGGGTCCTGTGCAACGGTGCAGGAGATTTCGCCGTCAACAACTGCCTGTACGCCGGAGGAGATGCCGTCGAAGCCGCATACGATGATGCCGTCGCCGTCACGGCCTGCCTGCTTGATGGCACGGGATGCGCCGAGCGCAACATCGTCTGCGCAGCATACGATCGCATCGATGTCCGCGAAGGACTGGAGAACGCCATCGGTTACGGTAACAGCCTTGTCGCCTACGCCGTCGGTGTACTGCGTGGAGATAATCTCGCAGCCGCCTTCTTCAAGTGCCTTCTTGTAACCAGCTACACGAGCCTCAGAGGTGGACTCGCCCTGGATATTCGCCAGAATAACAACCTTGCCGCCCTTACCGATCTTCTCGGCTACATACTTGCCGCCCTCGTAAGCAGCGTCCTCGTGCGCCGTGCCGATAAAGGTTTCCGCCTGATCAAAATTGGTGTCGATCGCCAGAACCGGAATCTTTGCACCAGTCAGTGCATTTGCGATCTGGTCTGCCTGCAGCGGTGCGATTGCAATCGCCTCGCACATATCTGCGTTTACAATGGTCTCTACCATGTTCAGCTGACCGTCGAAGTCGGTATCGCTGTTTGCGCCGCGTACGTCAACTTCTACGTTGCCGAGATCCTTTTCCGCCTGCTCGATGCCTGCGATAACGTAGCTCCAGTATTCGGAAGAGGTGGTCTTGAGCACTACGCTCAGCTTATGGGTGTCGCCGCTGCTGCTTGCCTGGGAATCGCCGGAGTCATTGCCGGATGCGCTGCTGCCGCCGCATGCACTCATGGAAACTGCCATCAGTCCTGCCAACAGCATCGCTGCGGAACGCTTAAAAAGGTTGCTTCTCTTCATCTTTCTTTCCTCCTGTTAGACAAGTGGTCTATTGGAATCATATTACCGGGTAATATGACCTTCTTTATATCAACAGGGGCGGTTTCACACCTATTCCCGCCCCTGCTGTATACCATTTGCGGGGATTATGCCTCTACCTTTTCCCACTGACCGGTGGTCTGTGCCTTGATCAGTGCGTCGGAGATCTTGCATGCCTCGTAGCCGTCCTCAGCACCCGGGCCCGGAACGTCGGTCTTGCCCTGCAGGTAATCTACCCAGTGCTGCAGCTCTTCCTGATAAGCAACTACGAAACGGTTGGTCCAGTCCTCCGGGATTGCCTGACCGCACTGCAGGTAAGAACGGACGATCGGCTCTGCCGCTACCGGCAGGCGGATGGTGCCCTTCTCGCAGACCAGTTCGCACAGGATCTCATAGCCGTAGTAGCTGTTGCCGGAAACCTCAACGTCGATCAGTACGCCGGAGTCAGACTGCATAAGTACCAGCTGCGGGTCCTGGCAGGTGCCTTCTGCAAAGCAGGTAGCACGCGGGAAACGAACAGCGACTTCGTTCAGGTTCTCACCCAGCAGCCAGCGGCAGATGTCGATCTCGTGGATCGCAATGTTGGTAATGTGCTGCTCGGTGGTGTGGTTCTTCGGATGGCTGCGGGTACGGCTGATGCAGTGCGCCATCAGCGGAGCACCCAGCTCGCCGGAGTCGAGGATTTTCTTCATCTTGATGTAGTCCGGGTCAAAGCGACGCATGAAGCCGATCTGCAGCAGACGCTTGCCGGAAGCCTTCTCCGCCTCTACGACCTTCTTCGCGTCCTCGAGGGTGGTAGCCAGCGGCTTCTCGCAGAATACCGGCTTGCCGGCCTGGATGCACTTTACCGCCAGATCAGCGTGGGTGCCGTCCCAGGATGCGATAACAACAGCGTCGATTTCGGGAGAAGCGATCAGCTCCTCTGCGCTTGCCATTACCTTTGCGCCGTAGGTCTTAGCGACCTCCTCGGCGCGCTCGGTGTTCAGATCGTAAACAGCAGCCAAACGAGCGCCGTCTACATAGGTTGCAATGTTCTGAGAATGGGTGTGGCCAATGTTGCCGCCTGCGCCCAGTACGCCAATAGCGAGTTCCTTCTTGCTCATGATGTGAATCTCCTTTTTTCCTTTATCTAAGGCAACACCGCACACTTAAAGCTGCGGCGCTTTGCGGAAATTTTGTCCCCTGATTGCGTTGCGATTTCTTGCAATACGTCAGTATTGCTGCAAAACCGCGCCTTATCAGTGCGCAAAATTTACTCGCAAATCGCTCTTGTCCAATTATGCGGTATTGCCATAAAAAGCGGTTGTAATTTACTTCTTCTTACCGTCCAGATATGCCTGATGCAGCTGCAGACAGAACTTGAGGCTCATCGTGCCGTCGTGTGCGGTGGTCTCCGGCTTGCGGCCGGTGCGTACACAGTCAACGAAGTCGTCGATCTCCGCCTGGAACGCTTCGCCCCAGCGGGCAAGGAAGCTCTCCTGGCACTCTTCCACGAATCCGTTCTCGGTAAACTGCGAGAGGTAGTTCTTGCGCGGTACCGAGTTGACACGCAGCGTGCCCTTGGTGCCGACGATTTCGCTCTCAACATGGCTGCAGGTTGCGGTGCGGCCTACCTGAATGTAGGCGGTGGTGTTGTTATCGAACTTGGTCAGCGAGAAACCGTTGTCGTAGTCGTTGTAATCTGCCAGACCAGTGCAGACATAAGCATCGCCGGTTGCAAAGGAATCGACCGGATCACCCTCGAGGAACCAACGTGCAAGGTCGGTGTCGTGGCTGCCCATCTCGATGAACCACGGAACGTAAATGCCCTTCTTGACGCCTTCCAGATGTGCCTCGAGCACGCTGGACGGGTCGAGCGAAACGCCCTTGAACAGGATCGGCTTGCCGATCGCGCCGGCGCGGATCTTCTCCTTCGCCTCTGCGTAGGACGGGTCGAAGCGGCGCATGAAGCCGACCGTAAAGCACTTGCTGCCGTTCTCGGCTACGGCCTTCTCAATCTCCTCACAGTCCTCAAGGGTCTTAGCCAGCGGCTTCTCGCAGAAGATATGCTTCTTGGCCTTGCAGGCTGCCAGACACGGTGCCTTGTGAGCATCTGCGCCGGTTGCAACAACGATTGCGTCAACCTCGGGATTGTTTACCAGCTCGTCTACATTGGTGTAGCCATACGGTACGCCGAATTCCTCCTGAAACGCCTTGACCTTGCTCTCGGTGCGGGCGCAAACCGCTACAACCTCTGCGTGAGGATTACGCTGCAGGCTGGTGGCGTGCATTCTGCCCATCATACCGATGCCAACGATACCGAAACGAATCTTCTCCATTTGTAATCCTCCTTATCAGATACCTGCGGTTTTCTTGATATACTCGCGCGCCATTTTTGCGTATTCGAGCGGATTTGCCTTTGCCGGGTCCTGCTCGGCCTCTACGATGAACCAGCCCTCGTAGTGTGCATCGTGCAGAGCCTTAAATACGCCCGGATAGTCTACGCAGCCGTCACCCGGAATGGTGAAGCAGCCCTCGAGAACCGCCTTGCGGAACTTGAAGCCCTCGGCATATGCCTTTTCCATCATGTCCGGACGGATGTCCTTGAGGTGAACGTGGCCGATGCGCGGGCCGAACTCCTTGGCTGCCTTGACGGCGTCCTCCTTGGAGAAGGTGAAGTGGCCGGTATCGAA